>NZ_JAQGJD010000133.1 GCF_028290785.1 Tardiphaga sp. | reverse complement strand
GGTGAAAATGGAATGCTCCGCCGGCCCCGTTAGCAGAATAATGGTGTTGAACATGCTGTGCCGCGCTCGAATCATTTCGGTCGATCCGCAATGTCGCAGCGAGGCCTTAAAATTGGATGAGCGATACTGCTGTCGCTGCGCAACATCGTGATGGGTCGCGGCTTCTTGTCGCCGCAAAGACGCAGCAAATCCACGCCAGCCATTTCCCGGAGTTTGCCCTGATGAAACGCCTGCTGCTGTCCGCTCTGCTCGCCGCACTTCCGCTTGCAGCTCATGCCACCGAGACGCCGGCGCGCGAGCCCTACGGCATCGGGCTGGAGGGCTTTGCCTACCCCTACCCCGTCAGCATGCTGCCGCTGGTCAATGACGGCGAGCAGGTTCGCATGGCCTATATGGATGTGCCGTCGGCGAAGCCGAACGGCCGCACCGTGCTGTTGCTGCATGGGCGCAACTTTCCCTCGAGCTACTGGGCGCCGGTGATCGGCGTGCTGACCGAGGCCGGCTATCGCGTCGTGGTGCCGGATCAGATCGGCTTCGGCAAATCCTCGAAACCCGCCGGTGAACTGCATTTCGACACCCTCGCCCGCAACACCATCGCGCTGATGGATCATCTCGGCATCGCCAAGTTCGACGTGGTCGCGCATTCGCTGGGCGGCATGCTGAGCGTCCGCATCGCGCGGACCTATGCCGAGCGCATCGATCACCTGCTGCTGGCCGCACCGATCGGCCTTGAGGATTATCGGCTCTACGTGCCGCCGACGCCGACCGAGAAAATCATCGAGAGCGAGGACAAGCTGACCGCCGAGGGCTATCGCAAGCAGCTCGAGGTGAACTATGCGTTGAAGATGCAGCCCGACCAGGTGACGCCGTTCATCGACGCGCGCTTCAATATCAAGGGCGCGGCCGATTATCCGCGCTGGCTGCGCGCCTTCGTCAGTTCGGCCCAGATGATCTACCGCGAACCCGTCGCGCATGAAGTGCCGCTGATCACGCTGCCGACCCTGTTCATCATGGGCGCGGACGACCACAACGCACCCGGCAAGCCGCTGGCGCCGGAGGCACTGCGTCCGAAGATGGGCCAGAACGCCGAACTGGCCAAGGCGCTGGCGGTCAAGATGCCCAATGCCAAGGTCGAGGTTTTGCCCGACGCCGGACACCTCGTCTTCCTCGACGCCGCGCCGAAATTCGACGCGCTGATGCTGGCGTTTCTGGCGGGGAAGTGACTGACGCGCCGCCGCATAGTCACCGCGGCGGCGCCCACATTCATTTTTCATTCAGCCCGAATCGGCTATTTCGCCGTTGCTGAGACGTACGACGCGCTCATCTTGGCTTGCCGGGATGAACAGGCGTCAATCACCGGTGCCGCCATGCGGCCCTTCGAAGGAGAGAGCCATGAAGACCATTCTTGCCGCCGCCGTGTTCGCGATCGCGGGCCTCGGCGCCGCCAACGCCATGCCGCTGGCGCCGCTCAGCGCCACTGAGACCGCCGACGTGATCCAGGTCGCGCAGGGTTGCGGCCCAGGCTGGGCACGCGGACCGATGGGCCGTTGCCGTCCGATGGGCGTCGTCGTGGTGCGCCGCCCGCCGCCGGTCGTCGTAGTACGTCCCGGCCGCGGTTGCGGCCCGGGCTTCGCCTGGCGCTACGGCCGCTGCCGCCCGTTCTGAGAGCGACGCATAAGACATACGGAAAACCCCGCTTGCGCGGGGTTTTTTGTTAGGTGCGAGGGACGATCTTGCGCCTGCTACTTGCAGGCCTCGCCGCCGCCGGCAAATTGCGCCGCCGCGCCCTCGATCGGTCGCAGGCAGACGTACCAGCCCTTGGTCTGGGGCGGAATTTGCTGGCTGCAGGAGAACGACACCATGCCCGCGGGCGTCGCGAAACGGCAATCGACCTTGCAGGTCACGGACTGCGCCGATGCATTGTCGGTCTTGATGACCACCGCATCCTTTGCCGGCGAAATCGTGCATTGATAGGCCGACGCCGGCAGCGGCGCGGCGATGCCGAGCAGCAATACGAAGAACCGCATGTTAGATCCCCGTCGCGCAGGCCCGCGCTGGTTTGGCGCAGACCATGTGATAGCGGCGACGACGGCAAGCGAGATGGCGCGGAGCATGACGGGCCTGAGAGTTTTGGGGAATACCCAACAGCGGTGGCTGGCGTGTTAGCTTGGGTCGCCGGCGCAGATCAAAGGTTCAAAATCAACCTTGTCATCGCGCGATATCCACGTCCGGTCCATCACGTCCGGCCTCTGTGCAACAAGGCAAGCAGCACGACGATCGCCAGCGTGAGTATCAGGACAAGGCCCTTCCAGAACAGCAACGGGTTTCGCGCCATCAGCGGCACCGGGCGGGTGTCGATATAGCTGGCGTTGGGATGGCGCAGATCGAACAGAAATTCCGACAGCGCCTCGTAGCGCTTCGCGGGGGTAAGGCTGACCGCGCGCTGCAGCGTCCGGTCGACCCAGACCGGAATCGCCGAATTGAAGTCCCGCGCCGGTGTGTAGCGCAGCTTGCTTCGCTGGCTTTTTCCTGACGCTCGCGCCAGTCGCGCGCCGTAGGGAAGCCGGCCCGTCAGCATCTGATAGGCGATGACGCCGAGTGAAAACTGGTCCGCCTGTGGCGAGCCGCCCTCCCAGTCGAAATATTCCGGTGCCGAATATTGCTGGGTCCCCAGCACATCGTTGTCCTGCCGATGCCCCGTCAGCTCGGACACGCCGGCGACGCGTACGGATCCGAAATCGATGATCTTGACGGTCCCGGTCCGGTCGATGAGAACGTTTTCGGGCCGCAGATCCTGATGGATCATTTCCTTGCGATGAAACGCGCGCAGGCCGGCGGCGATCTGCTCGACGATGGCGCGAACCTCCTCGAGGTCCGGTTGCGGATGATCGATCATCCATTGGGTGAGGGTTTGGCCGTCGATGAACTCCATGACGACATAGAGGTACGTTCGCTTTCGCGACTGGTCGCGCGGCTTCAGCACGTGCGGACTGTTGATCCGCCGTGCGATCCACTCTTCCATCATGAAGCGCCGCAAATAGTCCGCGTCGTCGCGCAAATCGATCGACGGGATCTTCAGCGCGACAAGGTCGCCGCTGTCGATGTCTTCGGCGAGGTAGATGTGGCTTCGGCTGCTGGCATGGATTTGGCGCACGATGCGATAGCCATCGAGGGTCATGCGCGCTTCGAGCAGCGGCGGCGGCGGCAGGTTCGAAACAGACGGACGATGTCCCGCGTCGCCCTTACCGACCGCGTCGATGCGCACGATCTGCACGGTCAGGTTATCGGCGCTGCCGTTGCGATAGGCCTCTTCGACGATCCGGCGGGCCGCGCCATCGAGATCATCCGCCGCGCTGCGAACGATATCGACCATCGAGCGTTGGCCGACAAATTCGTAGACGCCATCGGTGACCAGCAGAAAGACATCGTCTCTTTCGATCTCACAGCTCTGATAGTCGATCTCGACCTCGGGATTGACCCCCAGCGCGCGGCCGAGATAGCTCTGCTCCGACGACACGTGGACACGGTGATCCTCGGTCAGTTGCTCCAGCGACGTGCCGTCCAGACGGTAGATGCGGCAATCGCCGATATGAAACAGGTGCGCCGTTGCCGCCTTGAGGACGATCGCACTGAACGTGCAGACGTAGCCTTTGTCAGGATCGTAGCGATAGTAACTGCGTCGCGTCTGCGCGTGCAGCCAGGAATTCGTCGCGGCGATGACTCGCTGCGCCGACGTCTTCACGGACCAGGCTTCCGACGTACAATAGTAGTCGGTCAGGAAGCTCTTGACGGCCGATTCGCTGGCGACCTGGCTGACCGAACTGCTGCTAATGCCATCGGCGAGAACGACGGCAATGCCCTTCATGCCGAGCAACGGCTCGTCGGGCACGAGAACGCCATGGAAATCCTGATTGGTTTCCTTGCGCCCTTTGTCGGAATATTGCCCGATCGATATCTGCAATGTACTCGACATTCGTCACGCCGGAAAAGGAGCCCTACCTAATCAGGTAAGGCTCCTGCGCGCCAGCCAGTATCAGGCCGCGCGCTTCCGCACCGGCACGGCGGCAGCGGCACGCTTCGGGCCGGTCATGACGTGGGTGGCGTAGAGTGTCAGGCCGGTGAAGGCGAGACCGCCCACCAGATTGCCCAGCACCGTCGGGATCTCGTTCCAGATCAGATAGTCGAGGATCGAGAATTTGGCGTGCAGCATCAGGCCCGACGGAAACAGGAACATGTTCACGACGGAATGCTCGAACACCATGTAGAAGAACACCAGGATCGGCATCCACATCGCGATCACCTTGCCGGGGACCGTGGTCGAGATCATGGCGCCGACGACGCCGGTCGAGACCATCCAGTTGCACAGCATGCCACGGATGAACAAGGTCGCCATGCCGGCCGCACCATGCGATGCGTAGCCCAGCGTGCGGCCCTCGCCGATGTTGCCGATCGCCATGCCGACCTTGTCGGGCGCCTCGGTGAAGCCGAACGTCGTCACGAAGGCCATCATGAAGGCCACCGTCAGCGCACCTGCGAAGTTGCCGAGGAACACCAGGCCCCAGTTGCGCAGCACGCCGTTGATCGTCACACCCGGCCGCTTGTCCAGCAAGGCCAGCGGCGCCAGCACGAATACGCCGGTGAGCAGATCGAAGCCGAGCAGATAGAGCATGCAGAACCCGACCGGAAACAGCAGCGCGCCGATGATCGGCTGACCGGTATTGACGTTGATGGTGACGGCGAACCACGCAGCCAGCGCGAGGATGGCGCCGGCCATAAAGGCGCGGATCACTGTGTCCCTGGTCGACATGAAGATTTTGGATTCGCCGGCATCGACCATTTTGGTGACGAATTCCGACGGCGCGAGATAAGACATTGAGGCTCCATTCTTTCGGTATGAGATGCTTCCGCGCTCGCGCGGCGTCACCACATGGCCTGAGTCATGCGGGGATCGTGCGCGCGCACGGTTAGAAACTGGGGCGATGGCCTGGGGTTGCTGCCCGGAAGCTCGGTGGCGTCAGGAGGCTGGCAAAACCGCGAAAGGCTTGGCATGAGGGACGGCTGCCCGCGATGGAACATCGCGGAATGTCCTCATGCCCAAGCTGTTCGCGCTTCGGCAGTCCTCTGGACGGCAGTCGTCGTTGACCTGACTGAAGAGAAGCAACCTCTGTGCCATTCGGCGACAGCCACCTGCATGCTCGTAACGGCTTGATCGCACGACTGGAATCGAGGCCGGGCGCGGTTCCGCCACTCGACAAGCGATGACGATCTGCCTGTTTGGCAGGCAACCGATCCTAAATGAAGCCACCTTGCGCCATTGTCTCGCCGATCGCATGGCGACCAAGCGGCCACGCATGACGGTATGAAAGGTTCAGCGCGCCACATGCTGGCGTCACATCGCGATGCGCATATGGCACAACGAAATCATCCTGATGAGGCTTATCATGTCGGTCGTTATGCGTTGCCTGGTGTCCGTCCTGCTGTTCGGCCTTGTCGCCCCCCTCCCGGCAATGGCGCAGGGCGATGCACCGGCGCAGGCACAACTCGGTCCGCGGCCGTTTTACCTCGTCGACAAGATGAAGGACGGGCCGCTCAAGGCCCGGTTGGCCGCCTGCACCGGACCGTTCCACAAGACCGACTTCTCCATCGCCCACCGCGGCGCGCCGCTGCAGTTTCCCGAACACAGCGCGGAATCGTACCGCGCCGCCGCGCGCATGGGCGCCGGCGTGATCGAATGCGACGTCACCTTCACCAAGGACCGCCAACTGGTGTGCCGGCATTCGCAATGCGACCTGCACACCACCACCAACATCCTGTCGGTGCCGGAACTGGCTGCGAAATGCTCGCAAGGTTTTGTCCCGGCCGATCCCGCCACCGGCCGCAAGGCCTCAGCAAAATGCTGTACCAGTGACATCACGCTGGCGGAGTTCAAGACGCTGTCGGCAAAGATGGATGGCCTCAATCCGGCAGCGACGACGGTCGCGGATTATCAGAACGGCACGCCGCGCTGGCGCACCGATCTCTACGCCGCATCGGGCACGCTGATGACCCATGCCGAGAGCATCGCACTGATCAAGAGTCTCGGCGCAAAATTCACGCCGGAGCTAAAGGCGCCGGAGGTGGCGATGCCGTTCGATGGCGACTACACCCAGGAGAAATACGCCACGCAAATGCTGGAGGAGTACAAGACCGCCGGCATTCCACCATCGGACGTATTCGCCCAGAGTTTTGGCCTCGCCGACATTCTGTATTGGGTGAAGACCGCGCCGGAATTCGCGGCACAGGCCGTCTACCTCGAGGACCGCTACGAGAAACTGGGCCTAGATCCCAACAAGCCCGAGACCTGGAAACCCTCGATGCCGGAATTGAAGGCGCAGGGCGTCAAGATCCTGGCGCCGCCGATCACCACCATGCTGGCGCTGAACGACAACAACGAAATCGTCCCCTCCGCCTACGCCAAAGCGGCGAAGGCCGCCGGCCTCGACCTGATCGGCTGGTCGCTGGAGCGCGATGGCCCGCTGAACAAGGGCGGCGGCTTCTATCACTCATCGGTCAAGGCCGCCATCGATCGCGATGGCGACACGCTGACCGTGCTCGACGTGCTGGCCCAGCAGGTTGGCGTCCGCGGCATGTTTTCGGACTGGCCGGCGACAACGACGTTTTATGCGAGTTGCATGGGGGTGAAGTAGCGCAAGCGTCCGCCAGCCTCACCGCCCCACGGTCGTCGGCTATCTACCCCGCATCGCCGCTATCACCTTCGGCACCAGCGATGCTGCAACCGCGGTGTGGCCTAGGGCATTGAAATGCTGACCGTCGGGATCGCGCGTGCTTGCCGGCGCGGCCATGCCGGTCATGATCACCTTGATATGGCGCGCCGCGAGCTGCTGTTGAATAGCGGCGATATTGCCGGCGCGGCTGGCGCCTTCGCCGCGCCGCATATCATTCCCGCCGGGCTGAAGAATGACGATTTGCGTGCCGTCCGGCACTGCCGAACCGAGCCGCTGCAACATGCCACCGGTGGTATCGCCGGGAATTCCGGCGTTCGCGACATGGGCATCGACTCCGCGCGCGCGAAGCATCGCCTCAAGTTGGGCCGGAAAGGCTTGCGACGGCTCGACACCGCCATTGGTCCTGCCGCGGCCGTGACCATAGGTGTTGCTGGCGCCAAGCGCCACGATATGAACCGACGCGGCCTGCACCGCCGCGGCGGGCAGCATGAAGGCAACAAGACAAACAGCTGCCCGTGTCATCTGCATGTGAGCCCCCTGCGGCGTGATGGCCTTCTACAACGGCATATTGTCGTGCTTCTTCATCGGCGCTTCGACGTGCTTGTCCTTCAGCATCGCCAGCGCCCTTGCGATCCGCCGGCGTGTCGAGTGCGGCATGATGACGTCGTCGATGTAGCCGCGCTCGGCGGCGACGAACGGCGACAGGAAGCGGTCCTCGTATTCCTTGGTGCGCGCGGCGATCTTGTCGGCGTCGCCGATGTCCTGGCGGAAGATGATCTCCACCGCGCCCTTGGCGCCCATCACCGCGATCTGCGCGGTCGGCCAGGCGTAGTTCATGTCGGCGCCGATTTCCTTCGACGCCATCACGTCGAACGCGCCGCCATAGGCTTTTCGCGTGATGACGGTGACGAGCGGCACGGTGCACTGGCTGTAGGCGAACAGCAGCTTGGCGCCGTGCTTGATCAGGCCGCCATATTCCTGCGCGGTGCCCGGCAGGAAGCCCGGCACGTCGACGAAGGTCACGATCGGAATGTTGAAGGCGTCGCAGAAGCGGACGAAGCGCGCCGCCTTGCGCGAGGCATCGCTATCGAGCACGCCGGCCAGCACCATCGGCTGGTTGGCGACGAAGCCGACGGTCTTGCCGGCGATCCGGCCGAAGCCGGTGACGATGTTCTTCGCAAAGGTTTCCGAGATCTCGAAGAAGTCGCCCTCGTCCACCACCTTCAGGATCAGTTCCTTGATGTCGTAGGGCATGTTCGGATTGTCGGGGATCAGCGTGTCGAGCGAATAATCGACGCGCTCGATGTCGTCGAAACTCGGCCATTCCGGCACGCCGGCAGTGTTGTTGCTGGGCAGGAAGTCGATCAGCCGGCGCATCTGCAACAGCGTCTCAACGTCGTTCTCGAATGCGCCGTCGGCGATCGAGGAGCGCGTCGCATGCACGCTGGCGCCGCCGAGTTCTTCCGCGGTGACCACCTCGTTGGTGACGGTCTTCACCACGTCGGGGCCGGTGACGAACATGTAGCTGGTGTTCTTCACCATGAAGATGAAGTCGGTCATGGCTGGCGAGTAGACGTCGCCGCCGGCGCAGGGACCCATGATGACGGAGATCTGCGGGATCACGCCGGAGGCCTGCACGTTGCGGCGGAACACGTAGGAATAGCCGGCGAGTGCCGCGACGCCTTCCTGGATGCGCGCGCCGCCGGCGTCATAGAGCCCGATGATCGGCGCGCGGGCCTTCATCGCCATGTCCTGGATCTTGACGATCTTTTGCGCGTGAGTCTCGGACAGCGAGCCGCCGAACACCGTAAAGTCCTTGGCGAACACAAAGGTCTTGCGGCCGTTGACCGTGCCCCAACCGGTGACGACCCCGTCGCCCGGGATCCTGGATTTCTCCATCCCGAATTCCACTGAGCGGTGCTCGACGAACATGTCGAACTCCTCGAACGAGCCCTTGTCGAGCAGCAGTTCGATGCGCTCGCGCGCCGTCAGCTTGCCCTTGGCATGCTGCGACTCGATGCGCTTCTCGCCGCCGCCCAGCTTGGCGCCGGCGCGGCGCTCCTCGAGGGTGTCCAGGATGTCTTTCATGTGCTCCAGCCCGTTGTTTTAACGTCGTTTTTGGACTGCGACGAGGCCGTTTTCCGGCCTGCCACAAGTTTGCCTCAAGACTTCGCGTTTCGATGCGGGATGCTACCGTCTTGCCGCAAGATTTGTCCGGGTTCTAGCATGGGGTTTTCGGCGGTGGAAACGTCCATCCGGAGGGCTGGAAACCGTCGAAACCGCATGGCGTCGGCCGGCATCGTCCCTATATCCGGGGTCCGCGCAGGGAGACGATCCGGAATGCCCAATATCATCATCAACGAAAACAGCGGTGCCGCCACCGGCGGCGTCCGCGATGTGATGCGCTGGGAAGGCGTTGCACTATTTATCGGGACCACGCTGTTTTACGCGTTTTCCGGCTCACCTTGGCAAGCCTATGCGATTCTGTTCTTCGTGCCGGACCTCACTTTTCTCGCTTATCCGGCCGGGCCCCGGATCGGTGCGGTCGTCTATAACGCCGCGCACGTGACCATCGGGCCGATGTTGCTGGCCATGGTCGGACTGATCTTCGCGGAGCCAGCGCTTGGATCGATCGCGCTGATCTGGCTGGCGCATATCGGGCTCGACCGCGCGCTCGGCTACGGCCTGAAATACGCCGCGGGCTTTCGCTATACCCATCTCGGCCGCATCGGCAAGGATGCCGAGCCGGCGCGGACCGGCCCGCTGGCGCGGGGCTAGGTCCTACAACGCGCCGATGTCGGTCAGGCACTGCTGCGCGATCGCCATGCGACTGGCGACGTGGCGGGGCTCGCGAACGTCGAGGTTGAGCGCGAACACGGTCTGCGCGCTGCCCTTTTCCGCCCAGCCGACGATCCAGCCCAGCGATGGCCTGCCGATCTCGGCGCCCAGCAATCCGGTCTTGGCGCGGATCACAGCGTCGCCCACTTTGGTCACCGGCAGGATATCCCGCACCAGATCCTGGCTGCGCTTCTGCGCCGGCAGCACGCCGCGGCGCAGCCGATCGACGAAGTCGATCTGCTCCATCGGATCGATACGCAGCGCGCCGGTCAGCCAGAACTGGTCGATGCCGCCGCCGATATCGCGGTTGCCGTAGTCGAAATCGTTGAGATACTTCTGCATCCGCTCGGCGCCGATGCGCCGCGCGATCTCCTGATACACCGGCACTGCGGAGGCCGCGATCGCCGTGCGCAGCGTGTGATCCTGATTCCACGCCGCGATGTCACGCGTCACGCCATCCCACTTGAACACGTCCTTGTCGGGATCGGCGACCACGCCGGTGTCGAGCGCGATCAGCGAATTGGGGATTTTGAAGGTCGAGGCCGGCAACTTGGCCTCGCCGGACCGTTCCTTGTCGCTGGCGATGATCAGATAGTCGTCGGTCTTGTAGCCGACGAAGGTGCCGACAGTTCCGGCATCGGCAAAGTGTTTTGCCAGGCTGTCGCGAATCTCGCTGCGCTGAGGCGCAACATGGGCCAGAGCCGGCGAGACGGTAGCGGCGGCGAGCAATCCGAGGACATGGCGGCGATGAATCACGAGGCACCTGTGAGCGATGGAGCACGCAGATGCGCCGGGCTTCGTGGTGGAATCATGACAGCCGAGGTTGGTAGCTGCGAGTTCAGCGCACCCTGCCCGACAGTCCAAGCACGAACACCAGCACTTCGGCGACCGCCTTGTAGAGCTCGGCCGGAATCTCGTCGCCGATCTCCACATTGGAGAGTGCACCGGCCAGCACCTCGTTCTCCTCGATCGGAATGTCGTTGGCCTTGGCCACTTCGATGATCTTGGCGCCGATGGTGCCCTTGCCCTTGGCAACGACGCGCGGCGCGCCGGTCTTGTCGTATAGCAGCGCGACGGCGAGCTGGCGCTTCGGCTGGACGATCATAGCGCGCGATCCAGGAAATGGCCGGCCGTCGCTGGCGCCGCCTGCACCGGCGCTCCCTCGCGGATCACGATCTCTCCCGGCGTCAGTTCGGCGCGGAGCAGCGCCTGGCTTAGCTGCGCGGTGCCGGCGCGCAGCTGCAGCGCGGTTGCGGGCCGCTCTGCCCACATCCGCACCGAGGTCTTGTCGCCGGAGAGCGATACCAGCGCATGCACCGGGCCGGCCGGCTCGACGTCGAGCGAGAACCGCGCGCGCCAGACTCGTTGCGCGGCCTCCGCCTCGGATTCGTGGCCGCCATCGCGCGAAATCTCGAACTGCGCTATCGCCGTGCCGTGCGGGGTCGCGAACGGAATTTCGAAATTCCAGCGCGGCGCGGTGGCGTCGAGCCGCGTCGATTTGGCGTCGGAGGGATCCGGCAGAGAGGCGACCTGCATCAGGGTTTGCCGCGCGATGGCAGCGTCGGTATCGGCCAGCAGATGCCGCACCGTGCTCGCCAGCGGCATGTTGGGTACCAGCGTCGATAGCACGGCGGCTTGGGCCGACGGCAGCGCGCCGCGGAGCGGCGGTGGCGGCGTATCGGTATGCGCGACGCCGGCAGCATCGACGTGCGCGGCGGTCAGCGATTTCGGCACCGGCAGCAGGTCGAGCAGGAATTGATCGTCGGCCACGGGCAGCGCCGTGCTTGCCGCCATGTGGCTTGTCTGCTGCGCCTCCTGCATCAGGTTCAGCGCCCCTGCGGTGTTCGCCACGCGCAAGCTGGCGCTGGTCGATGACGTGCCCGGCAGGATATCGGGCGTGTCCTGCAAGCCGGTCGATTTGTCGGATGCAACGCGCGCCGACTGCGCCATCAGGCCCTGCAGGATGTCGGCGCCCGGCGCCAGCGAAGGCGCAACGATGGTCGGTTCGGCGGCGCGCGCCAGCGCGGCGCCAAATGTTGCATCGGGGGCCACTGCGCCGGCCGGGTGCGCGGCTTGCTGCGCCGACACGGGAACGCCAGCGCCAAGGGCCGGATCGTCGAGCGACGCCGACAGCAGTTGACGCAAGACAATCAGCGCAGCCTTGAGGTCCGGCGTGGTCGCGGACGGCGACGCCGATCCTGACGCCAGCGACGCTTCAAGAAAGAGGCCCGAGTTCTGGAACGCCGCCTTGACGTCATCGCCCGTCAGACTGGCGTCGAGTGTGGGCCGCTGCGCCAGCAGGTTGGCCACGGCCTGCTGCAGCTTTGGCGGCAGGCCTGGCAAGGAAGCCGCGGCGCCGAGATCGGCGAACAGTGTCGATAGGCCGGCCTGCTGCGTCGCCGCGCTTTGCGCCGCGGTGGACACCGCGAGGGCTTCAGGACCCGTCAGTTGCACTTTCGACGATGCCAGAATGGTGGCGAGACTGACCGGGGCATCCGGCGCCAGCGTCACGGTATCGAGCGGCGCGCCGCCGCTGCCGGTCGCCGGCGCGGCGCTTTCGGGCGACGCCTGTGGCACCACCACCGCGAGCCGGACCCCGTCCGGCGTTTGCGACACCGCGAGCTGCAGCATCTGGCCGGCCTGCAGCGGGACTTCGGATTGCACGTCGATGGCGACGTTGCCGATGGAGATCCGCACCTGGTTGTCGGGCAGGACCTTCAGCACCCGGGCGGCCACCACGGTTCCGGTCTGGAAGCCGAGGTCGCCATGCACGCCCTGTGCGGCGATGACGGGAGAGATCGGGGTGACGGCAACGGTCATGTTCGCTTCACCGGACAATGGTCCGGCAACGATAGGCAACTGGTATTAACTTGTTCTTAACTGGCCGGCGTCAGCGCCTTCAGCGCAAAGGCAGCGGCCCGGAAGTCCACCAGCTTGCCAGCGCGGCGCAAGGCGACCTCCTCGTCGATGCCCCAGTGCTCGATGTTCCAGTCCTCGTCCACATGGGCAGCGGCCCAGACCTGATCGGCATCGAGATGGCCGCGCAGCAGCGCCACCGCGAGCAGCGCCGAGCCGGTCAGCGTGGTCACCAGATGCAGCGCCGCGATACGCCAGGGATCGGCCGGCAGCGTCGCGCGGGCGGCTGCAATCGCGGACGCCGGCTGCTCGACATGAATAATGCCTTCGGCAAGGATGAAATGCGCGCCGAGCGTATCGGCGGCCCAGAACAACACCGGATCCCACGCCTGCGCCTCGCGCGCCACCAGCTCCTGCGGATGGCCGGCGCGATAAAACAAAAGGTCGGTGCCGAAGTATTTGGCGATGTCGTCGGCCACCGCGATGACGTTGTCGCCGACCGCATCGATGACGCTGTTGGCGAGCCGCGTCAGCGGCATGGTCATCGGATTGATGGTGCCCTGCTGCGCCTCCCATTCGGCGACGATCGCTTCGGCGACGCCGCGCACCGGCGCGCTTAATGGTTTTCGCGAGGGCGTGCGCACGGTCTTGTCGTCGAGCGTGATGGCAAAGCCATCCGGCGTCTCGGTCATGCCGGCGCGCGCGTAGAACCGCTTGCGCTGCGGTCCGCGCGTCGAGTTGCGCACCGCCTCTTCCGGATCGAGACCGCCCTGTCCGTACACTTCATCAAACAATTCACGCATCGAGTTTCTTCATCCTGTGGATCCGGCGCAACCTATCCGAACGGCCGGGTCAGGGCAAAGCGACCGTCAGCGATTGGCGCAGCTTCGCGAATAGGCGGCGCGGTCGTTCGGGCCGAGTCCGGCGGCGGCGCCGTCCTGCAGGCAATCGGTGATGCGATCGCCGAACGAGCGGCGGCTCGGTCGCGCGTTTTGCGGCGACGGCATCTCGTCGAGCTTGGGCACTACGGGAATCGCCATGCTCGGCGGCGGCGGCGCGGGAGGGGGCGGCGGCGTCAGCAGCGCCCCGCCCGGCGGCAGGATTTGCGCGGTGGCCGGCGCGGCGGCGAGCAGCGCAACGACGACCGCGGATTTCAGCAGGTATTTGATCATCGTTCTCATGTTGTCACGATGGCCCACCATCTCAAGTGCAAACGCGTCAGCGCCGGATGATGTGATCGGCGGCCGGACGGCGCTGCTCCCAGCCGGCGCGTTCCAGTTCCGGAGTGTCGGCCTCGCTCATGGGATAGCCGAGGCAGAAATAGCCGATCAGTTTCCAGTCGGCGGGAACCTCGAGGGCGACGGCGATCTTCCGGGGATCGAGGATTGAGACCCAGCCCATGCCGATGCCTCCGGCGCGCGCCGCCAGCCACAGCGTGGCGATCGCCGCGACCACCGAATAATCCGCCATCTCGGGCATGGTGCGCCGGCCAACGCCGTGGCCGACGTCGGTGGCATGATCGGCGAACACCGCGAGATGAATTGGCGCCTCGCGCAGGCCGGCGAGCTTCAGCGCGGCGTAGCGCTGCGCTAGATCGCCCGAATAGCTGGCCAGCGCCTCGGCGTTGCAGGTCGTGAAGTTGTCCAGCACCGCTTCGCGACGCGCGGCATCGTCGACCACGACGAAGCGCCAGGGCTGGCTCAAGCCCACCGACGGCGACAGACACGCGGTTTCGATCAGACGCTCCAGCGTGCCATCGGGCAGCGCATCGGTGCGGAAATGCCTGACATCGCGGCGCCACACGAACAGGTCGTGCAACCGCGCGCGAAACGCGTCGTCGAAATCCGGCGGGGGCAACAACGCCCTACTCTTCCGGCGCGTTCTCGATCGGGTCGAAGCGGTCGGCTTCGAGCCCGAGCAGATTCCAGGTCTGCAGCATGTGCGGCGGCAACGGAGCGGTCGCGTCGATGAAGCCGCCGCGCGGATGCGGCACGACGATGCGGCGCGCCAAAAGATGCAGCTTCTTCTGGATGCCGCCGGGCAGCTGCCAGTTTTCCTTGTTGAAGTATTTGGGGTCGCCGATGATGGCGTGATCGATATGCGCCATGTGCGCGCGCAGCTGATGCGTGCGCCCGGTCACCGGCTTCAGCGACACCCAGGCCAGTTTTTGTGCGGAGGTTTCCACCACCGCGTAGTACGTCACTGCATGGCTGGCGCCCTCGTCGCCGTGCTGGGCGACGCGCATGATGGTGTCTTCCTCGTTCTCTTCCTTGGCGAGATAGGTGGAGATGCGGCCCTGCTTCGGCTTCGGCACGCCGGCGACCAGCGCCCAATAGATTTTCCGCGCCGAGCGCTCGCGGAACGAGCCGGTGAGTTTCGTTGCGGCGAAGCGCGTCTTGGCGATCAGCAGGCAGCCGGCAGTATCCTTGTCCAAGCGATGCACCAGCCGTGGCTTCTGGCCCTTGGCGTCGCGCATCACTTCCAGCATGCCATCGACGTGGCGCACGGTGCCGGAGCCGCCCTGCACGGCGAGACCGGCCGGCTTGTTCAGCACCATCACGTCGGCGTCCTCGAAGATGATCATCTCCTTGATCGCATCGAGGGTTTTTTGCGCGGCTTCCGAGAGCACGCCGCCGCCGACTTTCGGCGCGTCGAGCTTGAGTGGCGGAATGCGGACGGTCTGGCCCTCTTCCAGCCGGTCCTTGCTGTCGGCGCGCTTGCCGTTGATGCGCAGCTCGCCTTTGCGGACGATGCGCTGGATATGGCTGAACGACAGGCCCTCGAAGCGCGCCTCGAGGAAGCGATCGACGCGCATGCCGGCCTCGTCGGCGGTGACCACGGCCATCTCCACCGCGGTGGGCAGTGGTGCCTTGGGGACGACCACCTTGGGCTCGGGCACGAAGGTATCGGGATCGAACGGCGGGCGTTCGTGCTTGGGCTCGCGCGGCGCCGAGGCGCGCGCGGGACGGCCACCGCGCGACGGCGGACGGTCGTTGCCGAAACGCTCGGGGCGCTGCGGACGCTCGGAACGTTCCGGGCGGCTACCGGATCGCGCCGGGCGAGCGGCGCGCTCCGGGGCTTCGAAACGGGTATCGCGCGGCTCGCGGGGATCGCCCCATTCGGAGCGCTCCAGGGCGGCATCGATGCGATTGCGCGAACGCGCGGCTTGCGGACGATCGCCATGATCGCGCTCGGCGGCGCGTTCGGGCCGCTGCGGCCGGAAGGCTGGACGGGCGGGACGCTCGGACCGATCCGGGCGCTCGGCTCGCTCGGGGCGACCAGCGGGGCGCTCGCGCGGCGGACGGGAGGTCTGCGGACGGTCGCCATAGCCGCGCTCGGCCCGCTCCGGCCGTTCGGAGCGCTCAAAGCGCTCCGGGCGCTCGGAAGCGCGTTCGCGCGGCGGGCGCGCGCTCATCGGGCGGTCGCTCTTGATCCGGCCGGCCTTGCCGAACGACGGCCGCTCGCCATCCGAACGCGCGGATTTGGGACGCCCCGGCTTCGAACCCGAGGTCGTGGTACCGGTGGTCTTCGGGCGCCCACCCTTGCCGCGCGGACCGGCGGGGCCGCGGGATTTGACGAGGGGTTTCTTGTCGCGACGGCTCATGGGGCAGCTCCGGGAGAATGGCTGTGCGTAGCGCATATGGCGCTCAGGGTCACGGTGAAACTGCCTTTCCGGGCAAAGGTTTGCGTTCTCGCGGCCGGAAAAGCCCGAGTTTTGCGGGAAATCCACCCCTCGAACGTGAGGGGAGGTCGCGCGCCGAGCGGCGCGTGGGGTAGCGTGGTCGCGATCCGCTTCGCCGTCGGCGACGAAGCTGCAACCGCGTCGCCTCTCGGCGCGCCACCGCGGCGATTTCTGTCCGGGGGACCGTACTTCCGGGCCAGGCTGCGACCACTTGGGCCGCGGATCCGGCCGGCTTTCGCCCGCCTTCCACCTGTCCGCGTCCAGCCATTGAAGGC
>NZ_JAQGJD010000123.1 GCF_028290785.1 Tardiphaga sp. | reverse complement strand
GAGCGGTCATCTTCGACCGCGTCTCGAAGGATGGGCGACACACGCCATGGTTCGAGACGCGCGCCAAATGGCGCGCTCCTCACCATGAGGACGGCGAGTAGGCTCAATCCAAAAAAGCTCTAAAACTCGAATGGACGATGAATAGCTGCATATGAGACCGGGATTTGCTCCCCCATCGGCTCACCGGTCTTCCCCATCACACCCGCGTCCGGATCGACCTTCCACGCCCGAGCGAGAACCGTGGACCCGGATCACTTCTCGGGGGCAGCCCACCCCCGGACACTGACATCCGCCAGCGCCGCGAATATCGCCGGCGTGCGTTCCAGGCGGGCGATCGTTCGCGCGCCTTCGACGGCGGCTACCAATGCGGCTGCGGTCGAGGATGCGCGCGCGGGAGTAAAACCGCATCCCCTCAAATGCTCCGCGACAATCTCCGTCGAATCGACAAATCCGCGCGCCACCCGTTTGGTCAGCTCGGCGTCGAGCGCGGGCAGCTCATTCGCCAGATTTTGCATCAGACATCCATACTGGAAATCCGAGGCGACCATTTCGGCCGCGAATGCGCTGAAAATCTGCTGAACGAAATTCAGGGCATCACCCGTCGTATTTGCCGAGATACTCCGCACCATAGCCATTCGACGCGCGACGTAATGATCGATGGCTTCTTCTGCGAGCTGTGCCTTGCCGCGTGGAAAGTGAAAGTAGAACGATCCTTTAGGCGCACCGCTTTCCTTCAGGATCTGGGTCAATCCGGTCGCGGTGTAGCCTTGGATGCGAAACAGGCGTTCGGCCGTGGCAATCGCGCTAGCGCGGGCGTCAGTCTTACGGGGCATGCCTCGAACCTATCACACCTAGCTTGACACTTCTATGGCGATTGCCATAATATGGCGATCACCATAGTAAAACGTGTCCCGCAGTGCCGGGCAATCGAAACGTCGACCAGAGGGTGGGTATGGCGCCGCTTTCCGCATCCAGATCGCCGAAGGAGATATCAAATGAGTTCGTGCGACCTCGCTTTCGCCAGTCGTTCTGGCGAAAGGAATCGATGAGATGGCCCTTAGAACCCGCTCGATGATGCTTTTTGGAGCCGCCATGCTCACTGCCATGTTCACTCACGTTGCTTCCGCGGAAAATGCAGAGGAGGCCGTCTGGCACAATAAAATCCCGGCAGTTTTGAGCGAGCCTGCCGTTGATATCGATAAGGATCCGAACCTTCTGCACCGGTATGCGGACAATGCCGGGACGAAAATCCACTACGTCACCATGGGATCCGACAAGAAGCCGCTCATGGTGTTCGTGCACGGATTTCCTGACTTCTGGTATTCCTGGCGAAATCAGATCAAGGCATTCTCAGAAAATTATCAGGTGGTTGCTCTCGATCTGCGCGGGTACAATTTGAGCGGTCGGCCGGAAGGTGTCGAGCCGTACAAGACTCCGATTCTCCTCGACGACATCCGCGCCGTGATCAATGCAGAGAGTAACGGTCGCAAGGCCATCCTGATCGGGCACGACTGGGGCGCTGCTCTGTCGTGGCTATTCACCGGGCAAAATCCGGATCTGATCGAAAGACTTGTCGTCCTCAGCGTTCCTCATCCTGGCGCCATCACGAAGGAATTGCTTCCCTGGAACCATCCTGTCGCGCAGTCCAGGGCCAGCGCTTACGCCACGCGGTTCTTCGCCCGAGGCAAAGGCGACAACCTGACTGCGGAAGAGTTGGCGTACTGGATTGTAGATCCACAGATCAAGAGCCGTTACATCGAGGCTTTCAAGAGATCATCCATCTCGTCCATGATGAGCTATTACAAGGCTAACTACACTTTTTCCCAGTTTGCGCTCAACCTCTTCGATCCGACCATGAAGAAAATCTACGGTGCCGTGATCAGATGCCCGGTTTTGCATGTGCACGGAATCGAGGAGACGCATGCTTTGCTGAGCACTCTCGATCTGGAAAAGTCATGGATAGAAAATCCCGACAATCTCACCGTGAAAATCGTTCCTGGCGTTGGCCACTTCATTCAGCAAGAAGTGCCCGACTATCTTAACCAGACGATTTCTTCCTGGTTGAAAGATTCGGGAAACTGAGCCCGCATCGCGGTGTGGATGGTCGATGGCCGCTTCTGGTACAAAGCGACCGCTCTGCAACAAGTGCTATTCAGCCCGCAGCCATGATTGCCACGAAATTGCTTCGCGTGGCCAATCTCGACGTTCGCCGTTACGCGCAAGACAAACCCGCGGCCTTGTTTCCTCAACAAATAAGTTCCATGATGTCGCGCGTAAGAAATACCCTTAGTCGCCATTATTGACCATGATCCGGGTAAAGCAGCCTTTCGTCCATTTGACGCCGAGCGCGTGGCATAAACTCCGGCTATGGGCGGCGTTGCAAGCTTGAAGATGCCGGAGCGCACCATCGCCCCGGCGGGCTGACAGTATTGGCATGCAGGGCTCGTACGAAGACGTGGACCCAAGACGCCGGGTGCGGAGGATTCCACATGCGGGTCGTCATCTTTTCACCATCGAACGTTCACTCCCTCGAACTTGCCGGGCTGACGGACGTCTTCGCTGAAGCCAACGACCGCGTCGGCGAGAGGTTCTACGAGGTCTCGATCGTTGCGGAAAACGATCAACCGATCCGTTGCAACTCGGGGCTCAGAGTGCTGCCGGACTCCACCTACCTCGCAAGCCCGACCAATCCGGATACGCTTCTTGTGGCCGGAAGTGTCGGTGTTCCCAATACGCCAAGTAGGGATGTCATCGACTGGCTTGCCCGGTTGGCGCCGCAGACCCGGCGTTACGGCTCTGTCTGCACCGGGGCGTTTCTGCTCGGTGAGGCAGGACTTCTTGGCGGCCGAGTCGTGGCGACGCATTGGCAGTTTGCACCTCTGCTCGCCGAACGCTTTCCTGACGCCAAGGTCGATGGCGACCGGATGTTCGTCCGGGACGGTGCGCTTGTGACTTCTGCAGGGTCGAGCGCAGCGATCGATCTCGGTCTTGCTCTCGTCGAAGAAGATCTTGGCCGCGATGTATCGCTCCATGTCGCCCGCCGCCTGGTCGTATTCCTGAAGCGGCCAGGAGACCAATCCCAGTTCAGCGTACATCTTGCGGCGCAAGCTGCGGACCGCAGCCGGCTGCACCACGTCCAGCAATACGTCTTAAATCACCCGGCTGCGGACCTGTCGACCAATGCCCTGGCCAAGATGGCTGCGATGAGCGCGCGCAATTTCGCACGCGTCTTCACGCATGAGGTCGGAATATCTCCGTCGGATTACGTCGACCGAACGCGTATCGACGTCGCACGCTACCTGCTCGAGGGTAGCTGGCTCTCGATCGACACGGTCGCGACGAAGAGCGGTTTCGGGTCGGCGCGTGCGATGCGGCGTGTCTTTCTCGCTCGTATCGGTGTCACGCCCTCCGAATACCGGGAGCGTTTCCGGACGTCGGGCGATGGGGCAAGACCAAATTTGTCCAAATCGGTCTGAGGGTTGTCGCGAAACGGTCGTGACCTCCGATTGCCCGCACGGGGGAACCTGCGCCATGCTTTGCCGTGAAGGAATTCGGGCAGTTCATGTCGTCAGATTTCAGAGAGCGCAAGGCCGAGTCGATCGACGACGTGGATCCGCTTCGGTCGATCCTCGCTGATCGCGTCGAAGAACCATCCGACGGCGTTGCGGGGGCGCAGGTATCGGAAGGAAGCGAGCCACGCCTGGACCTCAACAAGGCCTTCGAGGCGCCGACGGCACCGGGGCGGGTCGCATGAGCCACAAGACGTCACATGACGTTCGGCGTCGCGGGCCGATCTTGCTGTTCGCGGTTCTCGGGACTGTCCTGTCGATCACGGGTTCGTACCTCGTCTCAGGCTTGGAGGACCGAAACTCGGCTGCCGAGTTCAATCTGCGTGCCGACAACATGAAGGCGGCCCTTCAGAATGGGATAAACGAGCATTTCACGAAGCTGGCCCCGCTCCAGGCGATATTTGAGACTACTTCGGATGTCATCAGCGAGCAGGAGTTCGTGGCGTTCTCCAACCGGCTGTTACGGGATCAGTCCGCAATCCTGAGCCTGTCCTGGATCCCGCGCATTCGAAACGACCAACGGGCGGTCCACGAGCAGAAAGCCCAGCAGGGCGGCAGCGACGGCTATCGCATCCGCTCGATGGGCGCGGACGGGATACTTGAACCGTCACCCATCGCCGCAGAATACTTTCCAGTCTACTACACGACGGAAAAGACCCGTCTTGACGTGGTGAAAGGGTTGAACCTGGCCGACGGCGGCATCCGACAGCAGCCGCTCGAAAGCGCGCGCGATGGTGACACGCTGGCGGCCTCACAAGAATTTAGGCTGCAATCGGGGACCGGCGACCGGGTCGGCTTCTTCGTGGTCCTACCGATTTACAAACGCGGCCTGCCGCACGAATCGGTCGAGGAGCGACGCCAGAATCTCGCCGGTTTCGTGCAGGGCGTATTTCAGATCGACACGATCGTTGCCGCGACCCTGCATGGAATACAGACCCCGGCTGATTACTACATCTTCGCGTCGGAAGCCGGTTCGAGCACGCGGCTGATTTACAGCAGTCTGCCGAAACCATCGGGTGAGTTGCTCGCTGCGAGCCACGGCCCGGAGTTCGATGCGGCCCTTCATTGGTCCGGAAAAATCGACGTTGCCGATCGTCAGTGGCGGATGGTCGCTGTGCCCAAGCGAGGGTCGATCCTGGTGCACTCCAGGGCCTGGATCCTCCTGGCGGCCGGCCTATGCCTGACCGGCGTCGTCTTTGCGTTCATGTGGCGGTCGAACCTGCACACACGCAAGCTTATCGAAGCCAACAATATCATCAGCGCATTGGCGTGCACAGACCCGCTCACCGGCCTTGCCAATCGCAGAACCTTTCACGACCGGTTGGCCATGACCTTCGACAAAGCCAGGCGCGGCGGCGGCGCCTTCGCCCTGCTTTACATAGACCTCGACCACTTCAAGGAATTCAACGATCTGATGGGCCACCCGGCTGGTGATGCTCTACTGGTGCAGGTTGGCGAACGGCTGCTCGCAGAAACGAGTGATGGCGACTGCGTTGCCCGCTTGGGCGGCGATGAATTTGCTATCCTGCAAGCGCGTGCAGGCGCCGAAGGCGAAACGGCGGCATTGGCAGAGCGGATTGTCGCGACTCTCAACGAGCTCGCCATGCTCCAGGGATACGCCGAGCGAATCTCGGCCAGTGTCGGGGTTGCGCGCTATACCCAGGAGGTAGACGGACCGGACGTCCTGCTGATGCAAGCGGATCTCGCGCTTTACCGAGCGAAAGATGCCGGTCGCAACTGTGTTTGCTTTCATGACGAGATGTTTGGCCGGCTTGCGTGCGAGCGCGTCATTCTGGGACGAGAACTCGAGGTCGCGATTAAATGCGGCGGCCTTGCGCTGCAATATCAGCCCCAGGTCGATATCGAAACGGGCTGTATCATCGGGCTCGAAGCGCTGGTGCGCTGGAGCCATCCGCGACGCGGCGCCATATCCCCTGCGGTATTCATTCCGATTGCAGAGAAGACCGGCTCGATAGTCGAGCTGGGGAGATGGGTATTAGACGAAGCTTGCCATCAGATCCGGGTCTGGCAAGACGAGGGCATCGATGTGCCCACGGTTGCGGTCAACCTCTCCGCGATCCAGTGCAAGCGACCCGAACTTGAGCGGGACATCGTCGCAAGCCTCAATCGGTGGAACATTGCGCCCGGCCGGATAGAGCTCGAACTAACCGAATCCGTCCTCATGGAGGCCACCGAACCGCATCGCGACATCATTGCCCGTCTGCGAGCGCTCGGGCTGAGACTCGCAATCGATGATTTCGGCACGGGATATTGCTCGCTCAACTATCTTACCAACTTTCCGGTGGATCGGATCAAGATTGCACAAGAACTGATTTTCAAATGCACGACGGAAATCCGATGCGCTGCGGTCGTTCGCGCTGCCATCCGTCTTTCCGAAGAGCTGGACACCGAAGTGCTTGCGGAAGGCGTCGAAAATGCGGAGCAGGCGCAGTTCCTGTCGTCCGCTGGTTGCAAATCGGCGCAGGGCTATTTCTACAGCCGCGCGGTCGATCCTGCCCAAGCCGCCACTTTGCTGCGGTCGCGCGTCTCCATTCCCCCGCCTGGGCTTCTTGAAGCACCCAAAGCAGCGGTGGCCGTCTGACCCCCGAACTTTGATGGGAGTTTGAACGTAATGAAATTGACAGCCACTGACCGCCGTAAGGGGGCGGCGCGGGTCAGATTCGAGAATCCTCTCGACGTCAGAGTCATGGCAATAGACGGGACGTGGTGTCGTGACTGTCAATTGATCGAGGTGTCCGAGACTGGAGCGCAGATAAGCGTGATCGGTCCGCCCGTGATCGACGCCGAAATGATTCTTCTGCTAACGAGATTTGGAAGTCCCGTATTCCGGATGTGTATGAGAACATCGGTCGATGGCGCGCTGATGGAAGTTTTGTTCCAGAGGGATGTTATCGGAAAAAAACTCTTTACGCAGCGCGGTCATGAAGCCGAGTTGGCTTAGGACTGCGTCGGCGTTTACTGCATCGCCCGGATCGACCATCCGATGCCGATCTGATTCAACGCCTTGTCTTCTTGACATCGTTGCTGGGCCGATTTGTCAGGATGGCGCTCGTAATCAGGTGAAAGAGATGATCGGCCCGCGGCGCGAAAGAGGGTAGGTCGACGAGCCAGCCCAGCGCTGACATCAGGCCGAACAGGTCGTCCCCATTCATATCGGCCCGCGCCGTACCTTCGGCCTGGGCACGCAGCAGCAGTCGCGCGCTCGCCGAGTGCACCGCTGCGCATGAAGCATAAAGAGCGGAGTCCGGGTTCGTGTGGGCGGCGGCCATCATGGCGACAACGCCCCTGTAGCTTTGCGTGAATGTCACCCAATCGCGGAACCAGGACGCGAGCGCTTCGCCAGGTGAAGTCGCTGTTTCAAGTTCGTCCGCCTTCTGCGTCAGCGCGTCCAGATCCGTACACACCAACGCTTCGAACAAGGCTTCTCGCGTCGGGAAATGACGAAGCAGCGTGGCCAGCCCGACGTCGGCCCGACGGGAAATATCGCGCATCGACGCATCGGAACCATGCTCGGTGACGACCTCGCGCGCGACCGTGAGGATATGGCTGTGATTTTTCTTCGCGTCAGCGCGCATGAGACACCTTGCAATCGGATCAGTGATCCGTATATGTGGATCGCTGATCCGATTACAGTATCCGGATCAGTGATCCGTTAGATAGGGCGCTTTGGCGCCAATGGCAACAGGCGCGCCAGCGCAGCCGCAAGGAATACCAGCATGAGCACCATTAGCATCATCGGTGCAGGCGGCATGGCCGCGGCGATCAGCGGCCTTGCCGCGAAGGCCGGACACACCGTCGAGGTGACGAGTCGCGACGCCGCGAAGGCGCTGGCGCTGGCCAGACAAGTCGGCTCCGGCGCGACGACAGGGACATTCGGCGCCGCCCCGGCCGGGGACATCGTCATCCTGGCGGTCCCCTACGCAGCCGTTCTCGACGTGGTGAAGCAGTACGGCAAGGAGCTGGCCGGCAAGCTCCTGGTCGACATCACCAACCCCGTCGCTCCCGACTACGTAAGCTTTGTGACCCCTGCCGACAGTTTCGGCGCGCACGAGATCGCCAGGGCCGCCCCTGCCGATGCGCAAGTCGTCAAGGCGTTCAACACCCTGTTCTCCCACGTCCTGGCGGCCGGTCCGGTCGAGGGCCACCCGTTGGACGTGTTCATCGCCGGAGACGACGCGCAGGCCAAGGCACGCGTCTCGGCGTTCATCGGGAGTCTTGGACTGCGCCCGATGGATACCGGGCTGCTGCCCATGGCGCGGACGCTGGAGCACGTCTGTCTGCTGTCGCTCGGCCTCATGACCCATTCCATCAAGCACACCAACTTCGCCATCGGCGTCAGCCTTCTCGGCTGAGCCGCTCATCGCCGATTTTTCGCAAGGAGCATTACCATGCACGTTTTCGTCACCGGCCCCTCCGGCCACGCCGGCTCGTATGTCATCCCGGAACTCATCGCGGCCGGCCACGAGGTCACCGGTCTGGCGCGATCGGACAAGTCTGCCGCTGCGGTGTCCGCGCTCGGTGCCAAGGTGCGTCGTGGCGACCTCGCCGATCTCGATGCGCTGAAGGCGGCGGCCGCGGAATCCGATGGCGTCATCCACCTCGGCTACAGGGCCGACCTCTTCGGCTCCGGGGGGCTCACCGCGCTGCGCGATTCCGAACTCGCGATTGTGCTGGCATTGGGCGATGCATTGGCCGGCACGAACAAGCCGCTGGTGGTGGCAAGCAGCATCGGCGCGCCCTCGAACGTCGGCCGTGCGGGCCGCATCGGCGCACCGATCAGCCTCGGCCGACCGGCGACGGAGGATGACCCCGCGCTACCGAGCGGCCCCCTCGACGAAGGCACGCTGGTGTCTCGCAATGTCGTGGAAACCACCGTGCTCGGCTTTGCCGAGAAGGGTGTGCGGTCTTCGGTCGTCCGGATCTCCCTCATCGCGCATAGCTCGACCGATCGTGCGGGCTTTCTCGTCGGGCTCGCCGGGCTCGCGAAGCAGAAAGGCTTCGTCGCCTATCCCGGAACCGGCGCGAACCGATGGCCTGCCGTACATGCGCGCGACCTGGCATCCTTGTTCCGTCTTGCACTCGAAAAGGGCGCTCCCGGCAAGACCTGGCACGCGGTGGGCGACGAGGGCATCCCGTTCCGGGAGATCGCCGAGGCCGTCGCCAAGCGCATAGGCCTGCCCGCCAACAGCATTCCCGCCGACGAGATGATGGTGCCGGGCTACTTCGGCGGACTGTCGGCGGTGGTCACCGGCGACTTCGTGGCGTCGAACGCCATCACGCGCCAGGCGCTCGGCTGGGCGCCTGTCCAGCCCGGCCTGATGGAGGACATGGACAATGGCCATTACTTCCCCGCCGCCTGAGTTGGTCTGAGCCCTGCTCATCAAGCACTCCAACTTCGCAACCGGCCTCAGCCTTCTCGGCTGATCGCACTCGCACCAACACCCTCAACTCAACTCACATCAAATCGCTCACAAGGAGAAGTTACATGCGCGTTTTCGTCACTGGCGGCACCGGCCATTCCGGTCCGTACATCATTTCAGATCTCATCGCGGCCGGCCACGAGGTCACTGCGCTTGCCCGGTCGGACAAGTCTGCGGAGACGGTGTCCGCGCTTGGCGCCAAGGTGCGTCGCGGCGACCTCGATGATCTCGACGGGCTAAAAGCGGCGGCCACAGACTCCGACGGCGTCATCCACGTCGCGCACCGGCAAGACCTGCTTCCCACCGGAGGCCTCGACGCGGTGGCTGCCGCGGAGCAAAAGATCATGCTCGCATACGGTGAGGCTCTGAAGGGGACCGGAAAGCCGCTGGTCACGTCGGGGAGCATCGGCTCGCCGGGTTGGGAAGGTCTCGGCCGTCCAGCCACCGAGGAGGATCCCACCCTCTCTGGCGGCGAGAAGTTCAAGGGCACCTTGCGAGTTCGCAACATTGTCGAAACGACCGTGCTCGGTCTTGCCGAGCAAGGCGTGCGCTCTTCGGTCGTACGGATTCCGACGATCATGCACAGCACGACCGACAATGCCGGCTTCCTCCCGATACTGATCGGGCTTGCGAAGGAGAAGGGCGTCGTCGGCTATCCCGGCGACGGCAAGAACAATTGGTCGGCCGTGCACGCCCGCGACCTCGCCGCCGTGTTCCGTCTGGCGCTGGAGAAGAGCCCCGCCGGCAGGAATTGGCATGCGGTTGCCGACGAGGCTATTCCGTTCCGCGAGATCGCCGAAGCCATCGGCAGCCGCTTGAGCCTGCCGGCCGTGCCGATTCCCGCGGATGAGCTGATGCTGCCAGGCTTTTTCGGGTTCCTCGCGAATCTGGTGAAGCTGGACGTCGCCGCGTCCAGTGCCATCACCCGCCAGACCCTCGGCTGGAAACCCACTCAGCCCGGCCTCTTCGCCGACTTGGACAACGGCCATTACTTCCCCGCCGGCTGAGTTCGGCTGAGGCAGAACGCCGGGCCGTGACCGGCCCGGCCGATCATGAAATCGCGATGCCGTGTGGGACGCGCACGCGGCTCGGCACACGCGCAATATCAACGGGGGATGCCCCGTTCAGAGAGACTACCAGCAACCCCAACTCACAAGGAAACTGCACATGAGCACTATCAGCATCATCGGCGCCGGAGGCATGGCCACTGCGGTCGCCGGACGCATCGCAAAGGCCGGACACATCGTCGAGGTATTCAGCCGCGATCCCGCCAAGGCGCGGACGCTGGCCGACAAGCTCGCCGGAGCAACCACAGGCACGTACGGCACCGCTCCGTCCGGCGACATCGTCATCCTCGCCGTGCCATACGGTGGCGCGGCGGCGGCGGTGGCCGAATTCGGGAACGCGCTCGACGGAAAGGTGATCATCGACATCACCAATCCCGTCGCCCCCGGCGCCACGGGCCTCGTCACCCCCGCGGGCAGCTCCGGTGCGCAGGAGATCGCCAAGGCCGCTCCCGCCAGCGCGCATGTCGTGAAGGCGTTCAACACGCTGTTCGGCCATGTTCTGGCCAAGGGTGGACGCCTCGACGCGTTCATCGCGGCCGACGATGCGGAAGCCAAGGCGCGCGTCTCGACCTTGCTCGAGAGTCTCGGGCTGCGTCCGCTGGATGTCGGCGGCCTGCCCATGGCCGCGACGCTCGAGTCGCTCGGCCTGATGCTCATCGGCCTGGCCAAGAACGGCGCCGGTAGCTGGGACATCGCCCTGCATGTCGATATCGGCTGAAACAGCGAACAGACCGTCAACCCAAGGAGAAACCAAGATGCCTGGCAACGAAGAAATTATCAGGGAACTCTACTCCGCCGCGGATGGGCGGAGCTTGGACACCAGGAAGCTGGTCTCCATGTTCTCGGAACACGGATACATGCTGGACGTCCCGTCCGGCACGACGTTTCGCGGGGAGGCCATCGGCGAGTCGATCGCCGGCCTCGCGAGCGCATTTCCCGACGTCCACCACAAGCTGCTCGGCGTTCACGTCGCGAAGAATGTCGTCGTCGTCGAGCTCGCGCTCCAGGGAACTCATAGAGGCGAGCTCGTCGCAGCATCCCGAACCATCGCTCCCACCGGCAAGACGATAGACGTCCCGTCCTGCGATGTCTTCAAACTGGACGGTGGCAAGATCGCATCATTTCATTGCTACAACATGCCTTCCGTGATGCTGCAGCAACTCGACGTCGACGCCGGCTGAACCATCGAAGACGCCATCCCAGTCAAGGAAACGGAGCAAGGTCATGAGCATCGAACAGAACGTTCAGGTCGTGAAGGATTTCTTCGCGGCAATGGGCGGCGACAGGCAAGCCCTGCTGGCGCTGGTCGCCGACGACATCGAGTGGATCATTCCGGGAGAGCACTGGCCGCTGGCCGGCACGCACCGCGGGCACGAAGGACTCGAGAAATTGCTTCAGAAGGCTTCCGACACGATGGAAACGTCATTCCCGAAGCTCCCCGAATTCGTAGCGCAGGGAGACCGTGTTCTCGTCGTCGGTTCCGCCAAGGGCAAAGTCAAAGCCACCAATAAGACGTTCGAGGACGACTGGGTCTTCGCCATTACCGTTCGAAACGGCAAGCTGACGAACATCCGGGAGTATGTCGATACGCAAGCGCTGGCGCGGGCCTCCGAGATGGCGGCGAGCTGAGCGGCGCAGTGCGCTGCGTCCGGGACACGAT
>NZ_JAQGJD010000122.1 GCF_028290785.1 Tardiphaga sp. | reverse complement strand
TGGCCGATGACATCGCCCGCTCGATGAGCGCCATCGCAGCCCGCGTCGCCGTCGTTCCCGGCCGCAACGCCATCGGCATCGAACTGCCCAACAAAATCCGCGAAATGGTGTTCTTCCGCGAGATGATCGCGTCGCGCGATTTCGACCAGTCCAAATGCAGGCTGGCCGTAGCGCTCGGCAAGACGATCGGCGGCGAACCCGTCGTCGTCGATCTCGCCAAGATGCCGCATCTCCTGGTCGCCGGCACCACCGGTTCAGGCAAATCCGTCGCCATCAACACGATGATCCTGTCGCTGGTCTACCGGATGACGCCGGAGCAGTGCCGCCTGATCATGATCGATCCGAAGATGCTCGAACTCTCCGTCTATGACGGCATTCCACATCTGCTGACGCCGGTGGTGACCGATCCGAAGAAGGCCGTGGTCGCCCTGAAGTGGGCGGTGCGCGAGATGGAAGAGCGCTACAAGCGCATGTCCAAGCTCGGCGTCCGCAACATCGACGGCTACAACCAGCGCCTGCTCGAAGCCAAGACCAAGGGCGAGGAACTCACCCGCACCGTGCATACCGGCTTCGACAAGGAGACCGGCAAGGCTATCTACGAGGAAGAGAAGCTCGACCTCGAGCCGCTGCCCTACATCGTCATCATCGTCGACGAAATGGCCGACCTGATGATGGTCGCCGGCAAGGACATCGAAGGCGCCGTGCAGCGCCTGGCCCAGATGGCGCGCGCCGCCGGCCTGCACGTGGTGCTGGCGACGCAGCGGCCGTCGGTCGATGTCATCACCGGCACCATCAAGGCGAACTTCCCGACCCGCATCTCGTTTCAGGTGACGTCGAAGATCGACAGCCGCACGATTCTCGGCGAGATGGGCGCCGAACAACTGCTCGGCCGCGGCGACATGCTCTATATGGCCGGTGGCGGACGCATCAGCCGCGTCCACGGCCCGTTCGTCTCCGACGAGGAAGTCGAAAAGGTAGTTAGACACCTTAAGACCCAGGGCCAGCCGGAATATCTCGAAGCGGTCACCGCAGAGGAACCGCCCGAGGGCGAAGAGGGCGGCGCGGTGTTCGACGCCACCGGCATGGGCGCCGGCGATGGCGGCGGCGACCTGTTCTCGCAGGCGGTGGCGATCGTGAAGCGCGACCGCAAGGCTTCGACCAGCTACATCCAGCGCCGTCTGCAGATCGGCTACAACAAGGCGGCGTCGCTGATGGAGCGGATGGAGAACGAAGGCATTGTCGGCCAGCCCAACCATGCCGGCAAACGCGAGATTCTGATCGAAGAAGAAGAGAGCGGCTTTTAAGGCGTGACCGCGCCAACGGACAATCCCGCTTTCGAGTCGCGAAATCGCCACAGCGGCGGGTTAGCGCCAGCCTGTGCGGCGTCGGATGCGACGACGATCCGAAATGCCGCCGACCGCACTGCAAAACCGATATCCATTGTGTCGCAAAACGCGGTAAAATGGGCACCAGCCGCCGAACAGGACCACGCCTTGATGAGACCCGCGACCCATCACGCCGCAAACCGGCTCGTCCTTCGCGCGGGTGTGACGGCGCTCGCCGCGGCCTTCGCGGCCGGCCTGGTGACGTCGGCATTTGCCCAGACTGTTCCGCTGCCAAGACCTGCCCCGAAGGCGCGCGGCGGCAGCTTTGAAATGTCGGCCTCCGATCCGCAGGTCGTCCGGCCGCCGGGCGCCGTGGCGCCGAAGGCCGCCGCGCCGCCCACGCCGGTGATCCCCGATCCGCGCCGTAACGTGCCGGCGAGCATTTTTGCGACTTTCGACGCCAACCAGAAGCAGCAGGCCAGCAAGGTCAGCGCCTATCTGTCGTCGCTGAGCACGCTGACCGGCAACTTCGTCCAGATCGGCCCCGACGGCAGCCGCACCACCGGTGATTTCTACATCCAGAAGCCCGGCAAGGTGCGCTTCGAATACGACGCGCCGACCACCATAGCCATGATCGCCGACGGCCAGTCGCTGGCGGTGCGCGACAACAAGCTGGCGACCCAGGACATCTACCCGCTGTCGCAGACCCCGCTGCGCTATCTGTTGTCCGACCGCATCGACTTGATGCGCGACACCAATGTGGTGGCGGTCACCGGCGACGATCTCTACACCTCGGTCACCATCGAGGAGAAGAACGCCCTGGTCGGCACCTCCCGGCTGATGCTGATGATCGGCACCAAGGACGGCCAGCTCAAGCAGTGGACCGTCACCGATCCGCAGGGCTATGACACCACCGTGGCGATCTACAACCTCGACACCGTGAAAAAGCCCGACCCCGGGCTGTTCAAGATCGATTTCACCAAGTATCCCAGCGGGAACGCGAACTAGGCGCCCATCTTCCTTCCTTCTCCCCTTGTGGGAGAAGGTGGCTTCGCGAAGCGAAGACGGATGAGGGGTAGCTGCGGAGCGCAACACTACCCCTCACCCGTCTCGAACACGCTTCGCGCGTTCGATCCACCCTCTCCCACCTAGCGAAGCTTCGCTTCGCGCGGGGGAGAGGGGAAGAACCGCATCGCTCGGATCCCATGCTTTTCAAACTCACCACCTGGAACATCAACTCGGTGCGGCTGCGCATCGAACTCGTCGCCAAATTTCTTGAGGAGGTGCAGCCGGACGTGCTGTGCCTGCAGGAAACCAAGACGCCGGACGACGCCTTTCCTCTGAAGCGGCTGAAGCAGCTCGGCTACGAGCACATCGCCATCGCCGGGCAGAAGGGCTACCACGGCGTCGCCATCATCTCGAAACTGCCGTTCGAGTCGAGCAACGTCCGGGTGTTCTGCGAAAATCTCGACTCGCGCCACATCTCGGTGGCCTTTGGCGCCAGCGCCGGAATGGCTGTGCCGCTGATCGTGCATAATTTCTACGTGCCCGCAGGTGGCGACATTCCCGATCCCGTGGCCAATCCGAAATTCGCGCACAAGCTGCAGTTCCTCGACGAGATGAAGGCCTGCGAACCGCTGCATCCGCGCAACGACGCCCGGCATATCCTGGTTGGCGACCTCAACGTCGCGCCGCACGAGAACGACGTCTGGTCGCACAAGCAACTGATCAAGATCGTGTCGCACACCCCGATCGAATGCGAGAAGCTGCTGGCGGTGCAGAGCGAGGGCGGCTGGATCGACGTCGCGCGCGAGCGGATTCCGATGTCGGAGAAGATCTACACCTGGTGGAGCTACCGCGCCGCCGACTGGACCGCCGCCAACCGCGGCCGCCGGCTCGACCACATCTGGGTGTCATCGGCCATGAAGGACATGATCCGCGATTTCACCGTGACGCGCGAGGCGCGAAGCTGGGAACGGCCGTCCGATCATGTGCCGGTGACGACGGTACTGGAACTGTAGTTCACTGTCATTCCGGGGCGCGGGCGGCGCCTGCCGGCCGCGAACCCGGAATCCCGAGTCGTTCATCGGGCCATGTCGGGATTCCGGGTTCACGCGCAGCTCGCGCTGCGCCTGCCCCGGAATGACAGCCTAGGTCGACGCAGAGCCTGTCCGCCCCACCACCCGCAGCAAATCCGTCCGCACGGCTTCGATGTGCCGCTGCAGAAATCGGCAGGCGTCTTCGATCTTGCCGGCGCGGCACAGCACGATCAGTTCGGCGTGTTCCTTTTCGGCGATGCCCATCGACGTCGTGGTCGAGAGCTGCAGGCGGGTGTAGCGATCGCTGGTCTGCAGCAGCGACACGACGATGGCCTGGGTGCGCGGCTGCTCGGCACGGACATAAAGCGCCATGTGGAAATCGGCGTTGAGCTGGCCCCACTCGCTGACATTGCCCGCCATGATCGCCTGCTCGAAGCGGGCGTGAATGTCATCGAGGCGGGCGAAGTCGTCGTCGCCGAATCTCGGCGCGGATTGCGCCAGCATGCGCGGCTCCAAGAGACAACGCAGGTCGAACACGTCGTTGATCTCGGTCTGGTCGAGCGACAGTTCGGCGACGATCGCGCCCTTCTGCGGCACGATTCGCACCAGACCCTCGGCCTCGAGCTGGAACAGCGCCTCGCGCACCGGAATCCGGCTGACCCCATAGGCTTCGCCGAGCGCGTCCTGGCGGAGCTGCGCGCCCGCCTTGAAGGTGCCGTCGAGGATCGATTTCCGGAGCTGATCGACGATCGCGGCAGACAGGGTTCGATGCTTCAGAGCGCTCATGACGTTTTCCGATCTGGATCGCTCCAGTCCTTCGACCGGTGCAACGCGCGTTTCTTCGTTCAAACGGTGCCTGCGCAACGCGCAAAGTCACTAAAAGGCGCAAATTTGTGCATATCGCCGTTTGACACTACAATTGTATAAATTATACGATCTTGGAAATCATCATAATTGTGAGAGCTTGGGGGCTTTTGTGGTTGAGCAGGCGATTTCGCGGACCCCGCCGTTCCGGCTGTGGCGGGCGATCATCAAGGCCTCCAGCGGCTTGCTGGCGTTCGAACGCCTGGCCCTGATGGGGTTGATGTACCTGCTGACGGCGCTGATCCTGGTCAACGTCATCACCCGCTATTCGCGGCTGCCGCTGTACTGGATCGACGAATCCGCGGTCTATTCGGTGGTCTGGCTGACCTTCATCGGCGCTTCCGCCATGACCCGGCTGCGGCTCGACTTTGCGGTGACGATGCTCACCGAGCACCTGTCGGCCCGCCGCCAGAAGATCGCCAAGGTGATCTCCACCGCCATGGTGGTGGTGTTCGGCGTCATTCTGATCGTCACCTGCGTGCTGTGGATGGATCCGATCGGCCTGGCCCGCGCCGGTTTCGACGTCCGCAAGTTTTCCGGCGAGACCTTCAACTTCCTCTACACCGAGCGGACCCAGACGCTGAACTGGCCGACCTGGGTCGTCTACCTGACGCTCCCGATCTTCGCCGTGTCGATCACCATCCACGGCCTCGCCAACCTGCTGGAAGATCTCGGGCTGGTGCCGCGGACGCCGCCGAAGGGTTTCGAACTCTCCGAACTCGACGGGGTCAACTGATGCTCACCTCCGCCGCCTTCATGGTCATCATGCTGGTCGGAGTGCCGATCGGCCTCTGCCTGTGCCTGTCCGGATTCGTCTACATCCTCGCCTCGGGCAACCCCGTGCTGTTCCAGTCCTACCCGCTGCAACTGTTCGGCGGTGTCGACAGCTACGGGCTGATCGCGATTCCGCTGTTCATCCTGATCGGCGAGATCATGAATGGCGGCGGCATCACCCGGCGCATCGTCGATATGGCGATGGCCTTCGTCGGCTCGCTGAAGGGCGGCCTCGCCTACGTGAATATCCTGGCCAACATGTTCATCTCCTCGATCCTCGGCTCGGCCACCGCGCAGGTCGCGATCATGGCGCAGATCATGGTCCCGGAAATGGAGAAGAAGGGCTACGACAAGACCTTCGCCGCCGGGCTCACCGCCTATGGCGGCATGCTCGGGCCGATCATTCCGCCGTCGGTGATGTTCGTGGTCTACAGCGTGCTGGCGCAGGTCTCGGTCAGCGACATGCTGATTGCCGGCATCGTGCCGGGCGTGATCCTCACGGTGATGTTCTGCGTCGTCATCGCGCTGATGGGCTACGTCTACAACTACCCGCGCGCCGACTATCAGACGCCGCGCCAGCGCGTGGCGACGATCCTGCGGACGTGCCCGACCCTGTTGATTCCGATCGTCATCGTCGGCTCGATTCTCGGCGGCCTCGCCAACGCCACCGAATCGGCCGCCGTCGGTGCCGTCGCCGCCGCGGTGATCGGACGATACTGGACCAAGGAGTTCTCGTTCTCCCAACTGCCGCAGATGATGCTGCGCGCCGGCATCTATTCGGCGATCGTGCTGTTCCTGGTCGCCGCCGCGGCTGTGTTCTCCTGGGTGCTGATCTTCGGCAAGGTGCCGCAGGAGACCGCGGCGTGGATCCAGACCGTCGCCCACGACCCGATCAGCTTCATGCTGATCTGCAACGTCATCCTGTTGGTGATCGGCACCGTGATCGACGGCATTCCCGGCCTGATCATGACCGTGCCGATCCTGCTGCCGGTGGCCACCGAGGTCTATCACATCGATCCCCGGCACTTCGGCGTGGTGGTGGTGATCAACCTGGTGCTCGGCCTGCTGTCGCCGCCGGTGGGCCTGTGCTTCTTCGTCGCCGCCGCCGTCACCGGCGCCAAGCCGGGCAAGATGTTCATCGTCACGCTGCCGTTCTTCTTCATCTCCTGCGTGCTGCTGGTGCTGCTGTCGCTGTACCCGATCCTCTCCCTCGTCCTCATCAACTGATTGCAACCACGGAGCCTTGCCATGAGTATTTCCCGTCGCCGCTTTCTTGCCGCAAGCGCCGCCGTGCCGCTGTTCGCGCCCGCGCTGGCGCTCGCCCAGGCCAAGGAGTTTCGCCTCGGCCTGATCACGCCGAACGGCCACTCCTGGAACAAAGCCGCTGTCAAACTCGGCGACGACCTCAAGGCCGCCAGCAACGGCCGGCTCACCATGACGGTGTTTCACTCCGGTCAGCTCGGCAATGAATCTGCGATGATGCAGCAGCTGCAGACCGGCGCGCTCGACATGGGCTTCATCCAGGCCGCCGAGCTCGGCTCGCGCGTGCCGCACATCGCCGCGATCAACGCGCCCTATATCGTGCGCTCGACACCGGCCGTCGCGAAGTTCGTCCGCCATCCCGCCGCGATCAAGCTGTTCGACGTGCTGCCGCAGGAGACCGGGACCATCGGCCTCGGCTGGGGCATCACCGGCATGCGCGCGATTTTCTCGATCAAGGATCTCAACAATCTCGCCGATATCAAGGGCATGAAGCTGCGCATCAATCCGACGCCGGTGTATCGCGACTTCTATTCTTCGCTCGGCGCCGCGCCGACGCCGATCCCGACGCCCGCGGTGTTCGACGCCATGGCCAATGGCCAGGTCGATGGGCTCGAGGCCGATCTGGAATTCTCCTGGAACCAGCGCTTCGACAAGGTATCGAAAGTCATCCTGCAGATGAATGCCGTCTTCATGCCGATGGCGGCGGTGGTATCGGGCCGGATGTGGCAGACGCTGCCCGCTGCCGACAAGGAGCTGATCACCAGACTGGTCAAGCAAAACCTCGACGCGCAGATCGACGAGCTCGCCGGCAACGAGCCGAAGCTGATCGAAAACTTCAAGAACGCACCGATCCCGATCCGCCAGGTCGCCACCGCCGATACCGAAGCCGTCATCGCCGAATTCGACAAGGTCTGGCTGCCCAAGGCACCGGTGCTCGCCGAGCTGCGCAAGGTCGGCGCCACGCTCTGATCCCTTCTCATCCCTCTCTATCAACAATCGGCGGGCCAATGCTCCGCCGGCGATTTCCATCGGAGTAACTCAATGAGCCCGCGCATTTCCTGGGAAGGCGTCTTCCCGGCCGTTACCACGCAGTTTCACGACGACCTGTCGCTCGACCTCGACGCCACCGGCAAGGTCATGGACGCGCTGATCCGCGACGGCGTGTCGGGACTGATCATCTGCGGCTCGGTCGGCGAGAACACTTCGCTGGAGCGCAACGAAAAGATCGCCATCATGGAGACGGCGAAATCGGTCGCCGCCGGCCGCGCGCCGGTGCTGTGCGGCATTGCCGAATTCACCACCGCCTTCGCCGTCGACACCGCGAAGGAGGCCGCGAAGGTCGGCATCGACGGCATCATGGTGATGCCGGCGCTGGTGTACTCGTCGAAGCCGCACGAGACCGCCGCGCACTTCCGCTCGGTCGCCACCGCCACCGACCTGCCGGTGATGCTCTACAACAACCCGCCGATCTACAAGAACGACGTGACGCCGGATATTCTCGCGACGCTGGCCGACGTCGAGACCGTGGTCTGCTTCAAGGATTCGTCGGGCGATACCCGTCGCTTCATCGACACCCGCAACATGGTTGGCGACCGCTTCGTGCTTTTCGCCGGGCTCGACGATGTGATCGTGGAGAGCGTGGCGATGGGCGCGGTCGGCTGGGTGTCGGGCATGTCCAACGCGTTTCCGCGCGAAGGCGAGACGTTGTTTCGCCTTGCCAAGGCCGGCCGCTTCGCCGAGCTGATGCCGCTGTATGAATGGTTCATGCCGCTGCTGCATCTCGATGCGCGCCCGGACCTGGTCCAGTGCATCAAGCTCTGCGAGCACATCATCGGCCGCGGCACCGCGCTGACGCGCCCGCCGCGCCTGGCGCTGCTGCCGCACGAACGATCCGCCGTCGAAGGCATCATGGCGAAGGCGCTGCGAAGCCGGCCGGTGCTGCCGGATGTCGGCCTGAAGGCGGCGTAACAGGAGCACTGCACGTTCAACGAGTCGTCCCCGCGAAGGCGGGGACCCATAGACTCCGAGCTTGTGCTAGCAGAACGGCATCTACCCAACGTCGCTCTGGCAACTGCGCGTATGGATCCCCGCCTTCGCGGGGACGACTCGTGGAGAGCTGGGAAGCAAGCCGCTACTTGCTGCTTACAAACTCAACTTCGACCCGACCAGCGTGACGTCGCTCGCCAGTTGGCTGACGCGCGCGGCCATGTCGTCGCGCAACCGGCGTGCGGCGGCGGGGTCGCTGTCGAGCACGCGCTGGAACAGGCTGCGGGTGATCCGGATGACGCCGGAATGCTCCAGCGCGATCGCCGTCGATGGCCGCGGCATCGCCACCAGCAGCGCCAGTTCGCCGATCAGCATGCCCGGCCCGGCAATGACTTCGTAGTTGCTGCCGTCGTCAAGACTGATGCGGAAGGCGCCATGCTGCACGACATAGCCGGCATCGGAGTCGTCGCCGCTGCGAAACAGCACCGCGCCGCGGGCAAATTCCTGCTGCTCGGAGCCGATCGCGATCACGCGCAAGGCCGCGATGCCCAACAGGCGCAATGTCGGGACGCGCTCGAGCAGGACAACATCATCATCGATCGACATGCAGGACCGGGTGACCGCGACGCATCAGGAAAAGCCGATCATGGCGGCGAATCGGCATCCAAACCGTATCACGGCACCAGCTTGTAGCCACCGGCTTCCGTTACCAGTATCTCGGGGTTGGCGGCGTCCTTCTCGATCTTCTGGCGCAGCCGGTAAATGTGGGTTTCCAGCGTGTGGGTGGTGACGCCGGAATTGTAGCCCCAGACTTCCTGCAGCAGTGTCTCGCGCGACACCGGCAACTGGCCGGCGCGGTACAGGAAGCGCAGGATCGCGGTTTCCTTCTCGGTCAGCCGGACCTTCTTGGCGTTGGCGCCGGTGAGCATCTTGGAGCCGGGCCGGAAGCTGTAGGGACCGACGGTGAAGACGGCATCTTCGCTGGCCTCGTGCTGGCGCAGCTGGGCACGGATGCGCGCCAGCAGCACTGCGAAGCGGAATGGTTTGGCGACGTAGTCGTTGGCGCCGGATTCCAGCCCCAGGATAGTATCGGAATCGGTGTCGTGTCCGGTCAGCATGATGATCGGCGCCTTGAAGCCGCCCTTGCGCAACGACCGCACCACTTCACGGCCGTCGGTGTCGGGCAGGCCGACATCCATCAGCACCAGATCGGGCGAATTGGCCTTGGCGGCCAGCGCGCCCTTGGCGCCGGTATCGACCGCGGAGGCTTCGAACTCCTCGTGCAGCGACAATTGCTCGACCAGCGCCTCGCGCAAATCGGTATCGTCATCCACGATGAGGATCTTGCGGGCATTGGGCATTGCGACAATCCTTTGGACGGCGGTTGCGGGGAGCGGGCCGTCGAGCTGAAAAAGTTCAGTCAGAACGCGTGTCCGATTTCGAAATCAGCGCGTATCCTAACGCAAAATCAGCAGCATTCTTGACGATTCTTGGCGAATGTACTGTGCAGCGCGAAATAGAGCATTTGCAGTGGGCAGCGCAATACGGAGTCCGCGATTCGGATGGGAAGTCTCGTTGTTTCAGGCACTTATCGAACAAGCTTGCGTGATCGGCCGCTGGGCGCGATGTACATTCGCGCAGCCGCCGGCAATCCGCTCCGAGGCTGGCTGGTCGCGGAGCGGCAGGTGATACCGGTGGCGCTCGGTCGCGGCGGAATCAAGGCGAACAAGCGCGAGGGCGACGGCGCCACCCCGCGCGGCACATTTCATCCGTTGCGGCTGTGGTGGCGTGCCGACCGCCATCCGCGGCCGCGCACCTTTCTGCCGGTCCGCGCCATCGCGCCCAACGACGGCTGGTGCGAAGACCCCGCCGACCGCCACTACAACCAGCCAGTCCGGCTGAACCATGACGCGACCGCCGACCGGCTGCGTCGCGACGACCATCTGTACGATTTCATCATCGAGATCGACCAGAACACCCGGCCAAGGATCGCCGGCCGCGGCAGCGCGGTGTTTTTGCACTTGGCGCGCGACAATTACGGCCCGACCGCCGGCTGCGTCTCGATGACAAGACCGGCGATGCTGCGGCTGCTGGCGCGGATCGGGCCGCGGACGAAGATCGTGATTGGGTGAGATCGTGCCACCTTGTAACCAGGGCGCCAGAAGATTATTCTGACTACATTGGTCACAGGGCGGGTTTCCATGAAAACGCTTCAACTCAGGGATGCCAAGGCCGGATTTTCAGCGATCGTTGAAGCCGCCGAGAACGGCCAACCCACCATCGTCACCAAACACGGGCGACCTGCCGCCATGGTGGTGCCTTTCGAAGAGGGACAGCGCCTCTATCCCGACGACCGGCCCAGCTTCGCGGAAGTGCTGATGGGGATGCCGTACGCGCTGGAGATCGAGCGGGACCCGTCGCCGGTTCGTGAGATCGAGCTTTGACGAGCTGGCTGCTCGACACCAACATCGTCAGCCAGTTTGCGCCGATGGCTGATGGTCGTTTGCGGGCGGATATGCGCCTGACGGAATGGATCCAGCAGAATCAAAATATTCTTTTTCTGTCGGTGATTACTGTCGTCGAAATCACAGCAGGCATTGAGAAGCTGCGGCGTGCGGGATCGACGCGCCGCGTACCGATTCTGGAGAAATGGTTTGGCGGCATGACCGACCTTTACGGTGAACGCATCCTTCCGGTCGATACGAAGGTCGGCCGCATCGCTGGCATTCTCACCGATCAGGCCTACGCCGACGGCATTAGCCCTGGCGTGTCCGACATCCTCATTGCTGCAACGGCAAGCGCGCATGGGCACGGTTTGCTGACGGGCAACATCAAGCACTTCGAACCGCTCAGGCTGGGCGTCCCGCTGCTGAACCCGCTGGCGCAGGTGCCCGCGGATCCGGACAGCTAACCTACCGCTTGCCGAAAATCGCCGAGCCGACCCGCACGTGCGTCGCGCCGAACTGGATGGCGATGGCGAAGTCGGCGCTCATGCCCATCGACAGGCCGGCCAATCCGTTGCGGGCCGCGATCCTGGCCGTCAGGGCGAAGTGCGGCGCCGGCGCGTCGTCGACCGGGGGAATGCACATCAGGCCGGCGATGGACAGGCCATAGGTATCGCGGCAGCGCGCGATGAAGTCGTCGGCGTCACCAGGCGCAATGCCAGCCTTCTGCGGCTCCTCGCCGGTGTTCAATTGCACGAACAGCAGCGGCGTGCGGTTCTGCGCCGCGATTTCCTTGGCCAGGGCTTCGCAGATGCTGGGCCGATCGACCGAGTGGATCGCATCGAACAGAGCGACCGCTTCCTTGGCCTTGTTGGATTGCAGCGGTCCGATCAGATGCAGCGCAATTCCCGGTTGAGCGGCCATCAGAGCGGGCCACTTGGATTTCGCCTCCTGGACGCGGTTCTCGCCGAACACACGCTGGCCGGATGTGATCACCGGCAGGATGGCGTCGGCTTCAAAGGTCTTGGAGACGGCGATCAACGTCACGGATGCGCGGTCGCGACGCGCTTCGTTGCAGGCGCGGAAGACGTCGTATTCGACGGCTGCAAGCCCGTCGCTTGGTAAAGAAGGTGTTACGGCCGGGGCTTCATGCACCGCTTTATTTTCAACCAAGGCGCGAACTTTCGTCAGATGGATCAAAGTTTAGCGAATCCGGGAAAGGCTTTTTGAAGGCTTTGGCATACCTTTGACCGCGGGGTTCAGGGGTCGACGATGTCACGCATCAGCATCAACCGCAATAAAGCGAAGCTCAGGGGGGTGCTGGGAATCCGTGCGCGGCTGGTACTGCTGGCGCTGATCCTGGTCGGGCCGCTGATGGCGGAACGAATCCGCGCGCTCGATGCCACCCGCTCGCAGCAGATCGCGCAGGCGGCCCGCGATTTCGCCAGCGTGGCGCGGCATAGCGCCGAAGCGCAGCAGGAAGTGTTCGCCTCGGTCGAGGCGGTGCTGAAATCCTCCGCCTACATTTATACGTCGGCCGCCCAGGTCAACGGCAGTTGCGCCATCATGCGCGCCAGCCTGCGCGGCGACATGCCATGGATCCGCAGCCTCACGGTAGCCGGCAAGGACGGCACGGCGCAGTGCTCGACCTGGCCCGATGCCGTCGAGCAGGGCCTCAGTTTCGGCGACCGACCCTATTTCAAGAAGGCGCTGGAATCCGGCCAGTTCGTCGTCAGCGATTACCTGTTCAGCCGCATGACCAACCAGCCCACGGTGATGGCCGCCTATCTGGCGCCCGGCCTCACCCGCGACGACGACGCGGTGATCCTGGCCGCGGTCAATCTGGACTGGATGGCGAAGCTGATGGACAACCTTGGTAGCAGGCCCGGGGTCACGGCGGTGCTGGTCGATCAAGCCGGCACCGTGCTGGCGGCGCCCGCCAACCAGAAGGCCGCGATCGGCCGGCCGATGGCCTATCTCGAAATGCTGCCGGTGATCGCAGCGCATACGCGCAATTCCGACCGCCGAATGGGGTCGCTGTCCATCGCTGCCGACGATGGCACGCAGCGCGCGGTATCCTTTGCGACCATTCCCGACACCGGGGCCCAGCTGATCGTCAGCATCGACGAAGCCCAGGTGTCGGCGGTGGCCGATCACGAGATCCGCACCGCTTATCTTCAGCTCGGCCTGGTCTGCCTGTTCGCGCTGCTCGGCGCGCTGGTGGTGGCGGAACGGCTGATCATCCGGCCGATCCAGCTACTTGAGACCATGGCGGAGCGCTTCGGCCAGGGCGACTGGTCGGCGCGGGCGGCGCGCAACCGGCTGCCCGCCGAATTCATCCCGCTCGCCCGCGCCTTCTACGGCATGGCGGCGAAGCTGCGCGGCCGCGAACGCGAGCTGCGCGCCAGCAACGAGCAGCTCACCGTGCTGGCCTCGATCGACATGCTGTCGGGGTTGGCGAACCGGCGCGGCTTCCAGGGCCGGCTCGATTTCGAATGGTTGAAGGCGCAGCAGTCCGGCGACGATCTCGCACTGCTGATGATCGACGTCGATCATTTCAAGCTGTTCAACGACACCTATGGCCACCCCGAGGGCGACGCCTGCCTGGCGCGCGTCGGCGAAGCCCTGGCCGGCCTTGCCAATCATACGTCGGGGTTTGCCGGCCGCTACGGCGGCGAGGAATTCTGCCTGCTGCTGCCGAATACCGACACCGCGCGCGCGATACAGGTCGGCGAGATGGTCCGCGCCGCAATCTGGGCGCTCGGCGTGCCGCATGCCACCAGCGCCTATCAGCAGGTCACCGTCAGCGTCGGCGTGGCGTCGGCGACGCCGATCCAACTGGAACAGGCCAAGGACCTGATCGAGGCCGCCGATGCCGCGCTCTATGCCGCCAAGCGCCGCGGCCGCAATGCCGTGGTCGAACACGGTTTTGTGCGGACCTTCGGAACGGCGGTCGTGTCGCTGGCGGGGTGACCGACAGCCCAAACCATTGACCCCACGCGGTCTTTCATGGCCTAGTCCCCGGCCTTAAGCCCCGGAACAGACTGCCTAATCCCATGATCAACGAACGTTACAACGCCCGCGAAACCGAGCCGCGCTGGCAGCGCCTGTGGGACGACAAGGCGATCTTCGCCACCAAAAACGACGACCCGCGCGAAAAATACTACGTGCTCGAGATGTTTCCCTATCCGTCGGGCCGCATCCACATGGGCCACGTGCGCAACTACACCATGGGCGATGTGGTGGCGCGATTCCAGCGCGCGCAGGGCAAGAACGTGCTGCACCCGATGGGCTGGGACGCCTTCGGCATGCCCGCGGAAAATGCCGCGATGGCCAACAAGGTCCATCCGAAGACCTGGACCTACCAGAACATCGCCTCGATGAAGGCGCAGTTGAAATCGATGGGCCTGTCGCTGGACTGGGCGCGTGAATTCGCGACCTGCGATCCCAGCTACTACAAGCACCAGCAGCGCATGTTCATCGATTTCCTCGGCGCGGGCCTGGTCGAGCGCAAGCAATCGAAGGTGAACTGGGACCCGGTCGATATGACCGTGCTGGCCAACGAGCAGGTGATCGACGGCCGCGGCTGGCGCTCCGGCGCCGAGGTCGAGCAGCGCGAGCTGACGCAGTGGTTCTTCAAGATCAGCAAATATTCCGACGAGCTGCTCTCCGCGCTGGATACGCTGGACCGCTGGCCCGACAAGGTGCGCACCATGCAGCGCAACTGGATCGGCAAGTCGGAAGGGTTGCGCTTCGACTTCGGTCTGGTCGGCGCGCCCGCGGGTTTTGACAAGCTGCCGGTGTTCACGACGCGGCCGGACACCATGTACGGCCCGACCTTTGCGGCGATCTCGCCGGATCATCCGCTGGCCAAGGCGCTGGCGGAGAAGAATGCGGATGCCGCAGCCTTCATCGAAGAGTGCCACCGCATGGGCACCTCGCAGGCCGAGATCGACACCGCCGAGAAGCTCGGTTTCGATACCGGCATCAAGGTCACGCACCCCGCCGATGCTTCGTGGACGCTGCCGCTGTACATCGCCAATTTCGTGCTGATGGATTACGGCACCGGCGCCATCATTGGCTGCCCCGCGCATGACCAGCGCGATCTGGATTTCGCCCGCAAGTATAATCTCGATGTGCTCGACGTGTTCGTGCCGGTCGGTAGCGACGAGCGCGTCGGCGACATCGCCTTCGTGCCGGCCAAGACTGACACCGTGCAGTACATCCGCTGGGTCGGCGAGCCCGGCGTGATGACTTGCGAAGAAGCGATGAAGCAATCGCTGGCGATTTTCGAAAAGGATGGTTGGGGCACGCGCGAGATCAATTTCCGCCTGCGTGACTGGGGCATTTCACGGCAGCGCTATTGGGGCTGCCCGATCCCGATCATCCACTGCGAAGTCTGCGGCGTGGTGCCGGTGCCGATCAAGAGCCTGCCGGTCGAACTGCCCGACGATATCGAATTCGATCGTCCCGGCAATCCGCTCGACCGCCACCCGACCTGGAAGCACGTGCCCTGCCCGCAGTGCAACGGAGCCGCGCGGCGCGAGACCGACACCATGGACACCTTCGTGGATTCGTCCTGGTACTTCACCCGCTTCACCGATCCGTGGAACGAGACCGCGCCGACCACGCCCGGTGTCGCCAACCGGATGATGCCGGTCGACCAGTATATCGGCGGCGTCGAGCATGCGATCCTGCATCTCTTGTACAGCCGCTTCTTCACGCGGGCGATGAAGGCCACCGGCCACGTCGATTTCGACGAGCCGTTCGCCGGCATGTTCACCCAGGGCATGGTGGTTCACGAGACTTACAAGAAGCAGGACGGCACCTTCGCCTCGCCGGCCGAGATCGACATTGTCGGTGACGGCGATGGTCGCCGCGCGACCATGCTCGACGACGGCACGGCGGTGGAAATCGGCGCCATCGAGAAGATGTCCAAGTCGAAGCGCAACACCGTCGATCCCGACGACATCATGGGCACCTACGGCGCCGACACCGCGCGCTGGTTCATGCTGTCGGATTCGCCGCCGGACCGCGACGTGATCTGGAGCGAGGAAGGCGTCAAGGGCGCCTCGCGCTTCGTGCAGCGGCTGTGGCGACAGGTCAACGAATCAGCCGCCCACGGCCAATCCGTCCCGGCGGGCCGACCGGCCGAATTTGGCGCCGACGCCACCGCCTTGCGCAAGGCCACCCATGGCGCCCTCGCCAAGGTATCGAGCGAAATCGAAAAACTGCACTTCAACGTCTGCCTCGCCCATATCCGCGAATTCTCCAACGCGCTGGGAGAAGCTTTGGCGCGTCCGGGCACGCCGGCGCCGGACCTGTGCTGGGCGCTGCACGAGGCGTCGGTCATTCTTGTGCAACTGTTTGCGCCGATGATGCCGCATCTGGCCGAGGAATGCTGGGGCGTGCTGGGTCAGCCGAGCCTGGTTTCGGAGGCGCGCTGGCCGCAAATCGAGCCCAATTTGCTGGTTGAAGACAGCATCACCCTGCCGGTGCAGGTCAACGGCAAGAAGCGCGGCGAAGTCACGGTTCCCCGCGACGCGCCGAATTCGGAAATTGAGGCTGCCGTTTTGGCGCTCGATACAGTAAAACAGGCGCTGGACGGCAAGCCCGTCCGCAAGTTGATTATCGTGCCGCAAAGGATCGTCAATGTCGTCGGCTAGGTTTGGGATCAAGTCCCGCATCGTCGCCCGGTTCGCCGTCGCAGCCACCCTGGCGGCGCTGACGGCCGGCTGCTTCCAGCCGATGTATGCCGAACGCAGCGACGGCGCGCCCGGCCTGCGCGAAAAGCTCGCTGGCGTCGAAGTGCCGCCGCTGGCCTATCCCAACGCCTCGCCGCAGGCGCGCGTCGGCGTCGCGATCCGCAACGCGCTGATGTTCAAGATGTATGGCGGCGCCACCGGCCTGCCGCCGAGCTACCGGCTGATGCTGCGCTTCAACCCGAGCCGGACCTCGCTGATCGTCGATCCCAACACCGCGCTGCCGACCTCGGAGAATTACGGCATCGACGCCACCTACGGCCTGATCGAGGTCGCCACCGGCAAGCAGGTCCTGGTCGGCAATACCTTCGCGCGCGTCACCTACGACATTCCCGGCCAGCTGCAGCGCTTCGCCCGTGCCCGCGCCTATCGCGACGCCGAGGACCGCGCCGCGGCCGAGATCGCCGACAACATCAACACCAGGCTGGCGTCGTTCTTCTTCGCCGGGACGTAAGCCGTAGGGTGGGCAAAGGCGCCCTTGCGCCGTGCCCACCGTTTTCGCGTAATGGTGGGCACGCCCCGTCGCGCTACGCGCGCGTGGCTTTGCCCACCCTACAATCTCATCCATCCTACGGTGACTGCTGATGGTCGCGCTGCGCGGAAAAGAGATCGATTCGTTTCTCGCCCGGCCCGATGCCGGGCGGCCGATCATCCTGCTGTACGGTCCCGACGCAGGCCTCGTGCGCGAGCGCGCCGACGCGCTGATCAAGTCCGCCGTCGATGATCCCAACGACCCCTTTTCGATGGTGCGCATGGACGGCGACGACCTCGCCGCCGAGCCGTCGCGCCTGGTCGAGGAAGCCACCACCATTCCGATGTTCGGCGGCCGCCGCGCGATCCGCGTCCGCGCCGGATCGAAGAGCTTTGCCAGCGGCATCGATACGCTGGCCGATTCGCCGCTGAAGGACTGCCGCATCGTCATCGAGGCCGGCGAGCTGCGCCCGGAATCGCCGCTGCGAAAAGCCTGCGAGCGCGCCAAGACCGCGGTGGCGATCGCCTGCTATCCGGACACCGAGCGCGACCTCGCCAAACTGATCGACGACGAACTGCGCGCCTCGAACCTGCGCATCGCGCAGGACGCGCGGGCGTCGCTGATGGCGCTGCTCGGCGGCGACCGCCAGGCCTCGCGCAACGAATTGCGCAAGCTGACCTTGTATGCCCACGGCTCCGGCGAGGTGACGCTGGACGACGTGATGGCGGTGGTGGCCGATGCGTCCGAGCTGAAGATCGATCCGATCGTCGATGGCGCCTTTGCCGGCAATCCGGCGCTGGTCGAGGTCGAGTTCAACAAGGCGATGATTGCCGGCACCTATCCCGGCGTGATCCTGATGGCGGCGCAGCGCCAGGCCGCACTGCTGCACAAGGCCAGCCTGGCGGTGGCCGAGGGCGCCTCGGCCTCGTCGGCGGCGGAAAGCGGATTTCCGCGGCTGCACTTTTCCCGCAAGAACACGGTGGAAGCCGCCTTGCGCAATTTTTCCTCGGCACGCCTCGCCAATGTCATCGAGCAGCTCGCGGTCGCGGCGCTGGATGTGCGCAAGCAGAACACCCTCGGCGCGGTCATCGCGCAACGCGCGCTGATGTCGATCGCGGTGAATGCGAGAAGAAGGGGATGACGCGCCTGTAGCCCGGATGGAGCGAAGCGAAATCCGGGGCCGGCGCGCATATCCGAAACGCCGTCCCCGGATGTCGCCGCCGCCTTCGCTCTGCGAGCGATGGCGGCGGCTCATCCGGGCTACTGAACTACAAATCCAGTTCCAGCTTCTTGATGATCTCGTCGAGCTGATCGAGGTCGCTGTACCTGATCTGCACCACGCCGCCGGGATCGCGGTGCTCGATCGCCACCTTGAGACCGAGCGCATCGCTGACGCGCTTTTCCAGCGCCACGGTGTCGGCATCCTTGGCGGCCTTCGCGGTGCCGGCGCGCGGCTTCTGCGGCTTGCGCTCGGGCACGCCCTCTTCATGGGCCAGCGCTTCGGTCTGGCGCACGTTCAGCCCCTCGGCGACGATGCGCTTCGCCGCGGCCGAGGCGTCCGGCAGGTTGATCAGCGCGCGGGCATGGCCGTTCGACAATTCGCCGGACGCGATCAGCGCCTGCACGTCGTCCGGCAGCTTGGTCAGCCGCATCATGTTGGCGACATGGCTGCGGCTCTTGCCGACGGTCTTGGCGATCTCTTCCTGGCTGCGTTTGAAGGCGGTGGCGAGTGCGTGATAGCCCTGCGCCTCTTCCATCGCATTGAGGTCTTCGCGCTGCACGTTTTCGATGATGGCGATTTCCATCGCGTCGGAGTCGCTGACGTCGATCGGCACAATCGGCACTTCATGCAGCCCGGCGATCTGCGACGCGCGCCAGCGCCGTTCGCCGGCGATGATCTCGAAGCGATCGTTGACGCCCTTCACCGGGCGCACCACGATCGGCTGGATCACGCCGTGCTGCTTGATGGAGTCGGCGAGCTCGCCGAGTTCGGCATCGGAAAACGTCCGCCGCGGGTTGCGCGGGTTGGCCTTGAGGAATTCGATCGGCACCTTGCGCTGGGTGCGTGACGGCCGCTCCACATGCGCCGCCTCGCCGCCGACATCGCCGATCAGGCTGGCGAGCCCCCGGCCCAATCGCGAACGTGCTTCATCGGCCATGGCCATCTCCCTGGGACTCACTGCGCGTTACTCCGCGTTGGACGCTTGAACTGGTAGTTGTCGCCGCTGTCGTAGGATGGGTTGAGCATCTTCGCGAAACCCATCGGCAGAGGGTGATGGGTTTCGCAAGGGCTCAACCCATCCTACGGCCGCAAACTAATGCGCGGTGCGTAGCTCGCGCTCGCGCTGGATCACTTCGGTGGCGAGCTTCAGATACGCCTCGCTGCCGGCACACTTCAGATCGTACACCAGCACCGGCTTGCCATACGACGGCGCCTCCGAGATCCGCACGTTGCGCGGGATCATGGTGTCGTAAACTTTCTTGCCCATGAACTGGCGGACGTCGGCGACAACCTGGTTCGACAGGTTGTTGCGCGAGTCGAACATGGTCAGCACGATGCCGTGGATCGACAGGTTCGGGTTCAGCGTCGAGCGCACCTGCTCCACCGTCTGCAGCAACTGCGACAGGCCTTCGAGCGCGAAGAACTCGCACTGCAGCGGCACCAGGATCGCATCGGCTGCGGCCATTGCATTGACGGTCAGCAGGTTGAGCGACGGCGGGCAGTCGATCAGCACGTAGGTGTAGTCGGCATCCACGGCGACGTTGGTGTTGAGTTCGCCGATCGCGTCACGCAGCCGGAACGCGCGATCCTTGGTCGAGCCCAACTCCAGCTCGAGACCGGACAAATCCATCGTGGACGCAGCGATGTGCAGCCGCGGCACGGCGGTGACGACCACCGCGTCGCGCAGCGGCGCCTCGCCGATCAGCACGTCATAGGTCGAGCAGTTGCGGTTGCGGCGGTCGATGCCGAGGCCGGTGGAGGCGTTGCCCTGCGGATCGAGATCGACGATCAGGACGCGCTCGCCGATCGCGGCCAGCGCGGTACCAAGATTGATCGCCGTGGTGGTCTTGCCGACGCCGCCCTTCTGGTTGGCGAGCGCCAGGATGCGCGGGTGCCCGGCCAGGGCATTTCCGTTAACTTCTTGATAATGTTCATCAATAACGGTCATGCTGAGGTGCCAAGGGTTGCAGGTGCTGCTGGGGCGGACGGGGTCTGCCGCTCGATCGCGTCGAGTTCGACAATCCAGCCTTGTCCGCCGGTAAGGCTGGCATGCAGGCGCGGGCTTAGTTTCCAATATTTAGTGGCTTCGGTCAATTCCGCATCTACATCTTGACCCTTTAGAAACAGGGCCTTTGTGCCCGGTCGCATCAAGGGTTCCGCATAACCGATGAGTTGGTGTAGCGGAGCCACCGCGCGGGCGGTGATGCAATCGACCGCGCGGGGAAAACTGTCCACGTTATCCCCAATGTCGGCGAGATGAATCGTGCCGGGGGCTTGCGTCACCCGCAACGCTTCGCGCAGGAACGCCGCCTTCTTCGCGTTGCGCTCCACCAGATGCACGTGACCACCCGCGACATCGCCCATGGCGCAGGCCAGCACCACGCCGGGAAATCCGCCGCCGCTGCCGAAGTCGAGCCACGTCTTCGCCGATGGCGCCAGCGCCAGTAGCTGCAGCGAATCGGAGATATGCCGGGTCCAGAGGTTTGGCAGCGAAGCTGGCGAAATCAGATTGGTCTTGGCCTGCCACTGCACGAACAGATCGACATAACGATCCAGCCGCGCCTCCGTTTCACGTGAAACGGGCGTCAGTTTCAGCGCGGCAGCCTTATCGGCGGCGAGGCTGGGCGCGGGAGCGGGTTTGTGGGAGCGTTGGGCCATCGGTCGGTCTGGTCACTCTGCGGGACAGTCGAAGCCATGTCTTACGCCCGGTCACTGCGGGTATCTATCTTTTTGCAGAGGCGGCGATGCGTATTCCGCGGTGCCGGCCGGATTTGATCGAGGTCAAGCGCCCCTCGGCCTGGTGGCGTTAGACTGGATGTCTGGAGTGGGACATCATGAGCCTCATTGCACGGTTGTTACTTTTTCTCGCGGCGCCGATCGCGGCCCTCTTCGTCGCCCGCGATGCGCTCAACTTTGGCGTCGTCCAGATGATCGTTGCCACGATCCTGTTTGCCGTCCTCGTGGCCGCAGCCGCGTTCTGGCCCTGGCGCCGGTCTCAATAGCCGACAGCCCTGTTTCACGTGAAACGATCTGCAGCCGTAGGGTGGGTTAGGCGCCCTTGCGCCGTAACCCACCATCTTTACGGCCAAAAATCGACGGACGAGGGATTACGCGCTTCGCGCTAACCCACCCTACGCCAGAGCCGCGGCCGGCCGCTTGCGCGACTCCCGGCGTAGATACGCCGCCAAAATCGCCAGCGCCGCCGGGGTCAGGCCATCGAGCCGACCCGCCTGCCCGACCGTGCGCGGCCGGGCCTTGCCGAGCTTGGCGCGGGCTTCGTTGGAAAGCCCCGGCACCGCATCGTAATCGATCTCGGTCAGCAGCAACCCCTCGTCGCGGCGGAAGGCGTCCACATCGGCAGTCTGGCGCTTCAGGTAGACGTCGTATTTGGCGTCGATTTCGAGATGCACGGCGATCGATGGGTCAATGACCGACAGTGCCGGCCAGATCGCGCTGACTTCGGCCCAGCCGATATCCGGATAGGCCAGCAGCTCGAACGCGGTGCGGCGCTGGCCATCGTGGTTCAGCGCGAGGCCGTGCTTGCCGGCCTCGTTCGGCGTGATCGACAGCGCCTGCGCCATGGCCTTGCCGGAGGCGAGAGCGGCCATCTTGGCGCCATGGCGCTTCGACCGGGCGGGGCCGACGCAGCCCAGCGCGATGCCGGTGTCGGTCAGCCGCTGATCCGCGTTGTCGGCGCGAAGAGTCAGGCGATACTCGGCGCGTGAGGTGAACATCCGGTACGGTTCGGTGATCCCCTTGGTGACGAGATCGTCGATCATGACGCCCAGATAGCCGTCGGCACGGTCGAACACGATGGTTTCAGCGCCGCTGGCGGCCAATGCCGCGTTCAGCCCGGCGACCAGCCCCTGCGCCGCAGCCTCTTCATAGCCGGTAGTACCGTTGATCTGTCCGGCTAGGAACAGGCCCGGCATCCGCTTCGCCTGCAGGGTCGGATCGAGTTCGCGGGGATCGACGTGGTCGTATTCGATCGCGTAGCCCGGCCGAACCATGCGGACCTTCTCCAGGCCCGGAATGGTCGCCAGGATCGCCAGCTGCACTTCTTCCGGCAGCGAGGTCGAAATCCCGTTGGGATAGACGGTGGTATCGTCGAGCCCTTCCGGCTCCAGAAAGATCTGGTGGCCGTCGCGATCGCCGAAACGGACGATCTTGTCCTCGATGGACGGGCAATAGCGCGGCCCGGAGCTCTTGATCTGGCCGGAATACATCGGCGAGCGGTGCACATTGGCACGAATGACGTCGTGGGTGGCCGGCGTGGTGCGGGTGATGCCGCATTCGATCTGCCGGACGGTAATGCGGTCGGTCATGACCGAAAACGGCTCCGGCGGGTTGTCGCCGGGCTGCATTTCGACGGCGCTCCAGTCGATGGTGGTGCCATCGAGCCGCGGCGGCGTGCCAGTCTTCAGCCGGCCGAGCGTGAAGCCTATGCGTTCAAAGGACTTCGACAGGCCCAGAGCGGGGGCCTCATCGACTCGGCCAGCGGGCCAGCTCTTTTCGCCGAGATGGATCAGTCCGCGCAGAAACGTGCCGGTGGTGATAACCACGGCGCCGGCGGCAAATTCGCGGCCATCGGCTAGCCGGATGCCGGTGACCCGGCCATTGGCCGTCAGCAGATTGTCGGCCTCGCCTTCGACCACGGTCAGGTTCTCGGTCGCGACGATGGCGGCCTGCATGGCGGCGGCATAGAGCTTGCGGTCGGCCTGGGTGCGCGGACCGCGCACAGCCGGGCCCTTCTTGCGGTTCAGCATGCGGAACTGGATGCCGGAGGCATCCGCCACCTGCCCCATCAGCCCGTCGAGCGCATCGACCTCGCGGACCAGATGGCCCTTGCCGAGTCCGCCAATGGCCGGGTTGCAGGACATCGCGCCGATGGTCGCGAACCGATGCGTGACCAGCGCGGTCCGGGCGCCCATCCGCGCAGCCGCCGACGCCGCCTCGCAGCCGGCGTGGCCTCCCCCGATAACAATGACGTCGTAGGCGGTTGTCATGGGCGCGACTTCTAGCGCGGGATGGGAAAAGCGGGAAGCGGGAAGTTTGGGGGTGTTTCACGTGAAACACGACCCTTAACCGAGCGAATGCTCGTTCCCCAGCGCGGTGCACTGCGCCGCCCTTCGCGGCGTGGTGCGCCGCAGAACCGGGGTCCCGATTAGGCAAGCAACCGGGATCCCGGATCTGCGGAGCGGCATAAATGCCGCACCGCGTCCGGGAATGGACCGCTCTATTCGGGGGAGACGTTTCACGTGAAACAAGCGCCTCATTTCCCGATACAAAAATCCCGAAAGATCACATCGAGGATATCCTCGACATCGACCCGCCCGAGCAATTGCCCGAGCCGGTGCGCCGCCACCCGAAGATCTTCGGCCATCAGTTCGGAATGCTCGGGCAAATCGACCGCCCGGCCCAGCGCGTCGGCGGTGTCGCGCAGCAATTCACGATGGCGGGCGCGCGTGATCAGCGAGGACTCGTCGTCGAAATGGGCGGCTGCGAATTGCGCCAGCGCCGTCATCAGTTCGGAAATGCCCCGGCCATTGGCCGCCGAGATCGAATGGCACGGCCAGCCGGTCGCGGCGCTGACGGCGCGGGGATCGACGACGTCATCGACCTTGTTGCGGATCACCCAGAATCCGTTCTGCCCTTCGCCCATCCATTGCCGCAGCCCCGCTTCGCCGTCGCCTTCGGCCTGGCTATCCACCAGCCACAGCCGCAGGTCGGCATCGGACGCACGGGCGCGGGCGCGGCGCACGCCCTCCTGCTCCACCGGATCGACGGCGTCGCGCAGCCCGGCGGTGTCGATCACCGTCACCGGATAGCCGTCGAGGTCGAGGTGCAGCTCGATGATGTCCCGCGTGGTGCCGGCATGCGGCGAGACGATCGCCACCTCGCGCCGCGCCAGCGCGTTGAGCAGCGTCGATTTGCCGACATTGGGCGGCCCGGTGATGGCGACGACGAGCCCGTCGCGCAGCCGTTCGCTGCGACCCTCGACCGCCAGCACTTGTTCGATATCGTCCAGCAGGACGCGGATACGCGCCAGCGCCGGAGCGATCAGCTCGGCCGGCACGTCGCCCTCGTCGGCAAAGTCGATGCCGGCCTCGATCAGCGCCGAGGCCTCGATGATCTCGCGGCGCCAGTCCCGCGCGCGGTCGCCGAGCAGCCCCTTGAGCTGGCGCAGCGCCTGGCGACGCTGCCGGTCGGTATCGGCGTGGATCAGGTCGTCGAGCCCCTCGGCTTCGGTAAGGTCGAGCTTGCCGTTCTCAAAGGCGCGCCGGGTGAACTCGCCGGGCTCGGCCGGGCGGACATGGTCGAATTCCAGCAGAGCGGCGGTCAGCGCCGCCAATACCGCCCGGCCACCGTGAATATGGAACTCGGCGACGTCCTCGCCAGTTGCGCTGGCCGGCGCGGGGAACCATAAAACAACAGCATCATCAATGGGTTGACCGGATTTATCGGCCAGGAGCGCGCGCGCCGCAAGGCGTGGTTGAACGGCTTTCCCCGCCAATGCCGCAAGCGCGCGGCCCGCCTCCGGCCCGGATACCCGGACGATGGCAATGGCGGTCGGTGGCTTGCCGGAAGACAGCGCGAAAATGGTCTGGTCGCGGGGATGCATTACTTCTCTTTCTTCCCTCTCCCCCTGTGGGAGAGGGTGGATCGAACCGCGCAGAGGTTCGAGACGGGTGAGGGGTGCCGAAAGCTCCGTCGCCCAGAGTCCCCTCATCCGACGCCGACATCGTCGGCGCCACCTTCTCCCACAAGGGGAGAAGGAAGAAAGAAAAAAGGGCGCCCCTGCTTCCAGGGACGCCCTCTCACAATCCGACGAAACAGATCAGGTGTTCATCGACTCGAAGAATTCCGAGTTGTTCTTGGTGTTGCGCAGCTTGTCGAGCAGGAAGTCGATGGCGTCCATGGTGCCCATCGGATTGAGGATGCGGCGCAGCACGTACATCTTCTTGAGCAGCTGCGGATCGGTAATAAGCTCTTCCTTGCGGGTGCCGGAGCGCGAGATGTCGATCGCCGGGAAGGTGCGCTTGTCGGACACCTTGCGGTCGAGGATCAGCTCGGAGTTGCCGGTGCCCTTGAATTCTTCGAAGATCACTTCGTCCATGCGCGAGCCGGTATCGACCAGCGCGGTGGCGATGATGGTCAGCGAGCCGCCCTCTTCGATGTTTCGCGCGGCGCCAAAGAAGCGCTTCGGGCGCTGCAGCGCGTTGGCATCGACGCCGCCGGTCAGCACCTTGCCGGACGACGGCACCACGGTGTTGTAGGCACGGCCAAGGCGCGTGATCGAATCCAGGAGGATGACGACGTCGCGGCCATGCTCGACCAGGCGCTTGGCCTTCTCGATCACCATCTCGGCGACCTGGACGTGGCGCACCGCGGGTTCGTCGAAGGTCGAGGATACCACCTCGCCCTTCACCGAACGCTGCATGTCGGTGACTTCTTCCGGCCGCTCGTCGATCAAGAGCACGATGAGATAGCATTCCGGGTGATTGGCAGTGATCGAGTGCGCGATGTTCTGCATCAGCACGGTCTTGCCGGTACGCGGCGGCGCCACGATCAGCGCGCGCTGGCCCTTGCCGATCGGCGCAACGATATCGATGACGCGGGCGGACAGGTCCTTGCGGGTCGGGTCTTCCAGCTCGAGGCGGAAGCGCTGGTCCGGAAACAGCGGGGTCAGGTTGTCGAAGTTGACCTTGTGCTTGGACTTTTCCGGGTCTTCGAAATTGAGGGTGTTGACCTTCAGCAGCGCGAAATAGCGTTCGCCCTCTTTCGGGCTGCGAATGTGGCCTTCGATGGTGTCGCCGGTGCGCAGGCCGAAGCGGCGGATCTGCGACGGCGAGACGTAGATGTCGTCCGGGCCGGGGAGATAATTCGCGTCCGGCGAGCGCAAAAATCCAAAGCCATCGGACAGGACTTCAACGACGCCCTCGCCGATGATGTCGGTTTCCTTGATGGCCAGCTGCTTGAGGCTGGCGAACATCAGCTCCTGCTTGCGCATGGTGCTGGCATTCTCGACCCCAAGCTCTTCCGCGAACGAGACGAGCTCGGCGGGCGTCTTGGCCTTGAGGTCCTGTAATTTCATTTCCCGCATTGGGAGGGTGTCCTGTGGAAGATCGGGGAGGGGTAGGGAGCGAGGATGGCCGGAAGAAATGCGGACGCCGGGAAGGTCAGGAAAGTCCGCAGGTCTTCAGAAAGGAAGTCTTGAGCAAGGAAGGTGCTGAAAGGCTTCAAACCTGACGTGGCGGCCGGCTAAACGGGTAGACCGGATCGAAACCACATCGCCTGCGTGGGGTGGGAGAATCCAATATATAAAATCGAAGGGGTTCACGCAAGCGGCTCAGCAGGGGCCTGGTGCGGTGGGACCGCACGTCACACTCCACGTCGTCCCCGCGAAGGCGGGGACCCATACGCGCCGAGTTCTCGGCTCTAGCGCGGGACGGAGTGGTGTTTCGGCTTCGACTACAGAGGTTATGGGTCCCCGCCTTCGCGGGGACGACGTGGAAGGCCAATGCCCCGCTCAGAACGGCTTCACGATCACCAGAATCACGATGAGAATCATCAGAACCGTCGGTACCTCGTTGATAATGCGATAGTATTTCTGACTCTTCGTGTTCCGGTCCAGGGCGAACTCGCGTACCCGGGCGCTCAGCATGCCGTGCACGGCGGACATCGCGATGACCAGCGCCAGTTTGCCATGGAACCAGCCGGCGGAGAACCAGTGCCCGGCCCAGGCGAGGTACAGGCCGACGATCCATGTCACGGCCATGGCCGGGTTGATGATCGCCTTCAGCAGCCGGCGTTCCATCACCTTAAAGGTTTCGGACTGCTTCGAGCCGATCTCGGCCTCGACGTGGTAGACGAACAACCTCGGCAGATACAGCATGCCGGCCATCCACGAGATGACGGCAATCACATGCAGTGCCTTGGCCCATTCGTACATTTTTAGGAAACTCTTAATCGATCGGTAACGGTTGCGGGGGCATCGTCGCCACTGGAACGTTTCGCCGGATGCCAGCGTTGCAGCGATGACGGATAAAGACCCGATCGACGCCTTATCCGCAAGCGGTCTCTTCCCTAAACAATCCTTATAGATTCTTAGGTTTGAGTCTAAGTAGCAGTGGATTGGGCCCGCGCAACGCCGTCCCGTCTTATCCCTGTCTTATGCACACCGTCCCGCGATTTTCATGGCTTCCCCTTGATTGTCATAACGTCATATGGCGGAGCCACTTGCGTGGCCTCGCGCGCGGTTTACGGAGCGACAAATCCACATAACCCCACTATCATCGCGGCGACCGCCGAAGCTTTTCCATTCACGAGGCCTGTGAAGAACAATCCGAGTTATCCCGGGCCCGCGGCGGCGGCGGCGGAAAACCCGGAAATGCTCCACAGCGATTCACAGGACATACATGGCCATGGTGCCCACCACCGGCAGCTATTTTCATCTTCACCTGGTTTCTGATTCGACCGGCGAGACCCTGATCACGGTGGCGCGCGCGGTGGCCGCGCAGTACGCCAACGTCACGCCGGTGGAACATGTCTATCCCCTGGTGCGCAGCCAGAAGCAGCTCGACCGCGTATTGAGCGAGATCGAGGAAGCGCCGGGCATCGTGCTCTTCACCCTGCTGGAAAAAGATCTGGTCGGTCGTCTCGAAGCCAAATGCCAGGAGATCAATTCGCCGAGCCTGTCGATCATCGGTCCGGTGATGCAATTGTTCCAGGCCTATCTCGGCGCCTCCACCAGCGGCCGCGTCGGCGCGCAGCACACCCTGAACGCGGAATATTTCAAGCGCATCGATGCGCTGAACTACTCGATGATGCACGACGACGGCCAGCACGTCGAAGGCCTCGAGGAGGCCGATGTGGTGCTGGTCGGCGTATCGCGGACGTCGAAGACGCCGACCTCGATCTATCTGGCGAATCGCGGCGTGCGCACCGCCAACGTGCCGCTGGTTCCCGGCATCCCGATTCCGCATCAGCTCGAGACATTGAAGAACCCGCTGGTCGTATCGTTGCACGCGACGCCGGAGCGCCTGATCCAGATCCGGCAGAATCGGTTGCTCAGTCTGGGCGCGGATTCCGGCAATGAGGATTACATCGACCGCCAGTCGGTGACCGAAGAAGTCACCTTCGCGCGAAAACTCAGTGCGAAGTATGGCTGGGCGCTGCTCGAAGTCACCAGGCGCTCGATCGAGGAAACCGCGGCGGCGATCATGAAACTGCTCGCCGACCGCCAGCGCCAGAGGCTCGCCGAATGAATATCTGGCGCGGCGAACGGCCGCTGATCCTGGCGTCGCAAAGCGCGGCGCGTAAAATGCTTCTGACAGGTGCCGGCATTCCGTTTGAGGCGATTCCGGCCGACATCGACGAACGCGAGATCCAGCAATCGTCGGGAATCGCGGCGGCCGGCGATATCGCCGCCATGCTGGCGGAACGCAAGGCCGCTTACGTTTCGCTGCGGCATCCTGGGCGCTACGTCGTCGGTGCCGACCAGACCCTGGCGCTGGGCACGCGGGTGTTCAACAAGCCGACCGGCCGCGCCGAAGCCGCAGATCAACTGCACGCCCTGGCCGGCCAGACGCACGCGCTGTATTCGGCGGCCGTCGTCGCCTGCGACGGCGCCACGCTGTTCGCCGACGTCTCAGTGGCGCACATGACGATGCGCGCGCTGGACGACGCCGCCATCGAGGCCTATCTCGACGCGGCAGGCGCGGCGGTGACGTCCAGCGTCGGCGCCTACCAGCTCGAAGGCCTCGGCGTGCATCTGTTCGAACTGATCGAGGGCGACCACTTCACCATCCTCGGCCTGCCGCTGCTGCCGCTGCTGAAATTCTTGCGCGGCGAAGAGATGATCGCGATCTAAGCACTTCTTGTCCCGGACGCAGTGCATCACGAAGTGGTGCACTGCTGAGCCGGGACCGTACCACACGCCGGTGTTCGTAATGGTCCCGGCTCTGCGAAGCGGCATAAGGATGCCGCATCGCGTCCGGGACAAGTAAAACAGGGATAGCAATGATCGTACTGGGGCTGACGGGCTCGATCGGAATGGGCAAATCGACGACCGCAAAGCTGTTCGCGGAGGCCGGTGTGCCGGTGTATGACGCCGACGCCACGGTGCATCTGGTCTATGCCGGCGAAGCCGCACCCTTGATCGAAGCCGCCTTCCCCGGCACCACCGCTGACGGCAAGGTCGATCGCGCCAAACTCTCGGCGCAGGTGGTCGGCAACGACGCGGCGATGAAGCGTCTTGAGCAGATCGTGCATCCGCTGCTGTCGGCCTATCACAGAAAATTCCTCGACGAGGCCGAGCGTTCCGGTGCACCGGTGGCGGTGGTCGACGTGCCGCTGCTGTATGAGACCGGCGGAGAGAAGCGCGTCGATGCCGTCGTTGTGGTGACCACCAATCCGGAATTGCAGCGCGAGCGCATCCTGGCACGCGACAACATGACGCCCGACAAGCTCGACGCCATTTTGGCCCGCCAGTTGCCGGACGCCGAAAAGCGCCAGCGCGCGGATTTCGTGGTGGATACATCGGAAGGACTGGACCCGGTGCGCACGCGGATCGGTGAAATCCTCAAGCAAGCTGCTACACTGCCGCGGCGGCGACCCTGATTCCCTGACCTCGGCTCACACCCATGCGCGAAATCGTTCTCGATACCGAAACCACCGGCCTCGATCCCTTGCGCGGCGATCGGCTGGTGGAAATCGGCTGCGTCGAGATTTTCAACCGCATGCCGACCGGCCAAGTCTATCACTGCCACATCAACCCGCAGCGCGACATGCCACTGGAAGCCTTCAACGTGCACGGGCTGTCGGCCGAATTTCTGTCGACCAAGCCGCTGTTCCACGAGGTGGTCGATGGCTTCCTGGAATTCATCGGCGACGCGCCGCTGGTGATCCACAACGCCTCGTTCGACATCGGCTTCATCAATGCGGAGCTCGACCGCATCAAGCGCCCGCCGATCCCGCGCGAGCGGCTGGTCGATACGTTGATGCTGGCGCGGCGCAAGCATCCGGGCGTGTCGAACCGGCTCGACGATCTCTGCTCGCGCTACCAGATCGACAATTCGCGCCGCACCAAGCACGGCGCGCTGCTGGATTCGGAATTGCTGGCCGAGATTTATATCGACCTGATCGGCGCCCGGCAGTCGAGCCTGATTCTCGCCGACGCCGCGCCGGCGCAACACACCGGGGGCATCAACGACGCGCCGCGCCGCCAGCGCCCGGTGCCGCTGCTGCCGCGAGTCACCGAAGCCGATATCGCCGACCACCGCGCGTTTGTGGCGACGTTGGGCGACAAGCCGATCTGGAATGAGTTTTTTGGAAGCGTGTGAGCGGTTTCGCGCGACGCGCAGGCCTCTCAACGTCATTGCGAGCCCAACGAAATTGGCGGAGCCAATTTCGTTGGGCGAAGCAATCCAGAGCCACAAGCGAAAAACTGGATTGCTTCGTCGCAAAAGCTCCTCGCAATGACGAGGGGATAGGCTTTCGTTTAATCCAGACTTAATTCGTCTTGCCCGCTTCGGCCTGGGCCTGGCGTTCCATGTTCTGGCGGTACAGGCCGACAAAATCCACCGGGTCGAGCATCAAAGGCGGGAAGCCGCCGTCGCGCACGGCGGTGGCGATGATCTCGCGGGCGAACGGGAACAGCAGCCGAGGGCATTCGATCATGATCAGCGGGTGCAGGTTTTCCTGCGGCACGTTGACGATGCGGAACACGCCGGCATAGGCCAATTCGAACGAGAACATCACGGTGCCGGAGGCGTCGGCCTTGCCCTCGACCGCCAGCGTCACTTCGAACTCGTTCTCGGAGATGTTGTTGGCGGTGACGTTGATCTGGATGTTGATGTTCGGCTGCTGCGGCTGCGGCGCCAGCGAGGCCGGGGCGTTCGGATTTTCGAACGACAGGTCCTTGGTATATTGCGCCAGCACGTTGAGCTGGGGCGGTGCCGCCTCGGGAGCGGTGCCGTTGCCGTTGGTCATCGAAATTCTCCTGAAGCGCTTTCGGGCGGGATAGGTCTGATTTCGCGCCATCGGGACGCGAAGTTGTGCGGCGAGTGGCTATCATAGGCCGATGGTATTGGACAAGGACGCCGGGCGCACCAAGACGGCGAAAGCTGCAGGGCGTGCCGCCAAACCTGCGTACCGGCGCGAAGATGGTTCGTTTGCACCCCAAAATGGCCAATTGGCCGAGTGCTCCGCCGAT
>NZ_JAQGJD010000118.1 GCF_028290785.1 Tardiphaga sp. | reverse complement strand
GCGGACACGCGTCGAACCGTGCGGACGGACGAACGCATCCAACCCGCGAACGGCCCAAGTCGTGTTGGCCCCGATCCTCGTCCTGGATCATGGATGGTGCGCTAAAGCTGGTCGGGCACCAGGGGGTGGCACGGAGCGAGCCCTAAACCCATCGCGTGCGGAACGTCGGTCTGTTCGATTGTCCGAAAGTCCTGACGTTTTACGACTTGCCGACTACGGCATGGCGTCAGGCCCAAGGGTGCATCGGGCACCCGGCGTTCCGCGCGCTCTCTTTTGGAGAGGGTGGAAGGAATGCGCAAAACTCGGGCGCGCAAGCGCGGCGAGAAGGCTAACCCGCGTTTCAGAGCCGGGGGGCTGTTTGACAATTGAATCTCAGCCTTAACCGCCGTCATGCGCAGGCTCGTCCCGCGTTTCCACGTCATGACCACGATAACGGACTTTGCGTAAACGCTCACGACCCGTGGAGGGCTGGATTGGCGTCATCTCCCGAGAGTCATTTTCTCATGCGCCTTGGCACGGGCCTTGCTGGATCTCTACGCTTCGTCACGCTTGCTCCCGAGGATTCCCTGTCATGTCGATCAGCACCATCGCCCTCAACCGGCGCCATTTTCTGCATACCGCGCTGGCCGGCGCATCGGCGGCCACCTTCGGGGTGCGCGAGGTGCATGCGCAATCCCGCGCCGAGACGCTGCTGATCGTGCAGGAGCTCGGGCCGAACTCGCTGGACATGCAGGGCGTCGGCTCCAACCAGACCGTCAACGGCCTGTCGTGGAATTGCTACGACCGGTTGTTGACCTATGCAGCGAAAACCCTGGCGGACGGCACGCCGTCCTACGATCGCGAGAAGCTGGCGCCGGAGCTGGCGGAAAGCTGGGAGGTCGCCGCCGACGGAATGTCCTGCACCTTCAAGCTGCGCCGCGATGCCAAATTCCACAACGGCGCGCCGGTGACGGCGAATGACGTGAAATGGTCGTTCGACCGCGCGGTCAAGGTTGGCGGCTTTCCGACCTTCCAGATGTCGGCGGGATCGCTGGAGAAGCCCGAACAGTTCGTCGCCGTCGATGATCACACCTTCCGCATCGACTACATCCGCAAGGACAAGATGCTGCTGTTCAACGTCGCCGTCGTGGTGCCCTTCATCATCAATTCCGAACTGGCAAAGAAGAACGCGACGGCCGAGGATCCATGGGCGCTGGCTTGGCTGCGCAACAACGAGGCCGGCGGCGGCGCCTACCAGATCGAAAGCTGGAAGCCCGGTACCGAGACCATTTTCGCGCGTTATGATGACTGGAAGAGCGGCCCGCTGCCGAAGATCAGGCGCATCATCGCCCGCGACGTTCCGTCGGCCGGCACCCGCCGCGCCATGCTCGAGCGCGGCGATGCCGATTTCTCCAGCGGTTTTGCGCCGCGCGATTTCGACCAGATCATTAAGGACGCCAAGGTCAAGGTGTCGGGCGTGCCGATCCCCAACGCGCTGTGGTACGTCGCGCTCAACACCGCGAAGCCGCCATTCGACAATATGAAGCTGCGTCAGGCCGTCGCGTGGGCGATGCCCTACGAGCAGATCCAGTCGAGCGCGTTCTTCAACCGCGCGGTGCCGATGCATGGCGGCCCTGCCGAAGTAACCAAGCCGGTGTGGCCGCAGCCGTTCCCCTATGTCACCGACCTCGACAGAGCGAAGGCGCTGATGAAGGAGGCCGGGCTTGAATCTGGTTTCGAAACCACCTTGTCGCTCGATACTGGCACCGCGACGGTCGGCGAACCCACGGTGCTGCTGATCCAGGAGAGCCTTGCCAAGATTGGCATCAAGGCGGCGATCGAGAAGATCCCCGGCGCCAACTGGCGCACCACGCTCAACAAAAAAGAGCTTCCGATGGCGCTGAACCGCTTCAGCGGCTGGCTCGATTATCCCGAATATTACTTCTTCTGGAATTTCCACGGCAACAATTCGATCTTCAACATCTCCGCCTATCAGAACAAGGCGATGGACGCGCTGATCGACAGAGCGCGCTTCACCACCGACACGGCGGAGTACGACAAGACCGTCAAGGAGTTCATCTCGCTTTGCATGCGCGAAGTACCGATCGTACCGCTCAACCAGCCGATCCACGACGTTGCCATGCAGAACAACGTCTCCGGCTACGAGTTCTGGTTTCACCGCGAACCGGACTTCCGGCAGTTTACCAAGGGGTGAGCGGAGCGAGGGTTGCGTCACAACAACCCCTTGTCTTCCTCTTCCACCTGCTCGATCAGTTCCTCCGTCACCACCGCGCCGCCGCGCGGCACCAGGAAGATCATCGCCGCGGCGCAGCCGAGCGACAGCACCACCAGCGCGATGTTGAGCGGAACCGGGGTGGCAAAGTGGCCGCCGAGATAGGCCCCGAACTGCGAGCATAGTGCGCCGAGGCCCATCTGCATGAAGCCCATCATGCCGGATGCCGAGCCGGCCGATTGCGGACGAATGCTGAGCGCGCCCGCCGCCCCGTTCGACATCACGAAGGCATTGCCGAACATCACCAGCATATGGGTGAGGAACAGCCAGGCCGGCTGCTGGTTCAGGCCGCTGAGGCCCCAGATCACGTTGAGCAGCGCGCCGCCGAACTGCAAGGCGAGCCCGAACCAGATCAGTTGTTCGATGCTTCGCCTGGGTGCGAAGCGCACGCAGCACAGGTTGCCGACGAGGTAAGCCAGGCCGGAGGTGGCAAACCACGCGCCGTATTCGGCGCTGCTGCGGCCCATCTGGGTCACCACCACATAGGGCGCGCCACCGGCAAAGGTGAAGATGATCCAGGATGCGATGACATAGCAAAGCAGGTAGCCGATGAACGTGCGGCTCTTCCGCAGCACGCTGATATCGGAAGCGAAGCCGCTGCCGGCGACGCGCTCGCTGAAGCGGCGCGTCTCGGGCAGCAAAAAGGCAATCGCCAGCGTGACGACCAGCGAGGCCGCGGTGACGGCATAGAAGATCGAGCGCCAGCCGAAGCCGGTCTCGAGCAGACCGCCGGCCAGCGGACTCAGCATCTGCGCGATCATCATCACCGCGATCACCAGGCTGATCATGGCGCCGACACGGTCGCGCGGATAGAGGTCGCGGATAATGGCGCGACTCATCACCATGCCGGTGGCGCCACCGAGCGCCTGGAAGAACCGTGCTGCGATCAGTTGCGGGAGCGTCTCGGCGAACACGCTGCCGACGCCGGCCATCACCATCAGCCCGAGCCCGGCGAGCAGCACCGGGCGCCGCCCGAACCGATCCGACAGCGGCCCCATGATCAGCTGTGAAAACGCCAGCCCGACCATGTAGAGCGACACCGTCATCTGCGCGATGGAGATGTCGCGCTCGAACACCCTTGCCAGTTCCGGCAGCGCCGGCACCAGCATGTACAACGAGATCGGCGCCACGCCGGTCATCGTCACCAGCAACAGCAGCATCACCCGCGATTTGGAATGGTCGATGGCATCGACAATGGGAGCGGGCGGGCGGGGGCTGTAATTCACGAGGCGCAGATGCTTTCTGTCTTGTTACTGCCGCGGTTGCTGCTGCAGCGGCTCGGTTGCCGCTTCCAGCCAGATCCTCGTCGCCTCGTCTAGCAACGGCGCGACCTCGCGGCGGACACGGGCGTGGTAATCATTGATCCACTTCAGCTCGCGCTGGCTGATGCGTTCGGCATTGATGAGGCGGCGATCGATCGGCGCCAGCGTCAGCGTCTCGAACGCGTTCATGGGCTGCTCGGCGCCGTCGATGTTCGCTTCGACGACCAGTTCGAGATTCTCGATGCGGATGCCGAACCCGTCGGTCTTGTAGTAGCCGGGTTCGTTCGACAGGATCATGCCGCGCTTCAGCGGCGTGGTGCCGAGCTTGGAAATCCGCGCCGGGCCCTCATGCACCGACAAATAGCTGCCGACGCCGTGGCCGGTGCCGTGCGCGAAATCGAGTCCTGCATGCCACAGGAACTGCCGCGCCAAGGTATCGAGCTGCGCGCCGGAGGTGCCATCGGGAAACGCGGCGCGGGCAATCGCGATGTGGCCGCGCAGCACGCGGGTAAAGCGGTCGCGCATTTCGTCGGTGGGTTCGCCGATGGCAATGGTACGGGTGACGTCGGTGGTGCCATCCTCGTACTGCGCACCGGAATCGATCAGGAGCAGATCGCCGAGCGCGATGCGGCGGTTGGTCTTGCGGGTGACGCGGTAATGCACGATGGCGCCGTTCGGGCCGGTGCCGGCGATGGTCGGGAACGACACGTCCTTGAGCACGCCGGTGTCGCGACGAAAGCTCTCCAGTGCCTCGACGGTGTCGATTTCGGTAAGGCCGCCTTTCGGCGCCTCGCGGTCGATCCAGGCCAGAAACCGCGCCAGCGCCACGGCGTCGCGGCGATGCGCGGTGCGGGTGCCTTTGATCTCCACCGGGTTCTTGACGGCCTTTAGCAGCGCCACCGGATCGCTCCCGCGCACCGGTTTGCCGCCATGCGATGTTATCAGGCGGCTCAAGGCGTCGGCTGCCGTGGCATTGTCGAGCGCGATCGAAGCACGCTTTTCCGCCAGCGCGACGAGCGCGGCCGTCAGCGCTTCCGGCTCCTTCACATCGGCATTGGTTTCGAGATGGTCGCGGGCGCTGTTGGAGAGCTTGCGATGATCGATGAAGATTTGCGGACGACCCTCCTTCGGTACCAGCGCATAGGACAGCGGCAACGGCGTATGCGAGACGTCGGCGCCGCGAATGTTGAAGGTCCACGCCACCGCATGGGAATCCGACAGCACCAGCGCGTCGGCGCCGAGCCTGGAGATTTCTGCGCGGATCCGGCCGAGCTTGTCGGCCTCGGATTCGCCGGCGAATTTCATCGCGTGGATGGATACCGCGCCAAGCGGCGGTGCGGGCCGTTCACCCCACACCGAATCCAGTGGGTTGCTATCGACCGCGACCAGTTCGGCTTCCGCTCTGGCGCAGGCCGTAGCCAGTCGCTCCGCTGCTGCAGAAGTGTGCAGCCAAGGATCAAATCCGAGGCGATCACCGGGTTTCAGATGCTCGCCGAGCCAGATTTCCGGCGGCGGCTCAACCAAAGGTTCGACTCTCCACGCCTTCACATCAACTTGTTTGGCCGCCTGCAGCGTGTAACGGCCATCGACGAACACCGCGGCTTCTTGGAGCAGCACAATGGCCATGCCGGCCGATCCGGTGAAGCCGGTGAGCCAGGCGAGCCGCTCGTCGGACGGCGGCACATATTCATTTTGCTGCTGGTCGGCGCGTGGAATCACAAACCCGGTCAATTGGCGACGCCGCAGCTCCTCGCGAAACGCGGCGAGCCGCGCGGTGAGCGCTACGCCGCCTTCGGGTTCTTCAAACGTCTGGAAAAGCGCTTCGAACATGGCTCAACATCCTAGGTTCGCACCGCCGCGGCTGCAATCGAGGGGCAGGGTTGCGTGAATCTGGCACAAGTTATGCTTGAATTTAACGGCTAGCGTTCACCCGGATGGAACCATTCGCCGCGGCTTCGGTTGTCGATGCGGTGTCGGTGACATCCAGTGTTTCAACTCAACGAAGAGGGGATACACGATGCCTGCCTTTACGTTCGAGAAGATCTCCCCGCCGCCGCGTCGCGGTCCGATTCCACCCATCGAGAAGAAACAACGCGGCGTTATCGTTCAGGTGCTCGGGCGCTTCGTCGAGGCCCGCGTGCAGCGCGCCGAACGGCTGGATCAATCGATCCGGGACCTGGCCGACAAGCTCCCGCCCAAATAACCTTTAGCCGGCCCGCTGCATCAGCAGGCTGCTCCATCCCTCGATCTGCTGGTGCCGCAGCAGCACCAGCCCGCGTGCCCGGTAGGCGACGATCACGCTCATCGCCTGGTGTGGCAGCAGGCCCGACAGGATGATCATCGCCGACGGCGCCAGATGTGCGGCCATGGCGGTTGCCATCTGCCGCAGCGGATTGGCCAGGATGTTGGCCAGTACCAGATCGAATGGCGCCCGCTCGCCAAACGCAGCGGACGCAAAGCCGGTGGCGCAGATTGAATCCACGAGATTGCCGACCCCGTTGAGCCGCGCATTTTCGCGCGCCACCCGTGCGGCCATCGGGTCGATGTCGGTGGCCAGCACGCGGCGCTTGGTCGCCTTGGCGGCGGCAATCGCCAGCACCCCGGTGCCCGAACCCAGATCGAGCATCCGGCGCGGCGACTTGGCGCGCAGCACCTGATCGAGCAGCAGCAGGCAGCCGCGCGTGGTGCCGTGATGCCCGGTGCCGAAGGCCAGGGCCGCCTCGATCTCGATGCCGAGCTTGTTCGGCGGCACTCTGGCGCGGTCGTGCTGGCCATGGACGACGAAGCGGCCGGCACGGACCGGCGCCAGGCCCTCGAGGCTCTCCGCCACCCAGTCCTTCGCCTCGACCACGTCGAACACGATGCTCTCAGCCACCGCATCGCTCGACGCCAGCCCGACCAGATTGCGGATCGACGCCTGATCCGGCGGATCGGCAAAATGCACGCTGACGTCCCAGCGGCCGTCCGGGCGCTCAAACGCAGCGATCGCGGCCTGGCCCTCGTCGAAACTCTCATTGAGCAGATCGACGACGCGCTTGGCGCTGCGCTCGTCGCCGATGGCGAACAGCGCGCGGGTGGTGGCGGGGGTGATGATGGCAGTCATGGGCAGTCCGGGAGACGGTGAAAGGGAAGGCGTTCGCGGCTTGTTCCCACGGCGTGCGGAGCTTCTGCACAGGAACATACCCGGCTTATGCCATGCTTCTGCACCGGCTTGTGCAGCGATTTTGCGCCGGTCATGCGCGAGCTTGAGCACCGGGTTTTCCCGCAGTTATCCACAGGAGATCCACAGGGTTTTCAACATGCTTGTCATTCCGGGGCGGGAGCAGCGCTAGCTGCGAGCGAACCCGGAATCCAGAGATGGTTGAACACTGCGGGGTTCCGGGTTCACGCTCCAACCGGCTGCGCCGGCTGAATCGTGCCCCGGAATCACAGCCCGGCCGCTACCCGAACAGCGCCCGATGATCCCGCAGGATCGTCTTGGCGGCATTATGCCCCGGCGCGCCGGTGACGCCGCCGCCGGGATGGGCGCCGGAACCGCAATGATACAGCCCCTTCAACGGGCCGCGGTAATCGGCGTGTCCGAGCATGGGTCGCGCGGAGAACAACTGGTTGAGGCTCAGGGCGCCGTGAAAAATGTCGCCGCCGAGCAGGCCGAAATCGCGCTCCAGATCGAGGGGGGTCAGGATCTGGCGGCCGACCACGGTTTTGGCGAAACCGGGCGCGTAGTTATCCACCGTCGCTATCATCAGGTCGGCGACCTCGTCGCGATGGTCGTCCCACGAGGCGCCGTCGGGCAGAACAGGCGCGACGTGCTGGCAGAACAGGCTGGCGACGTGCTGGGCGGGCGGGCTGAGCGAGTCGTCCAGCGTCGAGGGAAACAGCATCTCGACGATCGGCTCGCGGCTCCAGCCGTGCTGTCGCGCGTCCTGCCAGGCGCGGTCCATATAGGCCAGGCTTGGCGCGAGGATGATGCCGGCGCTGAGATGGTCGCCGCTGCCGGGCAACGCGGTGAACGAGGGCAGGGCATGGAGCGCGACGTTCATGCGAAAGGTGCCGGAGCCGTTGCGCCAGTTCGAGATGCGATCGAGGAACGGCTTTGGCAGCGCCTCCGCCGGCATCAGTCGGGTGTAGAGCAACTTCGGATTGACGTTGGACGCGACGTATTTCGCGCGAACACTTTCGCCGTTGTCGAGGATCACGCCGACCACGCGGTCGCGCTCGACCAGCACTTCGCGCACGCCGTTGTCGGTCTCGATTTCGACGCCATGGCTGCGCGCCGCGGCGGCCATCGCTTGTGTGATCGCGCCCATGCCGCCGATGGCGTGGCCCCAGACGCCCTTCTTGCCGTTCACCTCACCGAAGGCGTGGTGCAGCATCACATACGCCGAGCCCGCCGCATAAGGGCTGGCATAGTTGCCGACGATGGCGTCGAAGCCGAACAGCGCCTTGATCAGGTCGCTCTCGAAGATGTCGTCGAGCATCTCGCCGGCGGAGGCGGTGAACAGGTCGAGCAGCAGGCGCTGCTGGTCCATCGAGAGCGCGCGCAGCACATTGGCGGTGCCGAGCGCGTTGATCGCCTCGGCGATGCCGTTGAGGCCGAAGCTCGGCACGAGGTTCGGCGGCGCGCGCAGCACGAACTGCCGCAGCACGTCGGCGATCCGCTCCA
>NZ_JAQGJD010000097.1 GCF_028290785.1 Tardiphaga sp. | reverse complement strand
GCCTTCACGTGTTAGCTCCGTTGGGTGATGAGGGAATTTCGCGCACCAGCTTGGCGACTTCGCGCCAGGCGGCGCCGATGTGATAATCGATCCGCGCCACGATGACGTCGGGATGGCCTTGTTCGATCGCGTCGAGCACAACCTGATGGGTTTCGGCGATGCGGCGCGGATCGTCATAGAGCCGGCCGATCAGGCCGATCACCATGCGCAATTCCGACGCCAGATCGTCGAACAGTCGCAGCAGGCGCTTGCTGCCGGCGATCTCGCAGATCATGCGGTGAAACTTGTAGTCTTCTTCCACCTGCCGCGCGGGGTCGTCGAGGTCGGCGGTTTCCTGCAGCACGTCGATCTGCCGTTGCAGCGCGTCGCGCGTTGCCGGGGTCAGGTTCTGCGCGGCGAGCACGCCGGCGTGGCATTCGACACAGATCCGGAGGTCGTAGATTTCGTCGATGTCGGTGGCTTCCAGCTTGCGCACGAAAAAGCCGCGGCGCGGATGCGAGATCAGCAGTCCCTGCTGCTCGAGCAGCCGTGCGGCCTCGCGCACCGGGGCGCGGCTGATACCGAGCTCGCGGGCGATCGCAGCCTCGACGACCTTGGCGCCCGGCAGTAACTGGCCCTTGATGACGGCCTTGGTCAGGATGCGCGCCACTTGCCCGACGAGATCGGTATCGGCGAGGGCCGTCAGCCCAACTGGAGGGGTAATCAGACGCATGCGGGGACCCGTTTCATCCCCTGTACAAGATTTAATCGTCGATTGTCGACAGTTTAATCTTGCAGCCTGCCATGCGTTTGTGTCTTCTTCACCCAGCTTAAAAACCGGGATTGCGCCTGTGAATATCCATGCAAGCATTACGCCGACCGACGCCGAGCTGCAGCAGACCCGCGTCGATCTGGCCGCGGCCTATCGTCTGATCCATCGCCTCGGCCTTGACGACAGCATCTACACCCACATCTCGGTGCGCGTTCCCGGCACCCATGACCGCTTTTTGATCAATCCCTACGGCATGCGCTTCGAGGAAGTCACCGCGTCGAACCTCGTCACCGTCGATATCGATGGCCAGGTCATCGACGATCCGCTCGGCCTCGGCATCAATCCCGCCGGTTTTACCATTCACAGCGCCGTGCATGCGGCGCGTCACGATGCGCAGTGCGTGCTGCATACCCATACCGTCGCCGGTGTTGCGGTATCGTGCCTGAAGGAAGGCCTGCTGCCGCTCAATCAGTGGTCGATGCAGTTCACCGACCGGATCGCCTATCACGACTTCGAGGGCATAGCGCTCGACCTGTCCGAGCGCGAGCGCCTCGTCGCCGATCTCGGCGACAAATTCGTGCTGATCCTGCGCAACCACGGCCTATTGACCTGCGGCCGTTCGGTCGGCGAGGCTTTCAAGCTGATGCACAACATGGAGCGGTCGTGCCGCGCGCAGCTCGCGATTCAGGCCTCCGGCGCCGAGATCGTCAAGCCGTCCCATGCCATCGCGTTGCACACCGCCGGCCAGTACGATCGCGGCTACGCGAAAGTCGAAGTCGAAGGCAAGCCGGACAGCGAGTGGGACGCGTTCAAGCGCATGCTCGATCGCACCGATCCGGGCTACAAGAACTGATCTTCTTTCACGATCGAAACGAAACGCGCCGGTGGGCGGCTGAGGGGAAAACATGCTGAAGCATTTCTTGTTGGGCCTTGCACTGACGAGCAGCCTTTGCACGGCGGCGCTGGCGCAGGAGCCGAAGATGGGCGGCACGATCAATGCCGTGATCCAGCCCGAGCCCCCCGGCCTGATGCTGGCGCTGGTGCAGAACGGCCCGACCCAGATGGTGTCGGGCAACATCTATGAGGGCCTGCTGCGTTACTCGAAGAAGCTGGAGCCGCTGCCCGGTCTCGCCGAGAGCTGGACCGTCAGCCCTGACGCCAAGACCTACACTTTCAAGCTCAAGCCCGGCGTCACCTGGCATGACGGCAAGCCGTTTACCTCGGCCGACGTGCTGTTCTCCGTCGAGACGCTGCGAGTGACCCATGCCCGTGCGCGCGGCAATCTGGTGCAGGTCGACAAGGTCGAAGCGCCGGACGATCTCACCGTCGTGTTCACCCTGAAGCAGCCGTTCGGTCCGTTCCTCGGGATCTTTGAAGTCGGCTCGATGCCGATGATTCCGAAGCACATCTATGAAGGCTCCGACATCAAGACCAATGCGGCCAACAACGCGCCGATCGGGACCGGCCCGTTCATGTTCAAGGAATGGAAGAAGGGCTCGTTCATCCAGCTCGTGAAGAACCCGAACTACCACATCAAGGGCAAGCCCTACATCGACAGCATCTACTGGCAGATCATCCCCGACGCCGCCGCGCGTTCGGTGGCCTACGAGACCGGCAAGGTTGACGTGCTGCCCGGCGGCTCGATCGAGAATTTCGACGTGCCACGCGTCAGCAAGCTGCCGAACACCTGCGTCACCGGCGAAGGCTGGGAGTTCTTCTCGCCGCTGGCCTGGATGTGGCTCAACAACCGCCAGGGACCGACCGCCAACAAGCTGGTCCGCCAGGCCATCATGTACGCCATCGACCGCGAGTTTGCCCGTGACGTGATCTGGAACGGCCTCGGCAAGGTTGCGACCGGCCCGTCGGCATCCACCATCAAGTACTACACCGACGACGTGAGGAAGTATCCCTACGATCCGGCCAAGGCGAAGGCGCTTCTGAAAGAAGCCGGCTACAAGGGCGAAAAGATTCGCATGATGCCGCTGCCCTATGGCGAGACCTGGCTGCGCTGGGCCGAGGCCATCAAGCAGAATTTGAACGACGTCGGTATCACCATCGAGACCGTTGCGACGGACGTTCCCGGCTACAACCAGAAGATCGGCGAGTGGGATTTCGATATCTCGTATAGCTACCTCTATCAATACGGCGATCCCGCACTCGGCGTCGGCCGCAATTACGTGTCGAGCCAGATCGTGAAGGGTCAGCAGTTCAACAACGTCGAGGGGTATTCCAATCCCGAGATCGACCAGCTGTTCGCCGACGGCGCGGTGGCAACTCCGGATTCGAAGCGCAAGGAGATCTACGACAAGGCGCAGAAGATCCTGGTCGAAGACGTGCCGGTGGCATGGATGCTCGAACTGCAGTTTCCGACCATCATGAACTGCAAGGTCAAGAACCTGATCACCACCGGCATCGGCGTCAACGACGGTTTCCGCGACGCCTGGATTGACAAGTAAGGCAAGCGCCCTCATTAGCGGTCGTCATTGCGAGCGAAGCGAAGCAATCCAGATAGCCACGAGCGAAGACTGGATTGCTTCGTCGCCAAGAGGCTCCTCGCAATGGCGGGGCGGGGACCTCTCCCCTGTCATTGCGAGGAGCGAAGCGACGTGGCAATCCAGAAGGCCGCAAACTCGGCAAGAGCTGGATTGCTTCGTCGCCAAGGGGCGCCTCGCAATGACGGGGATGGGCCGGTGGAAATCATGACGAAAATGTTGGACCTCTGATGCTGTCATTCGTTGCCCAGAGGATCGTCAAGGGCGTCGTCGTCCTGCTGGCTATCGTCGTGATGAACTTCTTCCTGATCCGGCTCGCACCCGGCGATCCCGCCGTGGTGATGGCGGGCGAGGCCGGCGCCAGCGATCCGCAATTCGTGCAGCAGCTGCGTGAGAAATTCTCGCTCGACAAGCCGCTGCCGGAGCAGCTTCTGTCCTACGTCAAGGGCATTGTCACGCTCGACCTTGGCTTCTCGTTCCGCCAGCAGATGCCGGTGTCGAAGCTGATCTCGGAGCGGATCGGCGCTACCTTGCTGCTGACGCTGACGGCGTTTGCCATATCGCTGGTGCTCGGCATCTTCTTCGGGACGCTGGCGGCGCGCTTCGCGGGCTCCTGGGGCGACAGCGCGATCACCGCCGCGGCACTTGTTTTCTACGCCACCCCAATCTTCTGGCTGGCGCTGATGGCGATCCTGCTGTTCTCGGTCTATCTCGGCTGGCTGCCGAGCTTCGGCTACGACACCGTCGGCGCCAACTACACGGGCCTCGCTTATGTCGGCGACGTCGCGTTGCATCTCATCATGCCGGCGATGACCATCGGGCTGTTCTTCATGGCGACCTATACCCGCATGACCCGCGCCTCGATGCTGGAGGTCAAGCGGCTCGATTTCGTCAAGACCGCGCGCGCCAAGGGCCTGCGCGACAATGTGATCCAGCGCCGCCATGTGCTGCGCAACGCGCTGCTGCCGGTGGTGACGCTGGCCGGCGTGCATGCCGGCACGCTGATCGGCGGCGCCGTGATCACCGAGACGGTCTATGCCTGGCCCGGCATCGGCCGGCTGATGTACGAGGCGCTGCTCCAGCGCGACTACAACCTGCTGCTCGGCGTCTTCGTGGTCTGCTCTGCGATGGTGCTGATCTTCAATCTCATCACCGACCTGGTCTATCGCCTCGTCGATCCGCGCATCGAGTTCGCATCATGAAGGCGTTCTGGAAATCGATGCTGCGCCATCCCGGCGGCGTGATCGGCCTGGTGATCCTGTTCATCACCATCTTCATCGCGATCTTCGGGCCGACCATCTTCCCGACGTCGCCATGGCGGATGGTGCAGCGGCCGTTCCTGCCGCCGTTCACCAATCCCGCGGTACTGCTCGGCACCGATGCGCTCGGCCGCGACGTGTTCGCCGGCATCATCTATGGCGCCCGCGTCTCGCTGCTGGTCGGCATGGTGTCCACGCTGGTGGCGCTGATCGTCGGCGTGCCACTCGGCGCCACCGCCGGCTATTTCGGCGGCCGGGTGGACGACGCGCTGATGCGTTTCACCGAATTCTTCCAGACCATTCCGAGTTTCCCGCTGGCGATCGTGCTGGTGGCGATCCTGCAGCCGTCGATCTATTCGATCGTGGCCTCGATCGGTATCGTCTCATGGCCGCCGGTGGCGCGGCTGGTGCGCGCCGAGGTGTTGTCGTTGCGGACCCGTGAATATGTCCAGGCCGCCATCGTCACCGGACAAAGCAACAGCTGGATCATCTGGCGCGAGATCCTGCCGAACGCGCTGTCGCCGGTGATCGTGCTGGCGTCCTTGATGGTCGCCACCGCGATCCTGCTGGAATCCTCGCTGTCGTTCCTCGGCCTCGGCGATCCCAACATGATTTCCTGGGGCTACATGGTCGGCGCAGGCCGCACCGTGATCCGCCAGGCGTGGTGGATCACCGTGTTCCCCGGCGTCGCGATCCTGCTCGCGGTGCTGGCAATGAATCTGGTCGGCGAAGGCCTCAACGACGCGCTCAACCCGCGCCTGGCGAAGGGCAGCCGCTGACATGACCGCCGCACCCGCCGTTTCCATCAAGAACCTGAAGATCGCGCTGCCCAAGGGCGCCGAACGTCCCTACGCCGTCGACGGCATCTCGATCGACCTGATCCCCGGCGAGATCGTCTGCGTCGTTGGCGAATCCGGCTCCGGCAAGTCGATGTGCGCGCATGCGCTGATGGGCCTGCTGCCCGATACGGTGTCCACCGAGACCGGTGAGATTGCGTTCAACGGCGGCAACCTGCTGAAGCTCGATGAGGACGGCTGGCGCGACGTGCGTGGCCGCCATATCGCGATGGTATTCCAGGAGCCGATGACCGCGCTCAATCCGCTGATGCGGATCGGCGACCAGATGATGGAGATGTTCGAGGCGCATAATCTGCTGACGCCGAAGGAACGCCGCGCCAAGGCGCTCGGGCTGGCACGCGAAGTCGGCCTGCCGGATCCCGAGCGCATCGTGCGCGCCTATCCGCACCAATTGTCCGGCGGCCAGCGCCAGCGCGCCATGATCGCCATGGCGCTGGCACTGGAGCCGGCCGTGCTGGTGGCCGACGAGCCGACCACCGCGCTCGACGTCACCACCCAGGCGCAGATCCTCAAGCTGATCCGCGACCTGCAGCGCCGCCGCAACATGGCGGTGATGTTCATCACCCACGATTTCGGCGTCGTCGCCGACATTGCCGACCGCGTCGTGGTGCTGCGCTATGGCAAGGTGGTGGAAGAGGGCACCGCCGCGGAGGTGTTGACCCGGCCGCAGCACGACTACACCAAGGCGTTGCTCGCCGCAGTGCCGTCAATGCATCCGCCGGTGCGCGCGCCGCTCGAAGGCCGCGAGAAAGCCGTCGAGGTGATCGGCCTCGACAAGACCTATGTCACCTCCGGCGGCTGGTTCAAGCCGGACCGCTCGGTGCGCGCCGCCAACGAAGTCAGCTTCGACATCCTGCAGGGCGAGACGCTCGGCCTGGTCGGCGAATCCGGCTCCGGTAAATCCTCGGTCGCGCGGCTCGTCATGCAGCTCATCAAGCCCGACCGCGGCACCGTGCGTCTGGGCGATTCCGATCTGACCAAGCTTACCGGCCGTGCGCTGCGCATCGAGCGCCACCGCATCCAGATGATTTTTCAGGATCCGTTCGCCTCGCTGAACCCGCGACGCAAAGTAGGCAACATCATCAGCGACGGCCCGATCGCGCACGGCACTGACGCCAAAGTCGCCATGCAGCGTGCCCGCGAGTTGCTTGGCCTCGTCGGCCTCGATGCCGGCGCCATGGAGCGCTATCCGCACGAATTCTCCGGCGGCCAGCGCCAGCGCATCGGCATCGCGCGCGCGCTCGCGCTCGATCCGGAAATCATCGTCGCCGACGAGGCGGTTTCCGCCCTCGATGTCTCCGTTCAGGCCCAGGTGCTGGCGCTGCTCGAGGATCTGAAAGCGCGATTGGGTTTGTCGATGCTGTTCATCACCCATGACCTCCGCGTCGCCGCCCAGATATGCGACCGCATCGCGGTGATGCAGCGCGGCGTCATCGTCGAGCTGAAGCCGACGGCGCAGCTATTCGCTTCGCCCGAACATCCCTATACGCGCGAACTGCTGGCGGCGGTGCCCGGCCAGAGCGCGCCACCGCAGGCCGCCTGATCCCATGTCTTCTACTGAGATGTCTTCCAAGCCCATGAATTGCGTCATGCTGAGCAGGACCATTAACCTGCGCAAGTATCTCAAGGATCAAATCGCCAGGCTCGATGGCCGCGTCACCTTCGTCGATCATCTCGACGGCACCAATCCCGCGACGGTCCGCATGGCGGTCGGCTGGCATCCCCACGCCGACGCCTTCGATCACTATCCTAACCTGACGGCAGCGTGTTCGATCGGCGCCGGTGCCGACAGCATCCTGGCCTGTCCCAGCCTGCGCGACGGCATCGATGTGGTTCGGGTCGTTGAACCCGCGCAGGCGGAGATGATGTCCGGTTTTGTGATCTGGCACGCGATCTACCACCAGCGCCGGATGGGCATCTATCTGCAGAACCAGCGCGACAAGATCTGGAAGCGTATCGGCCAGCGCACCACGCAGGAAGTCCCGGTCGGGATTCTCGGCTATGGCGCGATCGGCGCCCGCGTTGCCGCCGACCTCGCCGCGCTCGGCTTTCCGGTCAAGGTGTGGAGCCGCAGCGCCAAGCCGACCTCGCAAGGCGTCAACGGCTTCCATGGCGCCGACGGCCTCGATGCGATGCTCGCCGGCAGCGAAATCCTCGTCAACCTGCTGCCGCTCACGGTCGAGACGCGCAATATCCTGAATGCGGCGTTGTTCGCGAAAATGCCGCGCGGTGGTTACCTGATCCAGGTCGGCCGCGGCGAGCACATGGTGGAGCAGGACCTGCTCGATGCCCTCGCCAGCGGCCAGCTCGCCGGCGCGTCGCTCGACGTGTTTCTCGCCGAGCCGCTATCCCCGGAGCATCCGTTCTGGAGTCACCCGAATATCGTGCTGACCCCGCACGACGCCTGCGACGTCACTTTGGCGGCGGTGGGCCGGACCCTCCTGGAAACCGCCGAAGCGCTGCAGGCCGGCGTCAAGCCGAAGGACGCCGTGGATCGTTCAAGGGGATATTGACGACCCACCTGTCCCGGGCGACGGCATTTGCGAGAATTGTAGCCCGGATGACAATCCGGGGCCGGCCCATCCGTAGAAGCTCCGCCCCCGGATTGCGTCGCCGTGCCGCGAGCGGCACGCCGACTTCATCCGGGCTACGGCTACTCCATTATCATCCCGTATATCGCCGCCGACGTCTCCAGCCAGTGCAGAAAGCTCCCGGCATAGCTGCGCGCCACCGCCACATGGATGGTCGGCGTCTCGTCCACCTTCCACAGCGTCACGCCGATATGGGCGACGACCGTCGCCGCGACGCTGCCGGCGGGAAATGCCGGCGCGCTCAAATCGATCGCGACGCCCTTGGCCAGCACCTCCAGTATCGACGGACCGGACAGCCGCAGCACGCCATAGGCATCGGACTGATCGACCACCGAGGCCAGCCCTTCGAGTTTTCGCGACAGGCTGTCCACGAAGCCTGGCGTCCGGGCATCATGCGTCACCAGCCAGCGTCCCGGCCCGGTGCCGAGGAACGACGTGGAGTCGCTGCCGGAGCCGTGCGGCCCCGCCGGCAGGGCGATGTCGAACTGCTCTTTCACCGCGGCGGCCAGCGCCGCGGTTCGACCCTTGCGCACCATCACCGTAGCCAGCGCCAGCCCGATGCGCTCGCGCACGATCAGGCCGCGACCGGAGCCGACCGGGCGCAGACCGGCGAAGGCGGAGATTTGGGTGAGATCAAGCACGCAGCCGTACTCCTTGCGCATCGACGAACACCGGCGATACCACTTCCAGTTCGAGATCGGCGGAACGGATCGGATCCCAGGCGCGGACGATCTCGCCGAGCCGTTCCGGCCCGCGTGCCAAAAGCCCGAGCCCGATCCAGTGCCCGGCCGACGGGCTGAATGCCGTCGAGGTGATATGGCCGCCATGGTTGTCCGGCGATGGTGTGACATCGCGCGCAAACAATAGCGCGCCGTTGCGCAGGCGCTGGCTGCGATCCACCGGTCGCAGCCCCACCAGCGTCGGCCTGTCGGGATCGACCAGCGCCTCGCGTGCCGCCATCGCGCGGCCGATGTAATCTTTCTTCTGCGACATCATTTTTCCGAGCCCGAGGTCGCGCGCCACGGTCTGGCCGTTGAGCTCGGAGCCGGCGACATGGCCCTTCTCGATCCGCATCACGCTCAGCGCCTCGGTGCCGTACAGCGTGGCGTCGAACGCCTTGCCGGCCTGCATCAGCCCGCGCAGCAGCGCTTCGCCGTAGCCGGCGGGGGCCGCGATCTCATAGGCCAGTTCGCCGGAGAACGAGACGCGGAACAACCGCAGCGGGACATCGCCGAGATCGAACTCCGCGCAGCCCATATAGGGAAACGCCTCATTGGAGAGATCGATGGCGTCGCCGAGCACGGCCTGCAGCAGCGCGCGCGACCGCGGCCCGGCGACGGCATATTGCGCCCACTGCTCGGTGACCGAGACCATCTGCACGTCCAGCTCAGGCCACAGCACCTGGTGGCAGTATTCCAGATGCTGCATGACCTTTCCGGCATTCACGGTGGTCGTTGTCATCACAAAATGATCCTGCGACAGCCGCGCCACGGTGCCGTCGTCCAGCACAAAGCCGTCCTCGCGCAGCATCACGCCGTAGCGCGTCTTGCCGACCGCGAGCGTCGAGAAGGTGTTGATGTAGATGCGATCGAGAAACGCGCCGACATCCGTGCCCAGCAACGCGATCTTGCCGAGCGTCGAGACATCGCAGATGCCGACGCATCCGCGCACTGCCTTCACCTCGCGGGTGACGCTTTGCAGCCAGTCGTTCTCGCCCGGCGCATTGAACCACTGCGCGCGCATCCACGGCCCAGCCTCGACGAAGGTGGCGCTGGCCGCGGCGGAAAAAGCGTGGCCCGCGGTCAACCGCGCCGGCTTGAAATGCTTTCCGGTATGCAGCCCGGCGAAGGCGCCGATGGCCACCGGCACGTGCGGGGGGCGCGCCCGCGTCGCGCCGGTTT
>NZ_JAQGJD010000079.1 GCF_028290785.1 Tardiphaga sp. | reverse complement strand
ACCACATCCTGAGTGTGAAGCGCGTCGATAATGTTCTGGATTTGGTAGTTGTGCTCCTCGTGGAACACGTGGTGGATCGAGGTGAGTCCGAAGTTTTCGTTCACGCGGCCGTCGCCCGCCACGTAGTGGTCGCCAACGGAAGCCATCAGGATCTCGCCGACGGCGTCGTGCAGCATTCCTGCGGGCGCCGTGATGCTGAAGTCAGCGAAGTTGACGAATGGAAACAGCGCGTTCGCGCCGTCCAGCGTCGGCGGAAAGCCTGGCGGCGGAGTTTGCATGTGGAGCGTCAGTTTGTGCGTGGTCGCATCGACGCCGAAGCTCGATCCAGCGCCGTAGGTGGCCTTGACGTAGCCGTCGATAGTTGAGATCGCCGCAGCCACCTTGGCGGCTTGCCCTGGGGTGCCGTACGCCGCCTCGCCGGCGTCCCGCGCGCCGTTGCTGTTGGTGTCATAGAAGCCGCCCATGTGGCCGGCGTCGAAGCGCGGATTCATATCGAGCAGCAGTGCCGCGCCGCTGGTGCCGGCAATCACGTGGCCGGCGGCGTCGCGGTTACGGAGGTTGTTGACGTCCTCCCAGGTCAGCGCGTCGCGGCCGGTCATCTCGACGTGGGCGCGCAGTTCGTCCAGCGTGGGTAGCGTCTGGTGGGTACTGACGCCATCCGGCTTGGTCCAGGCAGTATCGAGCGTCTGTCCGTCGAATAGGTTCATGCCGGCGTGATATTGACCCGTGGCCGGGTCCTTGACCCATTCCCGAAGCAGGGTGGTGAGCTGCTCGTGGGAGCCGTAGGTCTGGCTCTGGTCGATAAACGGCGAGGTATGGTTGACGTATTCGGGGCCCTGGGCGTCTACGGTCTGGACCGTGGCGCGGTTGATGGTGATCTCGTGCACCGGCCGCCCGTCCTGGCCGAGCATGCCGTACAGCGGATCGTCGCTGGCGAGCGCAATCTTGATGGTCTGGCCGGAGGACTTTCCGATGAAGTCGAGCCCGTGGTCAAAGAATTGGCCGAACAGCACGAAAAAGCCGTTGGAGGGCGACACGCCCGGATTGAGACCGCCGATGAAGTGGTCGCCCTGGCCGGCCGAGGCGGCGAGGCGCGCTTGGGTATCGACCTGGCCGAGCCCGCCGTCGGCGACGGTGGCAAGCTGACCCCAGTCCTGCACCTTGGCGGTGCCGCTGGCCGGATCGTAGTAGATCTCGTTTGGCTGATGCGACGACGCTCCCGGGTCTGCCGCGTGATTGGCCCAGGTGTCGAACGTGACGCCGGCCGTCGTCGTCGTCAGGCTGATCATGCGAGGGGTGTAATCGACGACGTTGGGCTGGTCGATCTTGGTGCCGTCAGTCGCAGTCTGAGCCCCGGAGGGATCCGCCTTGATGGCGTAGTCGCCGTTCAGCGCCGGATTAAAGCCGCCAGTCGCAGCGCTGTAAGAGGAGTAGTAGGTCTTGGCCGCGGCGTAGGTCCGATCGGCCACCGCCTGCATCACCGAAGAATATCCGGCGTAGTCGGCAGCTGACGATCGCGTGAATATCTGGTCGACCGCGCCGAAGGTGGCGTTGATGAGCGAAAGGTTGTTGTTGAGGCCGCTCGGATCCCGCAAACCGGCGAAATCGAATTCGGAATAGTAGGATTGCCCCCAATGGCCGACAGCGGCCGTCGATGCTGCATCGCCTGCTGCTGCGCCCCCTGTGCCTATCAGATTGCCGTGCGCGTCGTAGACGCTGCCGATGCCGTCCCAAAGGATGATGGCGTTGCCGGTGGCGTCGAACAGCGGTCGGAAATTCACTTGGCTAAGAATGAAGTCGATATCGCTCTGATCGATTACGAACGGCTTGAGATAATTTGCCATGATTTCACTCCTGCCCGAAGATTCTTGAAGTCCGGAAAAGCCGGATCCTCGACATCTCTCAGCGTGCCGCGCCCGGCGAGGGCCCGATAGGGGAGAAGGTCTAACTAAAAATGTATGTCGAAGGTCCGACACGGCATCGGTCCAAAGTCCTAGAGGTTCCGACTTTCGTCCTGAGAGTTTCGGTACTTTGGTCCGTTCCGGCTGAAGTTCTTCGCGTTGCAATGCGGCCGATCGGGAGTGGTTTTCACCATGTTGGTCGAAACGTTGAAGAGAATGTCAATTGTCGCTTATGATGGCAGCGGTCCGAGCGTAGTTCAGCACGGGCGTCGTGTTTCGAGAGTAATCGGCATGGAACCGTTGGTCGGAAACGTTCAAGGCGCCCGCATTGCAGATGACCGCCCGATGGCGGCCCGTCGCGCTCTAGCCGTGCGAATCCCGAAGTCCCTCGCAGAATTCCGATTCCAGTCAATGCGAAATTGGTGGATGCGCAGGTCCCTTTTTGAGCAATTCGCTATGACGTCATCGGTCGTGTTGACCTTGTCGGTGATCGCGGTGGGCGGATGGATCGGCGCTCGCATCGCAGACGACGTGCTGCACGGCACGAGTGGCGCTGCCGCCTTGTACATGACTAATTTCGTCGAACCCTACGTGCAGTCGATGGATGGAGGCGGCCTGCTCAGTCGGGATGACATCCGCAGGCTCGATCTGGTCGGTGAATTGTTAAAGTCTAGACGGCACGTAGCCTCCATCAAGATCTGGCATCCCGACGGCACGATCGTCTACAGCACCAACAAAAGCCTGGTCGGAAAGCAATTTCCCACCGCCGACATCCTGCCTTCCCTGAAAGGCAAGATCCGTGCGGGAATGGCGGACCTGAGCGACGACGACAACGAATTCGAACGATCGTTGTCGATGAATCTCTATGAAATATTCATCCCCCTCTACAAGAGCGAGACCGAAACGATTATCGCGGTCGCTGAAATCTACGAAGACGCCGGTCACCTTCTTCGCGACCAGGCCAGCGCGGTGATCGGGGCGTGGACGGTGGTCGGATCGGCTGGCATCGCCACGCTTCTCATACTGTTCGCCATCGTCCACCGGGGAAGCGCGACCATCCAAAGGCAGAGGGCGGCAATCAAGCTCCGGTATCGTGAGGCAATGTTGCTGCACCGCAAGAACGCGATACTCATGTCCCAAACAGAGGCGGCTTTGCGGGCGGCTCGGCGCATTGACGATCTGATCCATATGCGGCTCGGCGCGGAACTGCACGATGGTCCAGTCCAGCTGATATCCTTCGTGCTGCTGCGGCTGGAAGAGATCGAGCAAGGACCGAACGACGGCCCTTTGCTCCAGCAGCTGCGCACTTCGCTCCAAACGGTACTCGCCGAGCTACGTGCGATCGCTGCAGGCTTACTTCTTCCT
>NZ_JAQGJD010000071.1 GCF_028290785.1 Tardiphaga sp. | reverse complement strand
TCCTTCAGGCCCATGTTGAGGCCCTGGCCGGCGATCGGGTGAATCACATGGGCGGCGTCGCCGATCAGCGCGAGACGCTCGCCGATGAAGGAGCGCGCCACGAAATAGCCGAGCGGAAACGCCCGCGGCCGGTCGAGCGGCTTCACCTCGCCGAGGTGCAGGCCGAAGCGCTGCTCCAGTTCGGCGTGGAATTCGTCCTCCGGCAAGGCCACGATGCGCGCGGCCTCGGCGCGTTTCTCGGTCCATACCAGCGATGAACGCTGGCCCGTGAGGGGCAGGATCGCGAACGGGCCGGCGGGCAGAAAGTGTTCTTCGGCACGGCCCTGATGGTCGCGCTCGTGGCCGACGGTGACGACGATGCCGGACTGGTCGTAGTCCCAGCCGTGGGTATTGATGCCCGCGCGCTCGCGCAGCTTCGAGCGCGCGCCGTCGGCTGCGACCAGCAGGCCGGCCTCGATGACATCGCCGTCGCCCAGCGTGACGCTGATCCCGTCGGGCCGCGACGCGAAGGTGGTGACCGCGGTGGCGCGCAGGTCGATCCCCTCGGCCTCGGCGCGCTTGACCAGCTCGTCGATCAGCAGCCGGTTCTCGACCATATGCGCGAACGGCTCTCCGGGCTCGATGTTGCCGGCAAAGGTCAGGAACACCGGCCGGGTGGCGTCTTCCAGTTTCGAGTCGGTCACAACCATGTCGAGGATCGGCTGCGCCTGCGCGGCCACCGAATCCCAGACGCCGATGGCATCGAACAGCCGCCGGCAGGCGGCAACAATGGCGGTGGCGCGCTGGTCGCGGCTCGGCCGCACTCCCAGCGCGGGATCGGCGACGATGATCGGCAGGTCAGGGCCCAGACCCTGGCGCAGGGCCAGCGCCAGCGCCAGCCCGGCGAACGCTCCGCCGCCGATGACAATACCTCGTCGTGCCGCCATGATGTCTCTTACCCGCTGTTGCCACGCGCTTATAGCTGGGCGAAACAGGAACGCGAAACAAGGCCGAACCGAGACCTCGATCCCGGTCAATCCGGCCCGATGGCGACCACCGCGCACCGAAAGACCTCCGATGTCCAAGAGCCTGATCGACCTGCTCGACATTCTCGACCTCGAGACCATCGAGGTGAACATGTTTCGCGGTCGCAGCCCGAAGACTAGATGGCAGCGGGTGTTCGGCGGCCAGGTGATCGGCCAGGCCATGGTGGCGTCGTGCCGCACCGTCGAGGGCCGCTTTCCGCATTCGCTGCACTGCTATTTCATCCTGCCGGGCGATCCGCAGATCCCGATCATCTATGAGGTCGAGCGGCTGCGCGACGGCAAGAGCTACTCGACCCGCAGGGTCACCGCGATCCAGCACGGCCAGGCGATCTTCTCGATGATGGTGTCGTTTCATGCCGAGGAGGCGGATTCGTTCAACCATCAGGACCGCATGCCCGACGTGCCGCCGCCGGAGAAACTGACCGCGGAAGAGCTGGCCAAGCACCCCACCATCGTGATGCCCGACTTCATCCGGCGCTATTACGAATCCGATCGGCCGATCGAGCTGCGGCCGGTCGAATTCCAGCGTTATTTCGGCACCGCGATTCCCGACGGCCGGATCAACATCTGGATCCGCACCGCCGCCAAGCTGCCGGACGATCCGGCGCTGCACATGTGCGCGCTGGCCTATGCCTCCGACTTCTCGCTACTGGATTCGGTGATGGCGCGCTACGGCCGTACGCTGTTCGACGGCCGGGTGATGGCGGCCAGCCTCGACCACGCGATGTGGTTTCACCGCCCGTTCCGCGCCGACGAATGGCTGCTGTACAGCCAGGATTCGCCGAGCGCGCAGGGCGGCCGCGGCCTTGCACGCGGGCTGATCTTCAAGCCCGATGGCACGCTGGTGGCTTCGGTGGCGCAGGAAGGCTCGATGCGCGAGCGCCGCGAAAAGCCGGTGACATAACAGTGGTCAACCGCCGCCGGGGGCGAAAACCGCCCTTCGGCCGCGCCGGTTGACCGGGGACTAATGCGCCCCGAGCGTCGCCCGTATGGTACCGACCTGGCTGGCCGTGACTGCCGTCGCCTGGTTGGTCCAACCACTCCGCACAAACGAGGCGAGATCCGCGACTTCCTGATCTGACAGCCGATAGGCGAAGCCCGGCATCGGCAAAATCGACGGGCTGCGCGACGTCGATGGCGTGGCCGCCCCGCCAAGAATGGTACGGATCAAACCGGTCGGGCTTTCGGCATTGACGATCGACGCGCCGTCGAGCGACGGAAACACTCGTGCTGCGCCCTGGCCGCCGACGAAATGGCAGGCATTGCAGTTGTCCAGATAGAGCCGCTCGCCCGGCGTCAGATCGCGCGCGGCGGAAAGTTTCGCCGTCGTCGCTGCGGTCTTGCCGGCTGTAGCGGTGGTCGATGCGGTCCTGGCGGCGATGCCTTTCAGATAGATGGCGATCGCCCGCAGGTCCGGGTCGGTCAGATAGGACAGGCTGTGCTCGACGGCGGGCTTCATCTCGCCACCGACAGCGGCATGGGCGTTGCGTCCGGTGCCAAGATAATCGACGATCTCGGCTTCGCTCCATGTCACAAAACCCTTGCTGGCCGCCGTGCTGCCCCGTAGCGAGGGCACCGGCCATCCGTTGAGCTCGCCGCCGGTCAGGAACGACGCGCTCGACGCGTCGGATCCGTTTTCCTGCATGGCGATGCCGCGGGGCGTGTGGCAACTGCCACAATGCCCCAGGCCTTCGACCAGGTAGGCCCCGCGGTTGAACTCGGCCGAGGCCTTGGGATCCGGCTGGAAGCGCCTGGTGTCGGCGAACGCCGCGTTCCACAGCACCATGCCCCAGCGCTGGCTGAACGGAAAATGCAGGACGGTTTTGGCAGGTACGTCAGCCGCCGGCGCGACGCCTTTCATGAAGTAGGCGTACAGCGCGTGAACATCTTCGTCCGTGACGTTGCTGTACGATGAGTACGGCATGGCCGGATAAAGATGGGCGCCGTCGCTGCGAATGCCGTCGCGCAGTGCTGCGGAGAACTGCGCCTCGGTATAGGCGCCGATACCATGGTTGCGGTCCGGCGTGATGTTGGTCGAGACGATCCGCCCGACGTCGCTGTCGATCACCAGGCCACCCGCAAAGGGCTTGCCGCCAGGAGCCGTGTGGCAAGCCACGCAATCGCCCGCGCGCGCGAGATAGGCGCCCTTGGCGATCTGGGCTGTATCGGCATCTGGCTGCTGGGCATGTGCCGGCAAGGCGTAGAACACGGAAGCGGCGAGCACCGCGCCCGCAGCGAAGGAAGTATATTTCATCACGGTGACTTTCACGCGGCCACCAACGGACCGGGCTTCTTGATATATTGCTCCGTGATCGCCTTGACCGAATAGTAGCTGAGGGCGCCGAGCATGTCGGTTGGGTTAGCCTGGAAATTCTGCGGGAAGGCATTGCCGCCAGGGACGAACACGTTGTGCACGTCCCAGCTCTGCAGGTATTTGTTGATCGCAGAATCTTTCGGCGTGTCGCCCATGACAGCGCCTCCGACATTGTGCGTGGAGATGTAGGAAGTGGTGTCCCAGTGCGCGTCGGGCTTCAGGAAACTTTCCGTGTAGCTGTCGGGGCCAAGCTCCTTGACGATGGCCAGAACCTTGTCGCGCAAGAACTGCTGCAGCTTCAGCTCGTTCTGTTTCCAGTCGAACGTCATGCGCAGCAACGGCTGGCCGTAGGGGTCCTTGTAGGTGGGATCGAGGTCGAGATAGTTGTCGCGATACGACATGCAGGTCGTGGTGATGCTGATCTTCATGGAATGGCCGTACCAGTCCTTGATCCCCTTCTTCCAGCCGGCACCCCAGCTCGGCGTCCCTGCCGGCAACGACATGCCGATCGGCGCACCGCCGGCCTGCGAGGAATGCAGCTTGGCGCCGCCGATAAAACCGAACGGCGCGGCGTCGAAGGTGCCCGGCGAGAAGTCGTTGATCATCTGGCCGGTCGGGCCGGCGGAGACGAAGGGGTTGAAATTCTTGTCCTTGAAGAACAGCGTGGCGTTGCCATTGCTGAGGAATGCGTAGTTGCGGCCGACAACACCCTCGCCCGTCGCGGGATCGTAGGGCGCACCGATACCCGACTGCAGCATCAGGCGGACATTGTTGAACTGGAAGCTGGCCAGGATGACGATGTTGGCGGGCTGGAAAACCTCCTGCCCTTTGTCATCGATGTAGGTCACGCCCTTGGCGGTCTTGCGGTCATCGTGCAGATCCACGCGAATGACGTGGGAGTCGGTGCGGTAGGAGAAGTTGGGCATTCGCTTGACGGCATCGAGGATGGTCGTTTGCGGCGACGCCTTGGAGTAGTTCAGGCAGAAATAGTCGCTGCAAAATCCACAGTAATTACATGGCGCAAGCTGCACGCCATAGGGATTGGTCCAGGGGCCGGACACCGCAGCGGAGGGGTTGGGAAACGGGTGGTAGCCCATCTTCTTCGCCACGCCCGCGAACATCGTGGTGTTCAGCGTGTCCTGCAGCGGTGGCATCGGATACGGATTTGAACGCGGCCCCTCGAACGGGTCACCGCCTGGCTGGATCTGACCACGCAGGTTTCCGGTGGCGCCCGACGCGCCACAGACCTTTTCGAAAAAATCGAAATGCGGCTCGAGCTCGTCATAGCTGACGGGGAAATCCTGGATCTGCAGGTCGTCCTGCAACTGGCCGGGCTTATAGGCCTGATCGGCGAAGGTCTTCAATTTCAGATCGGTCGGCGTCGGCCGGATCAGTACCGCCGTCCAGTGCACGCCCGCGCCGCCGACGCCATCGCCCGGCTTGAACGCGCCCCAGCGCCGCGTCGGCAGCGCCGTCTGGCTGCGATCATGGCGCACGGTCAGCGCCGCCTTACTGGCCTTGGCAAACACTTTCTGGCGAACCGAATAGCCCAGCTGGTCGGCCGGCTTCGGATAGACGTGCTCGGCGTTGGTCCGCTCCGGACCGCTCTCCAGGGCGCGCACCTTGAGGCCGGCTTTGGCGAGTTCGATGCTCATGATCGACCCGGTCCAGCCGAGTCCGACGATCACCGCGTCCACCGCATCATTCACAATAGTCATAGATCATCTCAAAGGTCGGCGCCGTCCGGTGCGGATCGGCCACGGGAATGGAAATCAGGCGCGTTCGCCAAGAACGCTGACGGGGCCAAGCGGATACTTGACATTGTGCTGCCCGATCCACTCCAGGAAGCTCGCCCGGGCGCCAGGGAAACCAATCATCTTCCAGGCTTCCATGCCGCGGTTACCGCCATACATCGGGTCGGACAGATAGCCTTCCTGGGTGTTGGTCAGCAGGAAGCCGAAGAATGCCGATGCCTTCAGGACCGGTTCTTCAAACGCCGCAAAGTCGATCTGATTGCGCTGCAGCTTGGTCAGCACGTCGTCTCGGGTTTTTGCATCGAGATCCGTGAAGGGCTTCTGGTAGGTCTGCCGGGCGTAGGCATCGACCGCGCGAATCCCGCGGCGGTACAATTCCTGCGGGGTATAGGGCAGCTGGTAGCCCATCAGCGCGGGCGCGTTAGGATCGAACGGCCCCTGCATGTACCAATTGTCGGCCTTGCCGTAGGAGCCATTCAATTCCTGATCGATGAAGACCGGGACGTTGGCTTCGAGCGCGCCCGGCCCGACATCGTCTGCCGGAATCAGCCTGTCGCAGGCGGCAAGGATGAAACGCCACTCGTCGTTGGCGAAGAACACCGGCTGGTAGCTTTCGATCGCAGGCGCCGCCAGTCGCGCGGCCTCCGCGGCGCCGAGGAAGCGCATGCCGATCGCTGCCACCGGCAGCGCGAAAACCGAGCCCATAAGAAACGCACGACGCGACGCGCCGTTTGGAACAGCCATGATAGTCCTTGGTGATGATTTGCTTTTGGTCCCGGCCTGATGCGGCGGACGCGGCAACCTAGTTTGCCGGCTCGCCGATGTCGATTGATTCTAAGCGCATGGCGGATCAGCGTTCGCAAACGTCTGTGCGCGCTTCGGGTGCATCGATCGCAGCGTTACGCCACCGCTTACTGCGGCTGGCACGTCGATGCAGAATATTGGGTGCGAGATCTGACATTCCGCTTATTTATTGCGCCTGATGCCGCTAAGAGTGGCATAAGTTCTTCCGTCTGATCCGCAAAATCCACCAACCCGAAGGCTGTCCATGAAGCTCGTTGTTGCGATTATCAAGCCGTTCAAGCTCGATGAAGTCCGCGAAGCCCTGACCGCCATCGGCGTGCATGGCATGACCGTCACCGAGGTGAAGGGCTATGGCCGACAGAAGGGCCATACCGAGATGTATCGCGGCGCCGAATATGTGGTGAACTTCCTGCCCAAGCTGCGGCTCGAAATCGCGGTGTCGTCCGACCTCGTTGACAAGGCGGTCGAGGTCATTTCATCCGGCGCCCGCACCGGCCAGATCGGCGACGGCAAGATCTTCGTGACCCCGATCGACCATGCGGTCCGGATCCGCACCGGCGAGACCGACAGCGACGCGCTGTAGGCGAGCCGGGTCTTCGCCCCGGTCGTACTAACGCTGGCGCCGGTACTTTTATCCGTCGTCAGTTGTGCCGGCGCGATTCTCGCGTTTTGGTTGGAAGGCCTCCAGATTGCGCAATTTAGCCGCGTGCGCTATCGTTTTGCGCACCGGGATACCTTTTGCCTGCCTGCCTCATAAGCACGAATATGTCGATAGCCTGTCATGCTTTTGTTTTGAGCAGTATTGACTAGTGTTTGGGCGCGACCGAATAGCGCACTTGGGTGCCCTGCAGCAAAAAACCGAAAAGCTGGGGATTCATAACCCGTTAGAGAATTCCACCGATCTGGCACGGCATTTGATTCTACCAGGGCTGGCTGTGCCCGCGTAGTGAACTTCTCCGCGTGGTGACCCTCAGTCGAGATCGCCCGACCGCATTTTTCGGCCGGGCCCAAGCGGGGATAGGACCCATGAAAATTGTTATGGCGATCATCAAGCCATTCAAGCTTGAGGAAGTCCGTGATGCCCTGACCGCCATTGGCGTTCATGGTTTGACGGTGACGGAAGTCAAAGGCTATGGCCGGCAGAAGGGCCACACGGAAATTTATCGCGGCGCAGAATATGCGGTGAGCTTCCTACCCAAGATCAAGATCGAGGTGGCTGTCGCCTCGGACCAGGTCGACAAAACCATCGAAGCCATCACCACCGCGGCCAAGACCGGCCAGATCGGCGACGGCAAGATCTTCGTCATCAACCTCGACCATGCGGTCCGCATCCGCACCGGCGAGGCCGATGCCGCAGCCCTCTGATCCCGCGCTCACCCACATTCAATCAGGAGTCGAACACATGACGTTTAAGCGTCCCTCTGGCGCGGGATTGGCGGCACTCGCCGTCGGCCTGTTCGCCGCAACGGCGGCCTATGCCGATCCGACGGTCAACAAAGGCGACAACGCCTGGATGATGACATCGACAGTGCTGGTGCTGTTGATGACCGTCCCCGGCCTCGCGCTGTTCTACGGCGGTCTGGTCCGCTCCAAGAACATGCTCTCGGTGCTGATGCAGGTTCTCTACACGGCCTGCATCGTGATGATCATCTGGGCCCTGTACGGCTACAGCATCACCTTCACCGGCGGTTCGGCCTACATCGGCGGCTTTTCGAAGGCGTTCCTCGCCGGCGTCACGCCTGACTCGATGGCAGCTTCGTTCACCGCGGACGCCAACATCTCGGAGCTGGTTTACTTCTGCTTCCAGATGACCTTCGCCGCCATCACCCCGGGCCTGATCGTCGGCGCCTTCGCCGAACGCACCAAGTTCGCGGCGATCGCCCTGTTTATCCCGCTCTGGGTGACGCTGATCTACTTCC
>NZ_JAQGJD010000021.1 GCF_028290785.1 Tardiphaga sp. | reverse complement strand
CCCGCAAGTTCCTCGGCACCATCTTCCTGCTCGTCCTCGTGGTGGTGTGGTCGCTGCTCGGCATGACCGTGGCGCAGGCGCCGTGGCTCGCGGCCAACGGCTGGTACCAGGCGATCTTCTACGTGGTCGCGGGAATCGGCTGGGTGCTGCCGGCGATGCCCATCGTCAGCTGGATGGCGCGCCCGGATCGCGAACCGGCCGGCTAGCATCGGCCTCTAGCCTCTCGCGGCGTCGAGCATCACGCCGGACAGCAGCACGCGCAGCGCCCGCATCGAGCGCCGCCGGCCGTCCCAGGCGATCCGCGGCAGCGCGTGCAGATCGCTGCGCCCGTCGGGCCTGATCACGCCGGCCACCGATGTCACCGCGCTGGCGAACCCTGCTTCCGCCGCCATCACCGCGTGGCGCTGCTTGAACGAGCCGCGTTCGCCGAACGGATAGGCCAGATGCAGCGAATCGCGCCGCAGCGCCGCCAGCGCCACCGCCCGCCCCATGGAGATTTCGCGCAACGCCGCTGAATCCTTGAGATTGGCGAGGATGGAATAGTTCACCGTGGCGGTGCCGAAGGTGACCAACGGATCGACGGTCAGGATAGCGATATCGTCCCAGTCCATCGCGGTGGCGCGCGATAGGGCGGCCAGATCGATCGAATAGCGATTGCAGAGATCGTTGATCGCCAAGGACAGCACCGGCGCCGGCAGCGTGCGCATCCAACTGTAGAGGTAATAATAGGCCTGCCGCTTCTCGTCGATTGCGGCGATCGCGAAATGCCGCTGCTGCTCGTCGATCATCAGGCTGATGCGGTCGTGGCGGGCCACGACCTGCTCCAGCGCCAGCCACCAGGCCTCGCCCAGCCCGTCCGCAAAGGCCGTCGGCAGATACACCGTGAACGGGACCCGATGACGCGTCAGCACTGGGTAAGCGTGCTCGACGACGTCCTTGTAGCCGCCATCAAAGGTCAGGCAGACGAAGCGCCGCCCCTCACGCGGCTGCCGCGCCCGCGCGCAGGCATCGTCGATCGAGACGATGTCGTATTTCCAGCGCTTCAGCCTGCGGATGACCCGGTCCAGAAATTCGGGCGTGATCTCCCGGGATCGCAGCGGCTGGAACGCCCCGTTGCGCGGTGGCCGCACCCGCTCGAATTTGAGCAGCACGCCGGCACCGCCCCGGGACCGTTCCATCAGCCGCGCGAAGCCGCTGAAACACGCCAGTTCCAGCCCTAGCGTCGTCAGCCCGTTCGTGTTCCGTGACACCGCAACGTCCCCCGGTACGGCGTATCGCCGACCGCCCCCGGGCATTGTGATTACTGTTTGTTGAGATTTCTTTGCAAAGGTCCCCCACAACCTCAAAATCTAAGAACGTCAACCAGGCTTCGCGATGACCATGGCCGCTGCGATCGACTATCCGACGGCGGCGGGGCCTGATGCGAGCCGCATTGCGCGCGTCGATGTGCTGGACGATTTGGCCGCGGCCGAAGCGACCTGGCGCAGCCTCGAAGCTCCGGAGCAGTTGTCGACGCCGTATCAGCGTTTCGATTTCCAGGCCGCCTGGCAGAGCCATATCGGCGCGCAGGAAGGCCTGCGACCGTTTGTCGTCATCGCCTATGACAGCGGCGGCCAGCCGCTGTTGCTGCTGCCACTCGGCGCCAGACACGAGAACGGCATGCAGGTCGCGAGCTTCCTCGGCGGCAAGCATGTCACCTTCAACATGCCGCTGTGGCGGCGCGACTTCGCCGCTTCTGCCGGCAAGGCCGACATCGACGCTTTGCTGCGCGGCATCCGGCAGCAGCCTCGCAAAATCGACGTGCTGGTGCTGGCGCGTCAGCCGGCGCGCTGGCTGGGCATCGCCAATCCCCTGGCGCTGCTGCCGAGCCAGGCCTCGACCAACGATTGCCCAGTGCTGAACATGGTGCCGGGCGCCGCGCCGACCGATCGCGTCAGCCATTCGTTTCGCAAGCGGCTGAGGAGCAAGGAAAAGAAATACGAGATCCTGCCCGGCTATCGCTATTTTCTCGCCACCAGCGACGCCGAGATCAAGCGCGTGCTCGACGCCTTTTTCGCCATCAAGCCGCTGCGAATGGCCGAGCAGAAGCTGCCCAATGTGTTCGCCGAGCCCGGCGTCGAGGACTTCATCCGCACCGCCTGCCTGGCCACGCGCGACGGCGGTCGCGTCATCGATATTCACGCGCTGGAGTGCGACGAGGAAGTCATCGCGCTGTTCGCCGGCGTCGCGGATGCCGGCCGCTTCTCGATGATGTTCAACACCTACACGATGTCGGCCAATTCGAAATACAGTCCCGGCCTGATCCTGATGCGCACCATCATCGATCGCTATGCCGAGCGCGGCATCACTTCGCTCGATCTCGGCATCGGCTCCGACGATTACAAGAAGATGTTCTGCAAGGACGACGAGCCGATCTTCGACAGCTTCGTGCCGCTCACCAGCCGCGGCCGGCTCGGCGCCATGGGCCTGTCGTCGCTGGCCCACGCCAAGCGGCTGGTGAAACAAACCCCGGCTCTGCTGCAAATGGCGCATCTGCTGCGCAACGCCTTCCAGCGGTAGACTGTCAGCGTTTCCCGGACGCGCTGCGGCATTTTCAGGCGATGCACTTGCATCGCCGCCATGCCGCTGCGCAGAGCCGGGATCCCGGTTGTTTTACTTCAAGATACCGGGGCCCCGGCTCTGCGAAGCAACACTGCGTGTTGCATCGCGTCCGGGGAACGAACCGTTACGCCGCCACGATGCGTTCGCCGGGCGCGATGGCGTCGGCAGGCTTTGGCGCCGAACGCAGCATCACGACTTCCGAAAATCCGACGGCCTTGAGCTGTTCGCACATCAACTCGCGGGCTTCTCCACTCATGGTGGCTTCCGGTACCACGATGGCGCGACCGTTTTCGGTCAGCAATCCCGCGGGAAGATCCGCCGCGGTACCGGCATCGAGCAGCACATGGTCATAGACCCGCAGCAGGGCATCGAGCGCCATGGTCAGCCGCGGTGACTGCAGCTGCGCACGGTCGGAGCCGGCGCGGCCTGCGCTCACCATGTGGACGCGCGACAGCGTGTCCTTGGTGATGACCTCGCCGAACGAGGCTGTGCCCAGCATGAGTTCAGCCAGCCCGGGCGCGGAGGGATCGTTGGACACCGCTTTTAGCGTCGGCGACGTCGCCGACAGATCGACCAGCACCACCTTGGCGGTGCGTGCCAGCAGCCGCGCCAGCGTCAGCGCGGTGAGCGCGATGTTGTCGTTATGGCCGGTGCCGAGAATCGTGATCTTGCGCGCGCTCGCCCCGGCCGCGCGAAACTCCTGCGCCAGCTGTTCGATCTCGCTGAGGCCGGCGACCAGTTCCGGATGGGTGTCGCGCAGCGCGGGCTGCACGACGGGCTGCGGCACCGGTTGGGTCATCGGTTGCGCGACGGGCTGCGGCGCGAGCGGCGGCGCGGATGGCATCACCGGCAACGTCTCGGGCAACGCCGAACGAGCCGGCGGCACCGGCGCTGTGTCGGTGGGCGCGGCCGGCCGCGGCGCGGTCATGCGCAGCATTTCACCGGTGACGATGCTGCCGGCGCTGAGCATCAGCGTCGCCAGCGTCGCGATCAGCACGATCGGCAACTTCTTCGGATAGGCCGGGGTGTTGGAGACGATGGCGCGGGAGATGATGCGACCGTCGGTTGGTGCCGCTTCGATGTTCTCGCGCGTCGTCGCCTCGCGATACTTCGCCAGATAGGATTCCAAGAGGTCGCGCTGTGCCTTGGCCTCGCGCTCCAGCGCGCGGGCCTGCACGTCCTGCCCGTTGGTGGAGGTGGCCTGCTTCTTGACCTGTTCGAGACTGTTGGTGAGGCCTTCGACGCGGCCGGCGGCGATCCGTGCGTCGCTGTCGAGCGAGCGCGACACTTTGGCGGCTTCGTCGCGCAACTGGCGATCGAGATCTGAGAGCTGCGCCTTCAATTCCTTGATGCGGGGATGGCCATCGAGCAGGGTGGAAGACTGCTCGGCCAGTTGCGCGCGCAGCGTGACGCGCTGCTCCGACAGCCGGCGGATCAGTTCCGAGGTTAGGATTTCCGACGACTCGATCGGCTTGCCGGTCTGTAGCATCTCGCGGATCATCCGCGACTTCGTTTCCGCGTCGGACTTCAGCGCACGGGCGTTGTTCAATTGCGTGCTGATTTCGCCGAGCTGCTGGTTCGACAGCGAGGTGTTGTTGGTGCCGATGAACAGGCTCGACTTCGAGCGAAAATCCTCCGCGCGGGATTCCGCCTCGGCGACTTTCTTGCGCAGGCTGTCGATCTCGCCGGACAGCCACTGCCCTGCCGATTTCGCCTGCTCCTGGCGGGCGCCCTGCTGCATCGTGAGGTAGCCGTCGGCGATCGAATTGGCGACCCGCGCCGCGAGTTCCGGATCGTGCGACTGGAATTCGATCACCATGACCCGCGACTTATCGACCGCGTAAGCGGTCAGGCGGTCGTAATAGGCATCGAGCACGCGCTCTTCCGGCGTCATCGAGAACGGATCGCGGCCAATGCCGAACAGGGCCAGCAGCGATTTCACCGGCGACAGGCCTTGCAGCACCGGATCGAATTCCGGCCGCTCGGCGAGCTTGTTCTTCTTGATGATGTCACGCGCCAGATCGCGCGACAGCAGCAGTTGCACCTGGCTGGTGACGGCTTCCGCGTCGAGCGACGTGCGCTCCTCGTTGCGTTCGCCATTCGGCCTCAGAAAGATGTTCTCGCGCCCGTCGATCAGGATGCGCGCTTCCGACTTGTAGCGCGGGGTGATCAGGTTGACGACGGCGAGCGACAGCACCAGCGCCAGTACAGTCGGGACAATGACCCAGGCCCGCCTGCGCTGCAGCGCTTGGCCCAAGGCCCGCAGATCGAAGTCGTTGAGCTGCGGCGCAGCCACGGCCGGAGCAATGGGCGCCCGCGGCGCGGACGAAACTCTGCCGGCCTTCGGGAACAACGCTCCCAGTCGGCCCGCACGCCAGAATGCCAAACGCATTGCATACCCCTACCAAACGCCGCGACGCTTACCTACAGCGACGATTAAATGCGATTAAGGTTGCCGCCCGGTTAATTACCAAATGATACCAGCTCGCGCTTGAGCGCTCACGCTTTGTTAACTACGAAGCCTCTTATTGGAGCCGATATTTCTCAGGAATTTCCGATGCCGGGTGCCCGCGCCATAACTGTCTCCATCGTGGCTGCCCTGGCGTTGTCCGGCTGCATGGCCAGGTCCGGCCCCATCGCGACGCTTCCCCCGCAGGGCGATCTCGACGCTCTCGCCTACGGTCAACAGGCCCGTGTGGCCCGCTACGGTATTCCCGCCGCGATCTCCAATCCCGGCTACCAGCTCGACGCCGGCGACCGGCTGCGTGTCGTGGTCTACGGCCAGGAAGGTCTGACCAATTCCTACGCCATCGGCGCGGGTGGCTCCATCACCATGCCACTAATCGGCGCGGTGCCGGCGCGTGGCCTGACGCCCTCGGCGCTCGCCGCCAGCATCAGCGGCCGGCTGCGCAACGGCTTCATTCGCGAACCCTCGGTCGCCGTGGAGATCGAGGCCTATCGGCCGTTCTTCATCCTCGGCGAGGTCGCCGCCCCCGGCCAGTATCCTTACGTCCCCAACATGAGCGTCGAAAGCGCCGTCGCCATCGCCGGTGGCTTTTCGCCCCGCGCCAAGCGCGACGAAGTCACGCTGACCCATCCGACCGCCGACGGCGTGTACCGCACCGTGGTGCCCTTGGGAACGCCGGTCGGCCCGGGCGACACCGTGCTGATCAGCGAACGCTGGTTCTGACGATGGCGGTGGTCTCCGACACCCCGCTGCGCATCCTGCACGCCGTCCGCGCGCCGGTCGGCGGCATCATTCGTCACATCCTCGATGTCGCCAACGGCCAGGCCGATCGCGGCCACCTCGTCGGCATCGTTGCCGATAGCATAACAGGCGGCGAGCGCGCCGATGCTGCCCTCGCCGAGATCGCGCCAAGGCTGAAGCTCGGCGTGCATCGGCTGGCGATCCAGCGCGAACCGCACCCCACTGATTTTCTCGCCTGGGCGCGCTTCATGCGCCTGGTGTCGCGGCTCAAGCCCGACGTGCTGCACGGACATGGCGCCAAGGCCGGCGCCTTTGTTCGCTTCAAGCCCAGATCCGCCAGCACGATCCGCGTCTACACCCCACATGGCGGCTCGCTGCATTATCCGCCGAGCACGCTGAAGGGCGCGTTCTATGCGCGGCTCGAGCGCACACTGATGAACCACACCGAACTGTTCCTGTTCGAAAGCGCGTTTGCTCGCGACACCTACCAGCGCGTCATCGGAACGCCCAAGGGTCTGGTGAAATGCGTGTTCAATGGTGTCACCGCCGGCGAGTTCGATCCGGTCGCGGCCGCGGACGACGCTTCGGACGTGGCCTATGTCGGCGAGTTTCGTCACATCAAGGGTGCCGACCTGCTGGTGGATGCGGTGGCGCGGTTGCGTGCCGGAGGCATGCCGGTGACCCTGACGCTCGGCGGCGACGGCGAGGAGACGGCCCGGCTGAAGGCGCAGATCGAGCGGCTCGGCCTCGATCAGGCCGTGCGCTTCATCGGCCACGTCAAGGCGCGCTACGGATTCTCCAAAGGCCGGCTGCTGGTGGTGCCGTCGCGCGGTGACTCGATGCCTTATGTAGTGATCGAGGCCGCCGCCGCCGGGGTGCCGATGATCGCCGCGAACGTCGGCGGCATTCCGGAGATCTTCGATACCCAGACGGACGCGCTGTTCACGCCGTCCAATGTCAGCGCCATGGCCGATGCCATCAAGGCGGCGCTCGACAATCCGGCCGTAACACTCGCGCGCGCGACCCAGCTCCGCGACCGCGTGGCCCGCCACTTTTCGCAGAATGCCATGGTCGAGGGCGTTATCGAAGGTTACCGCGAAGCATTTGCAAGACGTTAACTCTTCTTAACCCGTAACCAATTCTTCCGATTTGTCCGCTACAACGGCGCCAAGCGATACGCTTGGCGCGAAGCCTTTGGCACGCCAGGGCAACAACGGACATTTTAACGTGGAACCGATCAACGCACGCTCGATGCTGGATGCGGCGGCGACTACAGCGCCCGGCGCGCGCCAGGTTGAACGCCGCCGCCGGTTGACGCCCGCGGCCCTTGAAGTTGCCAGCCAGAAAGTGCGCGCCGCCTATTCGCCGATCGTCATCGCCGGCGTGGTCCGCATCGTCGACTTCGTCGTGCTCAGCGTGGTCGGCACCGCGCTTTATTTGGCCTACGTGGCGCGCATCGATGGATTCAACTGGCAGTACATCGCAGCCATCGTCGCCATGGCCGCCGCGGCAGTGGTCTGTTTCCAGGCCTCCGACATCTACCAGGTGCAGATATTCCGCGGCCAGTTGCGGCAGATGACTCGCATGATATCGGCGTGGGCCTTCGTGTTCCTGCTGTTCATCGGGGTTTCCTTCTTCGCCAAGCTCGGCGGCGCAGTCTCGCGACTGTGGCTTTCATCGTTCTTCGTCGCCGGAATCGTGATCCTCATGGCCGAGCGTGCGGCGCTCCGAGCCTTGATCCGGCGCTGGGCACACCAGGGCCGGCTCGACCGCCGCACCATCATCGTCGGCGCCGACAGCACCGGCGAACATCTGATCAGGGAACTCAGGCTGCAGGAGGATTCCGACCTGCAGATCCTCGGCGTGTTCGACGACCGCAACGACAAGCGCTCGATGAACACCGTCGCCGGCGCACCGAAGCTCGGCAAGGTCGATGACATCATCGAATTCGCGCGCCGCACCCGCATTGATCTTGTGCTGTTCGCGCTGCCGATCTCGGCGGAGACGCGCATCCTGGAAATGCTGAAGAAACTGTGGGTGCTGCCGGTGGACATCCGGCTGTCGGCGCATACCAACAAGCTGCGCTTCCGTCCCCGCTCCTACTCCTATCTCGGCAAGGTCCCTACCCTCGACGTGTTCGAGGCGCCGATCACCGACTGGGACCTGGTGATGAAGTGGCTGTTCGACCGCGGGGTCGGCGCGCTGGCGCTGCTTGCCGCGCTGCCGGTGATGGGGCTGGTGGCGTTGGCGATCAAGCTCGACAGCCCTGGCCCGGTGCTGTTCCGGCAGAAGCGCTTCGGCTTCAACAACGAGCGCATCGACGTGTTCAAATTCCGCTCGCTGTTCCACGACCAGGCCGACCCATTGGCCAAGACGGTGGTCACCAAGGACGACAAGCGTGTCACCCGCGTCGGCCGCTTCATTCGCAAGTCGAGCCTCGACGAATTGCCGCAACTGTTCAACGTGGTGTTCAAGGGCAACCTGTCGCTGGTCGGGCCCCGCCCCCACGCTGTGCAGGGCAAGCTGCAGACCCAGTTGTTCGACGAGGCCGTCGATGGCTACTTCGCCCGCCACCGTGTCAAGCCGGGCATCACCGGCTGGGCCCAGATCAACGGCTGGCGCGGCGAGGTCGATTCCGAGGAGAAGATCCAGAAGCGCGTCGAATTCGACCTGTACTACATCGAAAACTGGTCGGTGCTGTTCGATCTTTACATCCTGCTGAAGACGCCGATCTCGCTGATGATGAAGAACGAAAACGCGTATTAGACGTCGTCTGCCGAGAGTTACTGCCTCGGCTATCCTGTCGCAGCGGGTTTCCCGGACGCGGTGCGGCATTCTTATGCCGCTCCGCAGATCCGGGATCCCGGTTGCTGCAAAGCGGGACCCCGGATCTGCGAAGCAATACTTCGTATTGCATCGCGTCCGGGGAACGAGGTCGGCGTTTCCAAAACCTGCCCGCCTCCGGATCCGCCTATACCACTCGTCAACACTGCCCCGGTAGAGTTGCGACCATGACCTACGCGTCCGCCGATCACCTGTATGGCCACCGCATAACGCCGCCCGCCGTGGCGACGCTGCAGCGTTCGCTGCTGTGGCTGATGGGCTTCGGCGGCGCCATCGTCTTCATCGAGCCGAGCCCGTACGAAATCGCGATCCTGACCGCCATGGTGGTGTTCTTCGCCGCGGGCCTGCGGATGCGGCTGGTGTTCGTGCCGCTGGTCGCCCTGCTGTTCCTGATCAACATCGGTTACACCATCTGCGCGGCGTACCTGCTCGATACCACGCCGATCGTGAACTGGATTTTTACCTCCTGGTACATGGCGGTAACGGCGATCTTCGTCGCCATGGTGGTCGCCGAGGACACTGCGGCCCGGCTCGACCTGCTGCGCCGTGGCATGATCGTGGGGGCGCTGGTGGCGTCGCTGTCCGGCATCGCCGGCTACCTGCACCTCATTCCCGGCGGCGGCGAGCTGTTCACGCTGTATGGTCGCGCCTCCGGCACCTTCAAGGATCCCAACGTGCTCGGCGCATTCCTGGTGCTGCCGGCGCTGTTCACGCTGCAAAGCGTGGTCAGCGATCGCTTCGGCCGTTCGCTGCGCAGCGCCGTTGCGCTCGGCATCATGACGCTGGCGGTGCTGCTGGCGTTCTCCCGCGCGGCCTGGGGCCTGCTGGTCGTCACGGCGGCCTTCATGCTGTTCCTGATGGTACTGACCAGCCCGTCGAGCAAGCAGCGCTCGCGCATCATCGTCATGGCCATCGCGGCGATGCTCGTCGTCGTCGTGGTGATCGTCGTATTGCTGCAGTTCGATTTCATCGCCGAGATGTTCAAGCAGCGCGCAAGCTTCGATCAGAAATACGACGAGGGCCGCTTCGGCCGGTTCGGCCGCCATGTGCTCGGCGCGCAGATGGCGCTCGAGCTGCCGTTCGGCATCGGGCCGCTGCAGTTCACCAAATTCTTCCCGGAAGACACCCATAATTCCTATCTCAACGCCTTCATGTCCGGCGGCTGGATTTCCGGCATCTGCTATCCCGCGCTGATCTTCACCACCGTGCTGCTCGGCTTCCGCTATGTGTTCGTGCGGGTGCCGTGGCAGCGCGCCTATCTCGCGGTGTTCTCCACCTTTCTCGGCACCGTGGGCGAGGCCTTCGTCATCGATACCGACCACTGGCGGCATTTCTGGCTGATGCTTGGGGCGATGTGGGGGATGTTCGTCGCTGCCCAGCAATATATGGCCACGACGTCACGCGACACCGCCGCACCGGGAGCCTCGACATGACGTCATCACCGATCCGCGTCGCGGTCGTGGTGCCCTGCTTCAACGAAGCGGCGGCCGTGGCCAAGGTCGTTGCGGATTTTCGCAGCGCACTGCCGATGGCAGAGGTCTACGTCTACGACAACAATTCCTCGGACAACACGATCGAGGTCGCCCACGCCGCCGGCGCGCAGGTGCGATGCGAGCGCCATCAGGGCAAGGGCCACGTGGTGCGGCGCATGTTTGCCGACGTCGAGGCCGACATCTACGTGCTGGTCGATGGCGACGCGACCTACGACGCCGCCAGCGCGCCATTGATGATCGAGCGGTTGATCGCCGATCGCCTCGACATGGTCGTCGCCCATCGCGTCGATCAAGCCGAAGTCGCCTACCGGCCGGGGCATCGCACCGGCAACTGGCTGCTGACCCGCTGTCTTGCTTCCGTATTCGGCCAGGGCTTCGAAGATATCCTGTCCGGCTACCGGGTGTTCTCGCGGCGCTTCGTCAAGTCCTTTCCGGTGCTATCGGACGGCTTCGAGATCGAGACCGAATTGAGCGTGCACGCGCTGGAGCTGGCGATGCCGGTACTGGAGATCAAGACGCCCTATTACGCCCGCCCGGAAGGCTCGTTCAGCAAGCTCAATACGTGGCGCGACGGCTTTCGCATCCTCGGCACCATCGTGAAGTTGTACCGCTCGGAAAAGCCGCTGCAGTTTTTCAGCGCGGTCGCCTTGATGCTGGCCGCCGTGTCGGTGATCCTGGCGATCCCGATCGTCATCACCTATGCCGAAGAAGGTCTGGTGCCGCGCTTTCCCACCGCAGGTCTATCGGTCGGCATCATGCTGGTGGCGGTAATGGCGCTGTTTGCAGGTTTGGTGCTGGACACCGTGTCGCGCGGGCGCCGCGAAGCCAAGTTGCTGCGCTACCTCGCCGAGCCCTGGCTGTCGCTCTGATCGGCCCGAACGCAAAACAGCCCCGCTTTCGCAGGGCTGCTTGATCGAAATGACAGCGATTACCGCTCGATGATCACGGTGCGACCGCGGCGACCGCGATCCCAGCCGCGGTGATATCCGCGATCCCGACGCACATATTCCGCGCGCCCACGACGAAAGCCGTCGCCGCGATAGCCCTCGCCGCGATAGCCGCCGTCGCGATGATAACCGCGATCACCGTTGCCGAGCTGGACGCTGATGCCCTGCGCGGCTGCCGGCACCGCGCTGTAGAGAACGGCCACAGCCGCCAGCAAAGCCAATTTCTTGATCATACGAATTGTCCCTTCCTTGAATGTAGCGCCTGACAAGTCGCCCGGGTGCCGATGGTTCCGCATTGCTTGATCGCACCCGCGGATTGAACGATGCTTTCTGCACTGACTACCGCCCCGAAGGATTCTCGATGACGCATCACCACCTCGCCGCTAGCCCGAAAAACTGCCACTGGGGTTTCTTCGACGCCGCGCTGAAGCCGGTCCTGACGGTGAACACCGGCGACGAAGTCACCATCGATTCGATCAGCGGTGGCCCCGAAGTGGTGCCCGACAGTAGCCGCTTCCACACCCCGCCCGAACTGGCCGAGGTTCACGCCCATAACGAGCGCATGCTGCCCGGCCATATTCTCACCGGCCCGGTCGCGGTGGCGGGTGCCGAGCCCGGCGACGTGCTTGAGGTGGAGATTCTCGACGTCCAGTTGCGCCAGGACTGGGGCTACAATTTTATCAAACCGTTGTCCGGCACGCTGCCCGACGATTTTCCCAATGCGCGCCGGATCAACATTCCGCTCGACCGCGAAGCCATGACCGGCGAGATGCCGTGGGGTCTCAAGTTGCCGCTGGCGCCGTTCTTCGGCGTGATGGGCGTGGCGCCGCCGCCGGCCTGGGGCCGTATCACTTCGCTGATCCCGCGCGCGATGGGCGGCAATCTCGACAACAAGGAGCTCGGCGCCGGCGCCATCCTGCATCTCCCCGTCGCGGTCCCCGGCGCGCTGTTCTCGGCCGGCGACGGCCACGCCGCGCAAGGCGACGGCGAGGTCGGCGGCACCGCGATCGAGTGCCCGATGACGACCGAGCTCACCGTGGACGTCGTGCGCGACAGACCGGTGCCCGGTGTGCACGC
>NZ_JAQGJD010000399.1 GCF_028290785.1 Tardiphaga sp. | reverse complement strand
TTTGATTGTCGGGATCGAGAATCCAAGATCCTCAGCCATGGAACTGAAGGAGTGCCTAAGCCCGTGGCTTGGTTATTCCTGGCACGTCCTTAGCTGCGACGCCCTGGAGCCACCTGGTGAGGCCAGTGTGGTGCTTGTTGAGGTTGGTAATCGACGGGAAGACGAATTTCGAGGTCGATTTAGACGCTGCCGTTTTGAGCGTCGATATAACGGCTGAGCCGACTGGTCTGATGCTCTTACCGCCTTTCGATTTACCGAGACGCAGCGCCATGCCGACCGCGTCGACTTCCGTCTTCAGCAGACCTTCAATCTCGTCTAGGCGGCACCCCGTCAGTGTGGCGACCTTGCTGGCATACACGCGCTGCCAGTGGGCACCCTCCGCTTCGGCCGTTGCGAGGCATCTGCCAAGGCGACGATAGCCGTCGTCGTCCATGCGCCATTCACGCGTACCATCTTTAGGCCGAACGATCCCGCTAATCGGGCTGTCGGGTCGGTAGCCCTCGCTGACTGCATAGCTAAAGATGCCGCCTAGCAGGCCCATCGTTCGCGCCGCCGTGCCCTTGCCGCCTTTGACGATTGCACGTCCGCGCAACTTGGTTTTGACATCCGCTGCAGACTTGCCGCCTATTACATCCCGCTGAAACCGCCCGGCATCCGACGCTGTAAAGTCCTTTACGGTTCGTTTTCCGATCAATGGAATGATGTGTCGCGCAACGCGGCCCTTGTCCGTGTAAAGCGTCGTAGCGCTCTTAGCGTCGCCACGGCGCGTCAAGATCAAGCCCTTTCCGGCCTTTTCCAAATACTCGATCGCCAGCTCCTCGATGGTCATGGCGCCACGAGCCAGCTTGCGGCTTTCGGCGGGATCAGAGCCTCTCACGACGTCAGACAATGCCAGCTTCGCGGCCTTGCGGGCCTCCTCCACCGTCAGCACGCCATACCGGCCGATCGTCAGCCGACGGCTGCGAGCATTGGCATTCCGGTATTGAACGATGAAAGATTTGGCGCCGCTAGACTTGGCCCGAAGGCCGAAGCCGGGCAGCTCATCGTCCCAGATGACCAGTTCGCCGTCAGTCGGTTTGATGGCATCGACGGTCTTTTTGGTCAGCTTGACCATGAAATCCTCGGGTAAGCACCGGGTAAGCACCGGGTAAGCAGGGGCCGGTAATTCGAGGAAATCACGGGAAAGACCGCTGCCCTCGAAATTTGGCTTGTTTTACCTTAATTGGAGTACGCAGTAATTCCAAGGAATTTCAGGTAAGCAGGGGTAAAACCCTCACCGTTGCCCTCCGAAGGCAAAGGTCACAGGTTCGACTCCTGTCGGGTGCACCAGCCCCATGCAAGCCGGCTGTTTTCCCCTTAGCTGCGCAGCCCCGGCGCTTCCTGGCCGGTACGCGCGACGTATTCCGTGTAGCCGCCGCCATACTGGTGGATGCCTTCGGGCGTCAGCTCCAGCACTCGGTTCGACAGCGCGGCGAGAAAATGCCGGTCATGCGAGACGAACAGCATGGTGCCCTCATATTGCGCCAATGCCGCGATCAGCATTTCCTTGGTCGCCATATCCAGATGGTTGGTCGGCTCGTCGAGCACCAGAAAATTCGGCGGGTCGAACAGCATCAGCGCCATCACCAGCCGCGCCTTCTCGCCGCCCGACAGCACCCGGCAGCGCTTCTCGACATCGTCGCCGGAGAAGCCGAAGCAGCCGGCCAGCGCGCGCAACGAGCCCTGACCGGCCTGCGGGAATGAATCTTCCAGCGACTGGAACACCGTGCGCTCGCCGTCCAGCAGATCCATCGCGTGCTGTGCGAAGTAGCCCATCTTGACGCTGCCGCCGAGTGCCACGGTGCCGTCGTCCGGCTTGGTCGCGCCGGTGACCAGCTTCAGCAGCGTCGACTTGCCGGCGCCGTTGATGCCCATCACCGCCCAGCGCTCTTTGCGCGCGACCATGAAATCGAGGCCCTCGTAGATGCTGCGGCTGCCATAGCCCTTGTGCACGCCCTTCAGGCTGACCACGTCGTCGCCGGAGCGCGGCGCCGGCGGGAAATCGAACGACACCGCCTGGCGGCGCTTCGGCGGCTCGACGCGCTCGATCTTGTCGAGCTTCTTGACCCGGCTCTGCACCTGCGCGGCATGCGAGGCGCGCGCCTTGAAGCGCTCGATGAACTTGATCTCCTTCGACAACATCGCCTGCTGGCGCTCGAACTGCGCCTGCTGCTGCTTTTCGGCGAGCGCGCGCTGCGCCTCGTAGAATTCGTAGTTGCCGCCATAGGTGGTCAGCGAGCCGCCGTCGATCTCCACCACCTTGGTGATGATGCGGTTCATGAACTCGCGGTCATGCGAGGTCATCAGCAAGGCGCCCTCGTAACCCTTGAGGAAGGCTTCGAGCCAGATCAGGCTTTCGAGATCGAGATGGTTGGAGGGTTCGTCGAGCAGCATCGCGTCGGGCCGCATCAAAAGGATGCGCGCCAGCGCCACGCGCATCTTCCAGCCGCCCGACAGCACGCCGACATCGCCGTCCATCATCTCCTGGCTGAAGCTGAGGCCGGCCAGCACTTCGCGCGCGCGGCCTTCCAGCGCGTAACCGTCGAGTTCCTCGAAGCGCGCCTGCACCTCGCCGTAGCGCTCCAGGATTTTCTCCATCTGGTCCGCCTGGTTGGGATCGCCGAGCGCGTGTTCCAGTTCCTTCAATTCGGCCGCCACGGTGCTGACCGGCCCGGCGCCATCCATCACCTCGACCACCGCGCTGCGGCCCGACATCTCGCCGACGTCCTGGCTGAAATAGCCGATTGTAATGCCGCGATCTGCGGCGACCTGGCCCTCGTCGGGCGGTTCCTGGCCGGTGATCATCCGGAACAAAGTGGTCTTGCCGGAACCGTTCGGACCCACCAGACCGATCTTCTCGCCGCGCTGGAGCGCGGCGGAAGCCTCGATGAAGAGGATCTGGTGGCCATTCTGCTTGGAAATGTTGTCGAGACGGATCATCGGTTCACACGGGCCTGCAAGGAGATTTGTGCGGTGCTTATGCCATCCCGCGCCGCAGCGGAAGCAGGTTTCGGGATCGGCCGCCCATGTTCGTCATGCCCGGCGTATGCCGGGCATCCAGGTTATCGCGGAACATCGTGGATGGCCGGGACAGGTCCGGCCATGACAACTGCTTGTCAGACCTTGAAATGCTTCGACAGTTTCAGGCTCTGGCCCTGGTAGTTGGAGCCGATGCGCTGGCCGTACAGGGCGTCGGGGCGCGACAGCATCTTTTCATAGACCAGGCGGCCGACGATCTGGCCGTGCTCGAGAATGAACGGCACTTCGCGCGAGCGGACCTCAAGTACCGCGCGCGACCCCTTGCCGCCGGCGCCGTCATGGCCAAAGCCGGGGTCGAAGAAGCCGGCGTAGTGCACGCGGAATTCGCCGACCAGAGGATCGAACGGCACCATTTCGGCGGCGTAGTCCGGCGGAACCTGGACGGCTTCCTTGGAGGCCAGAATGTAGAACTCGCCGGGGTCGAGGATCAGCGTACCGTCGGGACGTGCCGCGATCGGCTCCCAGAATTCGCCGGCCGCATAGCCGGCGCGGCGGTCGATATCGACCACGCCGGTGTGCCGCTTGGCGCGATAGCCGACGAAGCCGGACTCGTTGTCGCCGGACAGATCGACGGAGAGCGCGACGCCATTGTGGAGGTCGGCATCCTCGCTATCGACCAGCGGCTCCATGGCGTGCAGGTCTTCCAGCGCTTCATTGTCGAGGATGGCGTCGCCGACGCGAAAACGCACCTGCGACAGCCGCGAGCCCTCGCGCAGCAATACCGGAAAAGTCTTCGGGCTGATCTCGGCATAGAGCGGCCCGTGATAGCCGGCGCCGATCACGTCGAAGCGGCGCGTGCCGTCGGCGATCACGCGGGTGAATACGTCGAGCCGGCCGGTGGAGCTTTTCGGATTGGCCGAGGCGAAGATCGACGGCGGCAGCGCCAGGCTTTCGAGCAGCGGCACGATGTAGACGCAATTCGTCTCCAGCACCGCGCCGTCGGAGAGATCTATTTCATGCAGCTTCAACTCGTCGATGCGTTCGGCAACCGTCGAATTCGGCCCCGGCAAAAAGCTGGCGCGGACGCGGTAGGCGATGTCGCCAAGCCGCAGATCGAGCGAGGCCGGCTGGATCTGGCTTTCCACGAACGGATAGGCCGGCAGGATCAGGCCGGCATCGGCCATCGCCGCGATCATGCGGTCGGGCAGAATACCATCGGCATCAACAGGCAGCGTGAATGGCACTGAACTCATCCTTGTCGCGTCGCGGCACGGGAACGCTTGCGAAAACGCAATTTTATCGGTTATCCCACCGCCGGCTTGACGGAAAGGGCCGACCGGAATATGAGCAGGATTATCCCGTGGTGATTTGAGCCGGCCGGCTTGCAGCCACGTTAAATAAGTCGCTAAACAGGCCGGGGACACGTGTGATCCCGGCCGTTGGACGTTCGTCCAGGCCGGTTTTTTTGTGGCTGCTTTTGCCGCCACGACTGGAGGTCACATGTCTGAGTCGAAATCGCCCACCCCCGCCTATCGCCCCGAAACCAGGCTGGTGCATGCCGGCATGCTGCGCTCGCAGTTCGGCGAAACCTCCGAAGCGCTGTTCCTGACCCAGGGCTTTGTCTACGAGACCGCCGAACTGTGCGAGGCACGTTTCAAGGGCGAGGATCCCGGCTTCATCTATTCGCGGTTCTCCAATCCGAACACCTCGATGTTCGAGAACCGCATGATCGACCTCGAAGGCGCCGAGGCCGGACGCGCCACCGCGACCGGCATGGCCGCGGTCACCACCGCCATCCTGGCGCCGCTGCGCATCGGCGACCATGTCGTCGCGGCGAAACAGCTATTCGGCTCGTGCCGCTACGTGGTCGAGGATCTGCTGCCGCGCTACGGAATCGAATTCACGCTGGTCGATGGACTCGATCTGGACCAGTGGCAGAAGGCGATGCGCCCGAACACCAAGACGCTGTTCCTGGAAAGCCCGACCAACCCGACCCTCGACGTGCTCGACATTCCCGCCATCGCCGAAATCGCGCATGCCGGTGGTGCGCGGCTGATCGTCGATAACGTGTTCGCCACGCCGATCTGGCAGAGCCCGCTGACCCTCGGCGCCGACGTGGTGGTGTATTCCGCCACCAAGCACATCGACGGACAAGGCCGTTGCCTCGGCGGCATCATCCTCGGTTCGAAGGATTTCATCGCCGAGCACATCCACAACTACCTGCGCCAGACCGGGCCGGCGATCTCGCCGTTCAATGCCTGGGTGCTGGTGAAGGGGCTGGAGACGCTGGCGATCCGCGTCAAACAACAGACCGAGAGCGCGGCGGCGATTGCCGACGTGCTGGCGGCGCACCCGAAAATCTCGCGGCTGATCTATCCCGGCCGCGCCGACCATCCGCAGGCGGCGCTGGTCAAGAAGCAGATGCGCGCCGGCTCGACGCTGATCGGCTTCGAGGTCAAGGGCGGCAAGGCCGCGGCGTTCCGCGTACTCAACGAACTCAAGCTGACGCGGATTTCGAACAACCTCGGAGACTCCAAGAGCCTGGTGACGCACCCCGCCACCACGACGCATCAGCGGCTGCCGATCGAGGCCCGCGCCGAACTCGGTATCAGCGAAGGCTTCATCCGGTTCTCGACCGGCCTCGAGCACAAAGACGACCTGATCGAGGATCTCGAGGCGGCGCTGAAAAAGGCGTGAGCGAAACTACGCAAACTGTCGTCCCGGCCAAGCGAGCAGAGCGAGCGCCGAGCCGGACCCATAGCCCCAGGCCTATCGGCTTAAGTATTGGCGGTGGCAGTTTTCGTCGTCACATGAACTCGGGGTCTATGGCTCCCGGATCGGCGTTCGCTGACGCTCACTTGTCCGGGACGACATCGAGTGCGTGGCGTCACATCGGCTTCTGCGCCTGTACCCCGGCAGTGGGCACGTTGACGCCGAGTTTGACCTGGCCGACCGACTTGATGATGTTGTCGCCGAGCAGTTGCGCGAAGCAGGCGTAGCCCCAGTCGTTCATGTGCAGTCCGTCAGAGATGACGAAACTGTCGAACGCCATCGACTGGTTCTCGTGCCACTCGCGCATCACCTCGAAGCGCGGGAAGATCCCGACCTTGCGTAGCTCGGCGACTTTGTGCAGCAGCGACACCATCTTGCTGGTGCTTTCCGGCCGGGTATTCACCAGGGGTGAGTACTGCGGATCGACCAGCACCAGATCGGCGCCTGCGGCCTGGATTCGCGCGATGCCATCCTCCACCATCTTGCCGGTTTCACCGGGGTCGAGATTGCGCAGCACTGCATTGGTGCCGACCTGCCAGATCACCAGATCCGGCTTCGCATTGATCACTTCGTTCTGCAGCCGCGCCATCATTTCCGGCGCGTCCTCGCCACCTTTGCCGCGATTGAGCACGGTGATATTGGCGGTCGGGTAGGCGCGGTGCAGCTGCGCCGCGAGCCGGTTGGGATAGGTAAATTCCGGCGCCGTCGAACCAAAACCTTCGGTGGAGGACGAGCCGAACGCGACGATCAGTACCGGCTGGCCGGCAGCGAGCTTGGCGGCGACGCGCGGCAGCGATCCCATCGCCTTGGCGCCACCCTTGGGCGGCAGGCAGGGTACGCGGGCGAAGATGTCGCTGGCGGACTTCGCGACTTCCTTAACCTTGTCGATAGCCTTGGCGGCGACGCCCTTTTTGGGTTCGCCGGTATCCTTGGCCACCGCCACGGCGGTCGACTGGGCATGGACGGGCGAAAGCTGCGCTGGCAGCGCGACCGCTATGGCAGAGAGCAAGGCAATGGCGACAACGCGAGACACATAACGGTGGCAACTCATTAACGCTGAATCCTCAATTCCGCTGGATTGACGTGGGCCGCATCGATCACAAAGGTCGATAGCGCGCGGCCGAGGCAGTCATGCACCCGCTTGGCGAGTTCGACGCCGGGCGATGGGCTGAACAGATCAAAATCACCAGTTTCATTCCATTGCCTCATAATGGCGAAGCGGTCGAACAGCGGAACATCGTGCTGCTGGGCCACCACCCGCATATTATCTAGGTAGGCGGAGCCCGAAATCATCGTCTCCGTGCGCGGACTATACTGCAGATTCATTAAAATCACGTCGGTTCCCGCCGCTTTCATGGCCCCTACCCCTTCGTCGAGGGCATTGCGGAAGTCGTCGGCATCGACCTGCCGCAACGCGTCATAGGTACCGGTCTGCCAGATCACCAGGTCCGCCTTGCGATCCTCGACCAGCTTTCTCAACGTCGGCGCCAGGTCCTCGGCGGTCTTTTTCGGCTGCAGTTCCAGGGTGACGTTTACCTCTACGCCGGGGAGCTTTTCGCGCAGCATGTCCTGCAACCGCCCCGGATAGGCCGCGGCGCTGTCGGAGACCCCGATGACCGAGGAACGGCTGCCGACCACCAGGATATTGAGCTTTCCAGCCGGTTTGACGGCGGCGGCGACCTTCGGCAGCGAGCTCTCCGAGGTCAGCAGGTAGGCGGGCACGTCACAGCTCTGCGCCGGCGTCTCCGCGCGCGCGGCAGCGGCAACCAGCAGGCCAGCCAGCAGCGTCAGGCGCCAAATGCCCCTCATGCCCCTCCTCCCGCAAAATCCGCGTCGGCACTTTTTGCGCGCGTTCCGCCTTTGACCGAAACTTGCTTGTACCACGAAAACAACCAGGCGGCGGCCGACATGATGACGATCCCGGCGACGCTGACCATCAGGTGCATCCAGGCGCCGCCCGACACTTCCGCCAGCACGAAGTGACCGGCGAAGGCGAGGAACACGCCAAGGCAGAAAATCTCGAGGGAATGCTGGCCGCAGCGGATCAGCGGCCGCAGCCATGGCGACTTGAGCCCCGGCCAGTCCTTGTGCAGGAACCGCACCGTGATGGCCGCGAGCGCCAGGAAATGCGCGAAACGCAGCACGTCGAGGTCGGTCTTGTTGATCGGGTACATCCACTGCTCGATCACCTTCGGCAGCAGGTGATGGATCTGCGGGATGTACCAGGTCAGCGTCACCCAGAACGCCGCCAGCAGATAAGCGACGCAGATCCACAGCGTCACCGGCGACGACAGGATGCGCGACATCCGCCGCGCGCCGCCCAGCGCGCACCAGGCGCCGAACACGAACAGCAATTGCCAGGCGAAGGGATTGAACGCCCAGACACCGTTCGGATAGGCCGACAGGTACAGGTCGAACTCCCAGGTCAGGGCGTACAGCGCCACCGACAGCGCCAGCGTGAAGTCCGCCCGGCGCTGCATCAGCCAGAGGATGGGCGGCAGGAACAGCATCAGCACGATGTATAGCGGCAACACGTCCATGTTCACCGGACGAAATTTCAGCAGCAGCGCCTGAACGATGGTCACGTCGGGCTGCTTCAGGAAGTCCAGGATGCCCATTTCCTCGGAATACAGCGGGTTCTCGAAGCTGGTTGCAACGTAGGATATTTCCGCCAGGAAGATCGTGAACAGGAACACGTGGGCGACGTAGATCTGCCAGACCCGCTTGAAGATGCGCGCGCTGGCCACCAGCGTGCCCTGCTCCAGCATGGCGCGGCCATAGACGAAGGCGGCGGTGTAGCCGGAGATGAAGATGAAAATCTCGGTCGCGTCGCTGAAGCCGTAATTGCGGATCGTGAACCAGGTCAGGATGTTCGGCGGCAGGTGGTCAATAAAGATCAGCCACAGCGCCAGTCCGCGAAACAGGTCGAGCCGCAATTCGCGCTCGGCCCCCGCCACCGGGAACGTCACCGCGTCGGCGCGCGGCCGCGCCGCAGTCGGCATCGCCATAGCCTCGGCGGGCGACGGCCCGGTAACGGAATCGGCAACGGATGTCATGTCCTACCGCTCACAGAATCGACTCGCATGGTCACGGGTATGAAAGAAGCGACCGGCCCGTAAGTTGCAAGCAATTTGCCCGGGCGCGGTTCGCGGATTAACCCGCGACGGTTATGCGGAAACTATGTTGAAACGGCGATGGCGATACCGGCTGCCTGTCTATTTGGCAGGGCGTGCGGTTTTTCGCTATCATCTCGCTGCATTTTGGACGATGACACTGCCATGTACCGCGCCGTCACCCGCCAGATCGAAGTCACCGTCGAACCGAACTTCCTCCCGGAACGTTCGTCGCTGGAAAAACGCCAGTTTTTCTGGTCCTACACCGTCGTGATCACCAATTCCGGCGCCGAGACCGTGCAATTGAAGACCCGACACTGGATCATCACCGATGCCTCCGGCCGGATGCAGGAGGTCCGCGGCGAAGGCGTGGTCGGCGAACAGCCGGTGCTCGGCCCCGGCGAGCGCTTCGAATACACCAGCGGCGTGCCGCTGCCGACCGCCTCCGGCTTTATGGAGGGCACCTATCAGATGGTGACCACCGACACCGGCGAACCGTTCGAGATCGACGTTCCCGCATTTTCGCTGGACGGGCCGGACAGCCGGCGCACGCTGAATTAGTAGCGTGGGTTAGGCGCGCTTGCGCCGTAACCCACCATGATTGATCTCGGGCGGATCGGTGTGGGTTACGCGCTTCGCGCTAACGTACCCTACGGCTTCGCTGAGGCTTCGGCTTCCACCCCCGCCTCTTGCGGCGTGAACTCATATACCGAGCTGCAAAACTCGCAGGTCACCACCACCTTGTCGTCCTTGACCATGTCGGCGCGGTCCTGCGGCTCGAAGCCGTTCAACATGCCCGACACCGCCTCGCGCGAGCACGAGCACTTCGCCTGCAGCGGCAGCGCCGAAAACACCCGGACGCCGCGCTCGTTGAACAGCCGGTACAGCAGCCGCTCGCCGGACAGGTCGGGATCGATCAGCTCGACATCCTCTACCGTGGCGATTAACGACTGGCCCTCGACCCAGGCGTCGTCCTCGGGCGCCGCGCCGAGCTCGATGCCTTCGGGCGCATCGCCCGGCGCGAGGTCGCGCTGGGCGCGGTCCGGCGCCTTGGGCAGGAACTGCAGCAGCATGCCGCCGGCGCGCCAGCCATGGATCGGGCCGCCGTCGCCGCCGCGCCATTCCTCGCCGACCGCCAGGCGCACCCGGGTCGGAATCTGCTCAGAGCGCAAAAAGTATTCGTGCGCGGCTTCTTCGAGGTTGCCGCCTTCCAGCGCCACCAGGCCCTGGTAGCGGCTCATGTCCGGGCCCTGATCGACGGTCATGGCAAGATGACCCTTGCCGAGCAACTCCCCGGTGGTGAGGCCGGGCGCCAGACGCTTCTCGTCGAAGCGGGCGTAAGCGCGCATGCGGTCCGGCGCCTGGAAATCGACGATCATCAGCGACACCGGACCGTCGGTCTGGGTCTGCAGGATGAAGCGGCCGTCGAATTTCAGCGACGAGCCGAGCAGCGTGGTCAGCACGATCGCCTCGCCGAGCAGCTTGGCGACCGGCGCGGGGTAATCGTGCTTGTTGAGCAACTCGTCGAGCGCGGGGCCGAGCCGGGTCAGCCGGCCGCGCAAATCGAGGGCGGACACCTCGAACGGCAGCACGGCGTCATCGACCGGGATAGCCGACGGGGCGCGGATGGGGGTTTCGGGCGGAACGTTCGGGTCGGGAAAATGTGTGGTCATGGGACCTATTTGGGGGCGGCGGGCGGGAACCGAAACCCCGGGCGAGGGGAAAAGTGGGGATCTGTCGTCCCGGGCCAGTGAGCGCCAGCGAACGCCGACCCGGCAACTGTAGTTTTCCGATCAGGGACAGAACGGTTTTTGATCTCGGATGACTGCGTTGAGGGTGATGAGCAGCTTTCTGGCGATGGCGATGAAGGCGACTTTGGCGGGCTTTCCGGC
>NZ_JAQGJD010000398.1 GCF_028290785.1 Tardiphaga sp. | reverse complement strand
CTCCCGCCCCGGAATGACAGCACCAGGCCCAACGAAAAAGGCCCCGGAAATCCGGGGCCTCGATCTCGTCAGCGCGGCTAAAGCTTAGCGCGAATAGAATTCGACAATCAGATGCGGCTCCATCTGCACGGCGAACGGGACGTCCGACAGCAGGGGGATGCGGATGAACTTGGCGGTCATCTTGCCGTGGTCGGTCTCGACGTAATCCGGGGTGTCGCGTTCGCCGAGCGTCGAAGCTTCGAGCACGAAAGCGAGCTGCTTGGAGGATTCCTTGATCTCGACGAGGTCGCCGACCTTCACCTTGTAGGAGGCGATGTTGACGCGCTTGCCGTTCACCTTGATGTGGCCGTGGTTGATGAACTGACGGGCCGCGAACATGGTGGCGACGAACTTGGCGCGATACACCACGGTGTCGAGGCGGCGCTCGAGCAGGCCGATCAGGTTTTCACCGGTGTCGCCCTTCATGCGGCCGGCTTCCACGTAGATGGAGTGGAACTGGCGCTCGGAAATGTTGGCGTAATAGCCCTTCAGCTTCTGCTTGGCGCGCAGCTGCACGCCGAAGTCGGAGAGCTTGCCCTTGCGGCGCTGGCCGTGCTGGCCGGGGCCGTATTCGCGCTTGTTGACCGGAGACTTGGGACGACCCCAAATGTTCTGGCCCATGCGGCGGTCGATTTTGTATTTAGCTTCACTACGCTTGGTCATCGCGTCCTCGATGGTTGTGTGGATGAGGAAACGCGCCCTCCTGTGCCCCGGAGAATTCCGGTGCCGACAGGTTCATTCCCAAGCTGGGAGGAGAACCACGGGTGCGAAACGCAACGCGGGCCGAAAACGGCCCGCGAGCAAGCGGGGTTCTAGGGGGTGGGGCCGGTTATGTCAATTGAAAGCCGATTTTCCGAGAATCGCAGCACAGGCCGCCAATCCGACGTGAAATTACAGCAAAACAGCCTGCCGTATGGACCGTTCTTCGTCTGTTCGAGGTCCGCGGTACATTGACAAGGTGTGAGCGACACGTGCGGCGGCCGGAGATGGCAGGCTCAGGGAAGCAGTCCGCTGACCCGATAGGCCGAAATGATCTCCTCGAAAACGGAGACGTCGCCACGACTATGGGCGATCAGTTGAGCGCCCGAAACCGCAGCAAAAATGGCGCGCGCCCGGCGCGCGGTCTCATCGGGTTTTGCACGTGCGTCCAGCATCAGCACCCGCGCGATCCAGCGCTCATTCATTTCGCCCCACTTGACGACTTCCGATCGAACGTCGTCCGGGAGTTCATTGCGCTCGGCTGACAATATCCCTGCCAGGCACATCCGATTGCCGTTTCGCAGCGTGTTGGCGAAAACGTCGGTGTAGCGCGCCATGCATGTCTTGAGATCCTGTCCCTGCGTGAGCAGCTCCTCGAAATATTGAGCAAAGTGCGAGGTATAGCGACTGGTAATCGCGCTACCCAGCTCGCCCTTCGTCGCGAAATAGTAGTGGATACTGGCGCTCTTGATACCGACGTCCTTCGCCAGTTCGCGAAAGCTGAGGCCGCTATAGCCGAGATCCTGCACGGTCAACCGCGCCGCCTCCATGATCCGTTCCTTGGTATCGGTCGACATCATCATCCTCAGTTTTTACCTGACGATAGATAGGTGTTGACAGCGCGAAAGGGAAGGCTTATTCATCGCCCCGCACCTACCTGACGTCAGGTAGAAATTTTGGTCTCACCGTTTCATCCTAAGGAAAATAATCTTATGTCAGCCAGGCTCAACCTCTTCACCTCGCCTTCGGCCTTTCCCAACCCGCAGCGTCTGCGCCTCTTCATGCACGAGAAAGGCATCGCCGATCAGTTCGACGAGCGCATCTACGACATGAGCCCGGTCGGCGAGCAGCGGCAGTGGCCCCATCTGAAGATGAACCCGTGGGGTGAGACGCCGACCCTCAAACTCCCGGATGGCAGCTTCATCGCCGAGACCGACGCGATTGCCCGCTATCTCGACCAGTCGATGCCGGGGCGGAAGATCATGGGGGCAAACGCGCTGGAGCAGGGCCTCGACACCATGTGGGGGAATCGCATCTGGGTGCATATCCTCTACCGGATCGTCACGGCCTTTCATGTGCTGCATCAGGGTCTCGGGCCGAAGCTCGAACTGACCACCAATCATGCCTGGGGCGAACATTGTCGCAAGGAAGCGCTGGCGCATACGGCGCTCGTCAATCAGCACCTGTCCGACGGACGCGATTGGTTGCTTGGCGGCGATGCGCCCACTTTCGCGGACATGACGATGGCAGTTGCGATCGCGTTTTCCAAGTTTCCCGTGAACGCAACTCCGCTGGATGAGCGCTTCGAGCACGTCGATGCATTCTGGAAGCGCTGGCAAACCCGGCCTGCCTTCCAGGCCGCCTATGCCGATCGCAACAGCGGCGTGCCAGAGATCGACAAGCGCTGACCTCCCAAGGGAGCGGCTTGTTCTCCGGAAAAAGCCGCTCCGCCCTTACGCTGTTATCGACGGCCGTTGCCAAGTCCGAATTGACATCAACTCTCATAAAAGGAAATCACCATGCCCTTCGCACGTATCGACCTGATCCAGGGAAAGACTCCGGAGTACCGCGCCGCCGTGGCCGACATCGTCTACAAGGGCATTGTCGATGTCCTGAAGGCACCGGATGGCGACCGCTTCGTCGTTATCAGCGAGCATACTCCTGATAACCTGATCTACGATCCTAACTTTCTCGGGTGGAGCCGGTCGGCCGATTTTCTCCTTATCCAGGTGACCAGCACTGTCGGAAATAACAAGGAGTCGAAGCTTGCCTTCTTTCGCTACATTGCCGACCAGTTGAAAGAGAAGCTGTCCGTTCGCCCCGACGACATCATGATCAATATGGTCTACGTTGATCGCTCGGACTGGTCGTTCGGCAATGGCGAACCCTGGAATTAAAGATTTCAGAGCATCGACGGCAGCTTCGACGCTAGACATCCGAGGCGCGCTGATCCTGCGGAACTCCGCACGCGGCTTATAGCCTGCTTGCCACGATGGATGCTGCCGCCATATTCAGCGGCGGCGGCAGCTTTTCGCAGGCCGCGGTCTGCCACATTGCCGCGCTTGTCGAAGCCGGGAACGTGACGATCACCGCCTGATCCCCTCGAAACCAGCCGCGATTCCCCGCTGGAACAGCGACCAGTCGAAGCCCAGCGCGATCAGCACGTAGCCGCGGTCGATCATCGCATTGCCCATCTCCGCATTGAGCGCCGCGCCGCCCAGCGGAACACCTGACTTCAGGATGCCGGCCTCGGCTTTCTGCACCAGCGCCTGCACCTCGGGATCGCCCGGCTGGCCGCGCTTGCCGATCGAGGTGGCGAGGTCGCCGATGCCGATCACGGCGATGTCGATGCCATCAACCGCCATGATCTCGTCGATTCGGTTCACCGCATCGACATGCTCGATGGTGATCATGCAGATCATGTCGTCGTCGATCCCGGCCATATAATCCGGCATCGAGATGCCCCAGCGGAACGGCGCGTGAAACGGCCCCCACAGCCGCTCGCCATCAGGCGGATAGCGCACGCTGCGCACCGCCTTGCGCGCATCGTCGGCACTACAGACCATCGGAAAGTTGATGCCCATGGCGCCGAGATCCATCGGCGCCTTGGCGAGCCAGGGTTCGTTCGAAGCGATCCGCACCAGCGGCACGCAGGGCGTGCCGGCGGTGGCGGTGATCATCGCGTGCGCCATGCCGAGGTCGATCGGGCCGTGTTCGCAATCGACGATGATCCAGTCCATGCCGGACTGCGCCATGATCTGTACGGTGGGCAAAGACGGGATGGTGGCAATCGCCCCGAAGGTGGGGCGTCCCTCGCGCCATTGCTGCTTGAGGCGATGAAATGGCGCGGGGGACGTCATGGGCCGCGATGCATCCTGTGGCGTGAGCTCTATTTGGGCGCCGGTGTCGCCACCGGCTTGCCGTCCTCGACGACGTAGACTGCCATGATCTTCAAGCCCTTGTCGCTGGCCTTGACGTCATGCGGGATGCCGGCCGGGACCGCATAGGAATCGCCGACCTTCAGCACCTTGTCGGGCTGGCCTTCGATCAGCAGGGTGGCCTCGCCATCGAGCACGTAGCCGGTATCGACGCCGGGATGAGTGTGACGCCCGGCGAGCACGCCGGGACCGATCTCGGCGATCACGGTGACGATATGGTAGCCGGCCGGAAACTTGATGTCCTGCAGCGGCGTGCGCTTGATGCCCTGCGCGGAGGCGGCGCCGATGCCGGCCGCCGTGGCGATGGTCAGGCCGAGAAGCAGTGTCTTGAGCGGGGTGGACTTGAGCATGTGGTTTCTCCCTGCGCCGTTCTCGTTGTCGGAACGGCCGGCAAGGAGGCTAGCAGCGAGGCGGGAAAGGGCAATCCTGCTTTGGGATCCGATGGGTCCGCGGCGACGCTAGGCGTGATGCACGGCCGCGGCGCCGAAGAACGGCGCCAGCGCCGCGGCCATCGCATGCGGCCGCCCGGAGGTGAACAGCATTTGCGCCGCCGGCGCCGTTGCCGTGGCATCGCCCGGGCCGAGCAGCTCGACCACCCGCCGCGCGATTGCCGGCGCCGGATCGATCCACGTCACCGGCCACGGCGCCAGCGCCATGAAGCGCGCCAGCAGCAGTGGGTAATGCGTGCAGGCGAGCACCACGGTGTCGGTTCGCCCTGCCGCGCCGCGATCGACGAAGCAGGGCGCGATCTCGGCAAGAAGGTCGGCATCGTCGATGCTGCCGCCGCCCAGCTCGGCTTCGGCCATCGAGGCAAGGTCGGCCGATCCCACCAGGGTGACATCGCATCCACCGGCAAAATCCGCGATCAGCGTCCGCGTATATTCGCGCTTCACGGTACCTGACGTGCCCAATACCGAGACCCGCTTCGAGACCGAGCGCGCGCAGGCCGGCTTGATCGCCGGCACGGTGCCGACGAACGGCACCGGCCAGGCCCGCCGCAGATGCCCCATCACCAGCGTAGAGGCGGTGTTGCAGGCGATCACCACCAGGTCCGGCGCATGCGCGGCGATCAGCTCGCCGATCACCGGCACCACACGGGCGACGATGGCGTCCTCGCTGTGCTGGCCATAGGGAAAGAACGCATCGTCGGCGGCATAGACATAGCGCGCATCCGGCCGCGCGCGCACGATCTCGCGCAGCACGGTGAGGCCGCCGAGGCCGGAGTCGAACACGAGAATGGTGGGTATGTGGGACACGGATTCACTGTTGCCGAAGTGGGTTACTTTTGGGTTGCTGGTCGTTCCCCGGACGCTGCGCACCGCGTCGGGACACGAGGTGTCAGTCTGGAGCTATTCCAGCCTTCTTCGCGGCTTTCCGAGGGCGGGGCTGTTGCGGCGGTGCCGAACGCGTGGCCTCTAGAGGTCTTTAGACCCGTTCGAAGGTGCCCGATGCTGCGCAACACCACCGCCCGCTGGGGCAGCCTGTCCCGTGGACTTCACTGGGTCCTCGGCCTCGCGATCATCTTCATGCTGGCCTATGGCTGGTGGTTCAACCACCTCGCGCCGCGGCCGGATCGCTTCTTCCACCGCTCGATCCATGCGGATATCGGCTACCTCATCCTGCTGCTGATGGCGGCCCGGCTGATCTGGCGCGCCGTCAACCCGGTGCCGGCGCCGCCGGCGGGATCGCCGCGCTGGGAGCGCGTGCTGGCAAAGGCCAACCACTGGTCGCTGTACGGCGTAACGCTATTGGTGGCGCTGCTCGGCTGGGCTCATTCCGGGGCGCACAAGCCGGATTATGCGAGTTTCTTCGGCTGGTTCCGGGTGCCGCAATTCACCTCGCCAGACAAGGCCAAGGCCGATTTCTACGAGGACCTGCACATCTACGCTGCCTATCTGCTAATCGCGCTGGTGACGATCCACATACTCGCGGCGCTGGTTCATCACTTCGTGCGCGACGACGACGTGGTGGCGCGGATGACGACAGGGGAGAGCAAATAGCGGCGCGCTGCGTTCCCCGGACGCGATGCAGCACGAAGTGCTGCTTCGCAGATCGGTCCCCCGGTTACTTGCGAAAAGCAATCGGGATCCCTGTGTAGTTTTGATCTGTCATGATGGGCTGCGGGCGGTATGCCGTTGGGTCCCTGGTCGCGAAGACCGTGAGCCGGCCTGGCACCCGCCCGCTTCTGCACCACCCAAACCTGAACAGTTG
>NZ_JAQGJD010000395.1 GCF_028290785.1 Tardiphaga sp. | reverse complement strand
CGACGCCGCCATGGTGTCGGCGCTAGCGCCCGGCAGCGTCGCGGTCACCGCGATGGTGGGGAAGTCGACCTTGGGCAGCGCCGAGACCGGCAGCAGCCGAAATCCGAAAATGCCGAATGCGATAATGGTCGCGGTGATGAGCGTGGTCATCACCGGGCGGCGGATGCAGAGTTCGGAGAGGGTCATGGCTCAGGCCCCGGCTTTGCGTGCGCGGGCCTCGACCTTCGTTCCCTCGGTCAACAGCAACTGGCCATCGACCACCACGTCCTCTTTACCGGTCAACCCCGATGAGATCACCGACAGGCCCTGCGAGGTCCGATCCACCGTAACCGGCTGCACATGGGCGATATTGTCCTTTACCGTGAAGACAAAATTGCCGGTCTGGCTGCGCTGCACCGCGACGGTGGGCACCACCACGCCGTCCTCGGTGCGCACGATCAGCTTGGTTTGCACCAGGATGCCCGGCCACAGGGTTTCGTTGGCGTTGTTCATGATGCCGCGCACGGTGACCATGCCGGTGGTGGAATCCACGGTGTTCTCCACCATCGCCACCTTGCCGTCCTCGGAACGGCCGCTGTTCGGAATGGTCGCAATCACGGTGGTGGAACCCGCCGCCATCGCCTCTCTGATATCGACGAGCACACGCTGCGGCACCGCGAAGGAGACATAGACCGGCGCCATCTGGTTGATGGTCGCCAGCGGCGTGGTGTCGGCCGGGCGCACGAAATTTCCGACCTTGACGTTGGCGGCGCTGATGCGGCCGGCGAACGGCGCACGGATCAGGGTGTAGCTCTTCTGGACCTTGAGATTGTCGAGCGCCGACTGGTCGGCCTGGATGGTGCCGGCCAGAATGTCGGACTGGGTTTTGGCGTTATCGACATTGACCTGGGTGGTGGCACCCTTGCCGATCAGGTCGCTGAAGCGCTTGAGGTCGCGCTCGGCGCCGGCGAGCTGGGCGCGATCCTTCATCAACATGCCCTCGGCCTGCTCGATCTGGGCGTCGATCTGGCGCGAATCGAGGGTGAACAGCAGGTCGCCCTCCTTGACCTTGGCGCCGTCCTCGAAATGCACCGCAAGAATGGTGGTCTCGACCCGGGATTTCAGCGCCACGCTGGAGATCGGCGTCACCGTGCCGATGGAATCGACATCGAAGGGGATCGGACGGCGCTCGGCCCTGGCCAGTTCGACGGCAACGACCCGCACACGCTGCGGAGCCTGGGCGCTGACGTTGCCTGATGTCCATGACGATCGTGTCGTGTAAGCCGCCACGGCGGCGGCACCCAACAAGACGATGAAGGCGATCGATGTGCGTTTCTTCATAATATCCCACGTCAACTGGTCGAGATGATCGGGTTATCGCCCCCGCTTCCCGGCCCTGTGACAGCGTCTGATGCGCTTTAGGCTTAAAGCTTATCACGACCGGCCTAACGATGGTATGCCAGCCCGACTTATTTTTGCCATTGTTGTTACCGGAATCCCAGCCATTGGGAATTACGCGCGGGTGACGGGATTCTTGCAGTCGAGCCGCCGGTTTCGTCGGGCGGGAGCGCTTCTGATATCCCGCCGCGTATGTCCGCTTGTCGACAGCCCTCCCACTCCCGGACGCAGCGCATTGCAGAGTCAGGATCCAAGCTTGCTGCGGGCGTCGCAACCGGGGCCGGCTCTGCGAAGCAATACTTCGTATTGCATAGCGGGCGGAGGAACGAACCGGCGTTCGATCTGGCCAAGACATTAGCAGCCACGACGCAAGTCGCTATAACTCCATGGGCTGAATCACGATCTAACGGAATATCCGCATGCGCATCGCCACCTGGAACGTCAACTCGGTCCGCCAGCGGCTCGATCATCTGCTGACGTGGCTGCGCGACTGCGCGCCGGACATCGTCTGCCTGCAGGAGATCAAATGCGTCGATGAGGCGTTCCCGCGCGAGGCCATCGAGGCGCTCGGCTACAACGTCATCACCCACGGTCAGAAGACGTTCAACGGCGTCGCTTTGCTGTCGAAATATCCGCTCGAGGAAGCCACGCCGCGGCTGCCCGGCGACGATGACGACGTGCACGCGCGCTTCATCGAAGGCGTGGTGTCGCTGAAATCCGGCGTGGTGCGGGTCGCCTGCCTGTATTTGCCGAACGGCAATCCGGTCGATACCGACAAATATCCCTACAAGCTGAAATGGATGTCGCGGCTGCAGGAATTTACGCGGGCCCGGCTGAAGACCGAGGAGCCGCTGATCCTGGCCGGCGACTTCAACGTGATCCCGGCCGCCGCCGACGTGCATAACCCCGCCGCCTGGGCCAACGACGCGCTGTTCAAGCCGGAGACCCGGGAGAGCTTTCAAGCGCTGCTGGGGCTGGGCCTAACCGACGCGCTGCGCGCCGTCACCGACGAGCCCGGGCAGTACACGTTCTGGGATTACCAGGCGGGCGCCTGGCAGAAGAACTGGGGCATCCGCATCGACCACCTGCTGCTGTCGCCGCAAGCCGCCGACCGGCTCGTCGATGTCGGCATCGACAAGTACGTGCGCGCCTGGGAAAAGCCGTCCGACCACGTGCCGGTGTGGATCGATCTGGATCTCGAGGCGGCGTGAGCAACACGGCTAGCTTTTCGGGAAGTCTTCCAGCAGGGCTGCAACGGCGCGATCGAGCGGCTCGATGTGATCCGAGACGACCGACCACAGGATGTCGGGATCGATCCGCCGGTATTCGTGGCGCAACATGTTGCCGAGGCCATGAATCTTCTGCCACGGCACTTCCGGGTGGTTCGCTTTAAGCCCTGCCGGAATGTGTTTAGCTGCTTCCGCGATGATCAGCAGCGCGTGCTCGACGGCGCGTTTTGTGATCCAGTTCGACGCGAAATCGGTCGCGCTCCGGCCCGCCGTGGCGCTGCGGATTCCCGCGATTTCCTCACGAATATCCGCCAGCCAGATGGGTGTCGTACGGACCGCCATCAAAAGATGCGGATGGCTTCGCGCTCGATCCCGGAACGCAGCAACGGATGCAAGCCGTTGCGCGTGCCGTAATCGATCTTGTCGCCGAACGAGCCACGAAGCACGTCGAACGCGTCCATATAGCTGAGAAAGCCGAAGGAGGTTTCGGGAGCCGGATCAATAAAAACATCGATATCGGATTCCGGCCCGGCCTGGTCGCGCGCATGCGATCCGAACAGATAAAGCGCAGCCACTCCAAGCGCCCGCAGAGCCGGCTCGGTGGCCTTCAATCTTGCGATGGTAAGATCACGGCGCATGGCATCAATATAGCGGCTGGAAAACCGCTTTTCTACCGCCGTACGGCAGCTTCGCTCAGTCCTTGCGACCCTGCACCCAGTGCTCGAGCATCTGCAGCGCCATGGCGCGGTCGTCTTCCGAGGCCTTGTTGATGGCCCGGTTGTAGCTTTCCTTGATCCAGACCTCGTCGGGTGTTGCGTTGTCGCGCGCCAGCGTCAGCCACATCAGGCCACGCGCCATCTGCCGCGGCAGTTGCTCGCCGTTGAACAGCATCTGGCCGAGCAGCGCCTGCGCCTGGTGCTGGCCCTTCTGGGCGGCCAGGCCGAGCCAGCGCACGCCATATTTGGTGTCGCGAGGGGCGCCGATGCCCTTGAGGTACAACCGCGCCAAGTCGTATTGCGCGTCGGCATTGCCGAAATACGACGCCGCATAGGAAAACATCTCGCGGGCGCGTTCGGTATCGGCCTTGACCTTGGAGTTCGGGATACCGTCGAGGTAGTAGCGGCCGAGCGCGACGAACGCGTTGGCGACCACGGCGGCCTGCGGTGCCGACGGACTGTCCTCGGCATGGGCATTGGCGATACGGCTGAAATACTCGAACGCGCGCAGGTCGTCCTGGGCCACGCCATTACCGTCGGCATACATCCGGCCGAGCTTCCACTGCGCGATCGGATGGCCGCCCTCGGCGGCGTATTGCAGCGCCGTCAGCGTGGTGTCAGAGCTGTTCTTCTTCAACGAGGCGACGGCGCCCGGCAAAGCCGTCACCACCGGGAGGGTCGCATCCGAACCTACCGGCGCGCCGTCAAAGGCAAACACCGGGACGGCCACGGCAGCGGCACCCACAAAACACGCTACAAGAATGGTACGCTCAAATATTCGCATAACATTGTTTCTCGTGCGCCCTGCCCGAGTGGATGACGGCGCCATCGATGGCCGCTCCAACCTGGTGGGCAACGTTCCAAAGCACCCCCGCCAAATAGTTGGTCGCGCAAAGTTGGTGTTTGGTCTTGTGCGCAGCCAATTTTTGGTCGGTCAAATTTTCGTTAGCCATGCCGTCATCGGCATGTCGCATGTTGCCAATTTCGAGGATGTCTTTGGCGACATCACGGCCCTGCGGTTTCAAATCCGGGACACAGGGTGGCTTTTTGAAGATGTCAGCCCATTCGATCCAATCGAGCGCGATGCAGCATTCATCGACGATGACCAGAGCCCGCACCGCATAGGTCGGGGCGCCGACGTTCGCAACCAAGACGCCTTCGCGACACAGCTTCGCCGCCCTCGCCGGCCCCGTCATGAGACGGTCGGGCTGGCGCGAAGTGAGGCTGATAGCTGGCGTCCTGGCGTCCATTGCAAACCTGGTTCACCGGCCGTCTGGCGCTCGAGGAAATCGCCTGATTTCCTGTGGTTGTCGCGCGCGCCGTGGCCGTCTCGCTGATCAGAATGATTTCACGAACGCGTGTGGCTAAATAGCGGCGCGTGCAGGGACCGGCGGACCATACGGTTAAATCTTAGGGAACTGTGGCGCCCCAGCAACATTCGTTGCCCCTAAGCCACCCTTTAGAGCGCGACTAAAGTAGCGAGCCGTTGCAACGAAGCGGCCGGCCACGAGGGCCGGCCGTTGCTGTCGCGTCTTGCGGCTTTCAGCGACCGGCAGGCGCCGAGGTCGCTCCGCCATAGATCAAACCCGGATAGACGCCGTAGGACGGCACCATCGGGCGGCCCCAGCCGGGGTAGTAGCCGAGCGCGTCGCTCGGATCGCCGCCGCTGAAGGCCGGCTGCTGGACGTGTCGGCTACGGTGCCGCTCCGCGGCGCTGGCGGCATCGGAAACGGACAGCGCGATCAAGGCCGCGCCGATCGCGATAGCTGTGATCTTTCTCATGACGTTCTCCCGATCAGCGCCGGCGCCTTTGCACCGGCATTTGTTAGCCGACGGCGCCTGCCGCGCCGGGCCCGATCATCAGATGGCGCTGCGGCGGCGAAAGTTCAGCCCGCCCGCCATCACGAAGCGGCGAGCTGATTAGTTTGTCAGGATTATCGCCCGACTACATGTTCAGCACGCGTCCATAAGCGTCCAGCACGGCTTCCTTCATGGTCTCCGAGATGGTCGGATGCGGGAAGATGGTGTGGAACAGCTCTTCTTCGGTGGTCTCCAGGTTCATCGCGACGACAAAGCCCTGGATCAGTTCGGTGACTTCGGCGCCGACCAGATGCGCGCCGAGCAACTGCCCGGTCTTCTTGTCGAAGATCACCTTGGCCATACCCTGGTCCTCGCCCATGGCGATGGCCTTGCCGTTGCCGACGAACGGGAAACGGCCGACGCGGATTTCGCGGCCACTCTCCTTGGCCTTGGCTTCGGTGAGGCCGACCGAGGCGACCTGCGGGTGGCAATAGGTGCAGCCGGGGATCAGCAGCTTGTCCATCGGATGCGGGTCCATGCCCTTGATCTTCTCGACGCAGATCACGCCCTCATGCTCGGCCTTGTGCGCCAGCATCGGTGGGCCGGCGACGTCGCCGATGGCGTAGATGCCGGGAACGTTGGTCCGGCAGTAGCCATCGATGACGATGCAGCCGCGCTCGGTCTTCACGCCGAGCTTCTCCAGCCCAAAGCCCTCGATGTTGCCGACCACGCCGACAGCGGAGATGACGCGGTCGAATTCCACCGTCACCGGCTTCTTGCCGTCGTCGATGGTGGCGATAACGCTGTCGGCCTTCTTGTCGAGTTTGGTGACCTTGGTGTTGGCGAGGATCTTGATGCCCTGCTTCTCGAACTCTTTTCGCGCGAACGCGGCGATCTCGGCGTCTTCCACCGGCAGGATCTGCGGCAGCACTTCGACGACGGTGACGTCGGCGCCCATGGTCTTGTAGAACGACGCGAACTCGATGCCGATGGCGCCGGAGCCGACCACCAGCAGCGACTTCGGCATCTTGTCCGGGTTCATCGCCTCGAAATAAGTCCAGACCAGCTTCTTGTCGGGCTCGATGCCCGGCAATACGCGCGGCCGTGCGCCGGTGGCGACGATGATGTGCTTGGCGGTATAGGCGCCCTCGCCCAGCGCGCCCTTGGGGGCGGCGGCTTCGGTCTTCTTCACGGTGAACTTGCCGGGCGCGTCCAGCGTCGCCTCGCCCCAGATGATCGAGACCTTGTTCTTGTTCATCAGGTATTCGACGCCGCCATTGAGGCGCTTCACCACGCCGCGCGAGCGCGCGATCACCGCCTTGATGTCGAACGACACGTTGTCCGCGGACAGGCCATAGTCCTTGGCGTGCTGCATGTAGTGATAGATCTCCGCCGAGCGCAGCAGCGCCTTGGTCGGAATGCAGCCCCAGTTGTTGCAGATGCCGCCGAGATAGGCCTTCTCGACGATCGCCGTCTTAAAGCCGAGCTGCGCGGCCCGGATCGCGGTGACATAGCCACCCGGGCCAGAGCCGATTACGACGACGTCAAAGGATGTATCAGCCATGTGTTAGTGCCTTCAGTTCGATACCGGCGCCAGACCAAGTCGGGTGCGTCGTTTTTTCATGATGTCGATGAGCATCAGCGCCCAGCAGAGCCCGATCGCAAGGACGGCGATTTCAAAGCCGGGCGATTCGATAACACTCATGCGCGTCCAGTTGCTGAGCTGCAGGATCGATAGCGCAAGTCCCGGGATCAGATGGATCAGGATCAGGAGTCCTTTCCGATTCGTATCCGGTGACGCGCGCACAATGCCGATGCTGATCGCCGTGGCGATGAGCATCATGAATCCGATGACCGGTGGTACAATGTACAATCCGAGTGCCCAGCCAATGTCGTCTGAAATCATGTGGTGGGCACTTAGAGTTTTCCAATATGGCAACCACAGCAGCGCGCCCAGCGACCACCAGCACACCGCACCGGCAACGGATCCAAACGCTCCGCCAACCAAACAGAACCAGTAGGACAGTTGGTTGCTATCTCGCATCGGCTCGCTGCCTCTTGTAGAGATCGAGGTGAGGCGTTGGACATACCCCTCACCCGTCCGCCTTCGGCGGCCACCCTCCCCCACCTAGCGAAGCTTCGCCTAGGGGGGAGGGAAGAAAGAGAGGCGCCCGTGCGCCTCCCCAATTTCAACTACACCACCATCATCACCGGGTTTTCGATCAGCAGCTTGAACGCACCGAGCAGTTGCGCGCCGAGCGCGCCGTCCATGGCGCGGTGGTCGCAGGTCAGGGTCACCGTCATGATGGTCGCGATATCGAGCTTGCCGTTGCGTACCACGGCACGCTCCTCGCTGACGCCGACCGCCAGGATCGAGGCCTGCGGCGGGTTGATCACGGCGGTGAACTGCTTCATGCCGAACATGCCGAGGTTGGACACCGCGGTGGAGCCGCCCTGGTACTCGTCCGGCTTCAGTTTTCGCGCTTTGGCGCGCGCCGCGAGGTCCTTCATGTCGGCGGAAATCTGCGCCACCGACTTGATGTGGGCGTTGCGGATGATCGGCGTGATCAGGCCACTCGGCACCGACACCGCGACCGAGACATCGGACACCTTGTGATGCAGCATCGCCTCGTCGGTCCAGCTCACATTGGCGTCGGGCACGCGCTGCAACGCCAAAGCCAGCGCCTTGATGACGAAGTCGTTGACCGACAGCTTGTAGGCCGGCTTGCCATCCTTGTCCTTCGGCGCCAGCGCGTTGATCTCCTCGCGCGCCGCGACCAGCTTGCCGACGTCGCAATCGGCGGTCAGGTAGTATTGCGGAATGTCGCGGTCGGCGGCCGTCAGGCGCTGCGCGATCACCTTGCGCATGTTGTCGTGCGGCACGGCCTCGTAGCTGTCCGGCTTGAACAACGCGCGGATCTGCTGGTCCGACGCGCCCGGCGCAGCGGCGGCTGCTGTGGCCGGTGCTGCCGCGGGCGCCTTGAGGCCGCCGCCGGTCTTGGCTTTCTCGACATCGGCGGCGATGACGCGGCCATGGGGGCCGGAGCCGTCGATGCGGCCGAGTTCGATGCCGGCGTCCTTCGCAAGACGCTTGGCCAAAGGCGAGGCGAACACGCGGGCGCCATTCGAGGCTGGCGCGGCAGGCTTGGCGGGCGCCGGTGCGACGGCGGGCGCCGGGGCCTTCTCGGCAGCGGCAGGAGCCGCAGCGGCGGCAGGTGCGGCGGCAGCTTTCGGAGCTTCCTTGGGCGCCTCGGCGGCAGCCTTCGGCTTGTCAGCCCCTGCCCCCGCCCCGGTCGCCTTCACGTCCTCGCCATCGGTCGCCAGCACCGCGATGATCGCATTGACCGCCACGTCCTGGGTGCCTTCCGGCACCAGGATTTTCGCGATGGTGCCCTCATCGACGGCTTCCACTTCCATGGTCGCCTTGTCGGTCTCGATCTCGGCGATCACGTCGCCGGACTTGACCGTGTCGCCCTCCTTCTTGAGCCACTTGGCAAGGTTGCCCTTTTCCATGGTGGGCGACAGCGCGGGCATCAGGATGTTGTTTGGCATTGTCAGTGACCTTGTTGCGACCGCGGCGTGGTCGAGCCCACGTCGGTCGGCCGCGCGATTTCGGCGTCAAACATATCGACGATGCGCGTCAGCGCCTCGTCCTCGGAATAGTCGCTCTCGCGCGCATAGGCGCGCGCGGCGTGGCGGGCGATGTCGACCAGCAGCATGCCCCACATGTCCGGCTCCTCGAACGCGCGGGTGAACGCGATCGAGAGGCCGCCATCGAGCACGAAGGCGCGCAGCACCTCGACGGCGTCCTCGCGGCCCATCACATCCGGCGGCAAGGGCTGCTCCTTCGGACCGGCCATCCCGCTCACCGATAGCAAACGGCTTTGGCCGCCGCGACGACGTCGGCCACGGACGGCAACGCCAGTTTTTCGAGGTTGGCGGCGTAGGGCATCGGCACGTCCTTGCCGGAGACGCGTCCGACCGGGGCGTCGAGATAGTCGAACGCCTCTTCCATCAGGCGGGCGGCGACTTCGGCGCCGACGCCGGACTGCTTCCAGCCCTCTTCCACGGTCACCGCGCGGCCGGTCTTCTTCACGGAAGCCACGATGGTCTCGGTGTCGAGCGGGCGCAGCGTGCGCAGATCGATCACCTCGGCCTCGATGCCTTCCTTCGCGAGTTCCTCGGCGGCCTTCAGCGCGTAGTTCATGCCGTTCGACCACGAGATCAGCGTGACGTCCTTGCCGGCGCGCGCGACCTTGGCCTTTCCGATCGGCACGATGTAGTCATCGAGCTTCGGCACTTCGCCGGTGTGGCCGTACAGCATTTCGTTTTCGAGGAAGATCACGGGGTTCTTGTCGCGGATCGCGGACTTCAGCAGGCCCTTGTAGTCGGCCGCGGTGTGCGGCGCGACCACCTTGAGGCCGGGGATCTGCGAGTACCAGGCCGAGTAGTCTTGGCTGTGCTGCGCGCCGACGCGGGCGGCGGCGCCGTTGGGGCCGCGGAACACGATCTGCGCGGTCATCTGGCCGCCGGACATGTACAGCGTCTTGGCGGCCGAGTTGATGATCTGGTCGATCGCCTGCATCGCGAAGTTGAAGGTCATGAACTCGACGATCGGCTTCAGCCCGGACATCGCGGCGCCGACGCCGACGCCGGCAAAGCCGTGCTCGGTAATCGGGGTGTCGATGACGCGGCGGGCGCCGAATTCCTGCAGCAGGCCCTGGGTCACCTTGTAGGCGCCCTGATACTCCGCGACTTCCTCGCCCATGATGAAGACGTCTTCATCGCGGCGCATCTCTTCGGCCATGGCGTCGCGCAGCGCTTCGCGGATGGTCATGGTGACCATCTCGGTACCCTCCGGAATTTCCGGATCGGGCAGGATCGCGGCCACCGGCGCAACGGGAGCCGCCTGCGCGGCGGCGGGCTCTTCCTTAGGCGCGGGGGCGGATTTGGCTTCGGCGGCCGGGGCTGCGGATTCCGCGGCCTTCTCCTGCTTGGCCGGGGCCGGCGCCGCGCTGGCATCCTCTCCGTCAGCCAGAATGGTGGCAATCGGCGTGTTCACCGCGACGTCCTGGGTGCCTTCGGCGATCAGGATTTTTCCTAGGGTGCCTTCGTCGGTGGCCTCGACTTCCATAGTCGCCTTATCGGTCTCGATCTCGGCGATGACGTCGCCGGACTTGATGGCGTCGCCTTCCTTCTTCAGCCATTTGGAGAGGTTGCCCTTCTCCATGGTCGGGGACAGCGCGGGCATCAGCACTTGAATGGGCATTGTAACTCCAGATCAATCTTTAGACTGCGTGCTTAGCGGTGCGCTTGTCAGCGGTAGACATCGGTGTAGAGCTCGGACGCATCCGGCTCCGGATCGTGCTGCGCGAAATCCGCGGCGGCATTGACGATCTCGCGGACGTCGGCGTCGATCGCCTTGAGATCCGCTTCGGTCATCTTCTCCGCCAGCAGGCGGTTGCGGACCTGCTCGATCGGATCCTGGTCGTGGCGAACCTTGTCCACTTCCTCGCGGGTGCGGTACTTGGCCGGATCGGACATCGAGTGGCCGCGGTAGCGATAGGTCTGCATCTCCAGGATGTACGGACCCTTGCCGGCGCGGCAATGCGCCACGGCCTTGTCGCCGGCAGCCTTGACGGCGCGGACGTCCATGCCATCGACCTGCTCGCCGGGAATGTTGAAAGAGATGCCGCGCTTGGAGAAATCGGTCTGCGCCGAGGAACGCAGCACCGAGGTGCCCATGGCGTAGCGGTTGTTCTCGATGATGTAGACCACGGGGAGCTTCCACAGCTCCGCCATGTTGAAGCTCTCATAGACCTGGCCCTGGTTCGACGCGCCGTCGCCGAAGTAAGCGAGGCTGACGAAGTCGTTGCCGCGGTAGCGGTTGGCGAAAGCCAGCCCGGTGCCGAGCGAGACCTGTGCGCCGACGATGCCGTGGCCGCCGTAGAAATTCTTCTCCTTGCTGAACATGTGCATGGAGCCGCCCTTGCCCTTGGAATAGCCGCCCTGGCGTCCGGTGAGCTCGGCCATGACGCCCTTGGCTTCCATGCCGCAGGCCAGCATGTGGCCGTGATCGCGGTATCCGGTTATGACCTGATCGCCCTTTTTCAGGGCCATCTGCATGCCGACCACGATTGCTTCCTGACCGATATACAGATGGCAGAAGCCGCCGATCGCGCCCATGCCATAGAGCTGGCCGGCCTTTTCCTCGAAACGCCGGATCAGGAGCATGTCGCGCAGGGCGGCGAGTTCCTGTTCCCGGGTGAATTCCTTGGGCGCACTGGCGCCATTGCCCTTGATCGGCTCCTTGCCCTGCCCCGTTTCCTGCTCTGCTTCTTTAGCGACGCTTTTCTTCGGTGC
>NZ_JAQGJD010000390.1 GCF_028290785.1 Tardiphaga sp. | reverse complement strand
CCGTCAGCGCCACGGTGTCGATCGCGGTTGATGACGTCGCCGCCGCCAAGAAGACGTTTGCGGCCGAAGGTCACATCGTCGATGGCGTGATCCTGGCGCGCGAACTGGTCAACGAGCCGCCGAACGTGCTGTTTCCCGTCGAATTCGCGCGCCGCGCCTCCGAGTTGAAGAAGCTCGGCGTCGAGGTCGAGGTGCTTGACGTCAAGGCCATGACCAAGCTCGGCATGGGCTCGCTGCTCGGCGTGTCGCAGGGCTCGACGCAGCCGGGCCGCATGGTGATCATGCGTTGGAACGGCGGCAAGAAGGGCGAACAGCCGGTGGCCTTCGTCGGCAAGGGCGTCACCTTCGACACCGGCGGCATTTCGATCAAGCCGTCGGGCTCGATGGAGGACATGAAGGGCGACATGGGCGGTGCGGCCTGCGTGGTCGGCCTGATGCACGCGCTGGCCGGGCGCAAGGCCAAGCTCAACGTGGTCGGCGCCATCGGCGTGGTCGAGAACATGCCCGACGGCAACGCGCAGCGTCCCGGCGACATCGTCACCTCGATGTCCGGCCAGACCATCGAAATCATCAACACCGACGCCGAAGGCCGCCTCGTGCTGGCCGACGTGCTCTGGTACGTCAAAGAGAAGTACAAGCCGAAATTCATGGTCGATCTGGCGACCCTGACCGGGGCGATTCTGGTCGCCCTCGGCACCGAACACGCCGGGCTGTTCTCCAACAATGATGAACTGTCGGAGCGGCTCTATAAGGTCGGACTGGAAACCGGCGAAAAGGTCTGGCGGCTGCCGATGGGTCCGGAATACGACAAGATGATGGACTCGCAATTCGCCGACATGAAGAACGCCGGCGCGCGCAATGGCGGTTCGATCACCGCGGCGCAGTTCCTGCAGCGCTTCGTCGGCGAAACGCCGTGGGCGCATCTCGACATCGCCGGCACCGCGATGGGCGCGCCGAAGACCGAGATCAATCAGAGCTGGGGTTCGGGCTATGGCGTCCGTCTGCTGGAGCGGCTGGTGGCGGAGTATTACGAAGCCAGGAAGTAGCGGAGCAGAACACACCGACATGACCGAGGTCCTGTTCTATCACCTGCAGAACAAGTCGCTGGAAGACGTGCTGCCGTCCCTGCTCGAGAAGTCGCTCGAGCGCGGCTGGCGGGTCGTCGTGCAGGCGGGGTCGGAAGAGCGCGTCGATGCGCTCGATGCGCATCTGTGGACCTATCGCGACGATTCGTTCCTGCCGCACGCCACGTGGCGCGCGGACGACGCCGCGGAGCAGCCGATCCTGTTGACAGTGGAAGACGGCAATCCGAACCGGGCGCAGGTCCGGTTCCTGGTCGATAATGCCGCGCTGCCGGCGGATGCCGATGGCTATGAGCGCATGGTGATGGTGTTCAACGGCGACGATGGCGACGCGCTGGCGGGCGCACGGACGGCCTGGACGGACTGCAAGACGCGGGGGTTTGCCGCCACCTACTGGCAGACCGACGAGCGTGGCCGCTGGCAGAAGAAGAACTAGGGCGGCACGCTCTGCTGGCGGGCGGGGAGGCGATCAGCGGCAGGGCTGGCGATTACTGGTAATTTACGATAATTCTAGCTAATTCTGGCTTTCGCAGGGGCAATCCGCCTGATGTCATGGTGGCGCCGCAAATCAGTGGTGCTACAGGAGCTTACGCCGCGTGCCGGGTAGGGATGAGTTGATCGTGCGAGAGAAATCTTATCGAACTGGAATGCTCGGGCTGCTGCTCGTGGCCCCCGTACTGGCGGGCTGCGCGGGCGTCGGCGGCGACATGTTTTCGTCGGATCTGCTGTCCAAGGACGCCGACTGGTTTTCCAAGCCTGGACGGGTATTCGTCAAGAACGTCTCGATCGAAACCCCGCCGCTGTCGCCTGAGAAGGCGGTCGGTCCGCAGGACCTGATCAGCGCCGATGGCTCATGCCCCGGCATGGCGCCGCGCGATGCCAATGCGCTGGCCGATGGCGCGGCCGGTGCGCCGCAGCCTTCCGGCGTGGTGGCCCTCGGCCATACCGAATGCGACGTCGCGCGTGGCGCCGGTGCGCCCGACAGCGTCAACCTCTCGACCAATCCGCGCGGCGACCGCGTCGCGGTGCTGACCTATTCGCGCGGCGCCCGCGCCGGCATCTACACCTTTACGGCCGGCCGTTTGACGGTTGTGGAACGCGGACCTGAGCCGGTAGTGCAGCCGAAAGCCGCGCGGCCGAAGAAGCGCGCGACGACGTAGCGCAGGGCTGACCTTCAAAATCGAGTTTGACGCCGAGCCTGTCGCGCAAGCCGTGACGGGCCGCCGTGGTATCGCCGACCGGCGCCACGATAGTTCGGCGCCCGCCGAACCATCGCGCACATTCCGCACGATAGGATCGCAGCCTCACGTCAAGAAGGAGGGTTGCGATGAGACGTATCCGTATCGAGCCGATCTCGAATTACCTGGAGCGCTACCGCAAAGGTTCGATCTACCCCGCGGTGGTGTCCAACGGGATGGTCTATCTGTCCGGTATTCCGCCGTTCGATCCCGAGACCGGCGAAATCGCGCGGGTGCCGTTCGAACGCCAGGCCGAAATCGTGCTGGAGCAGATGAAGCATTGTCTACAGGCCGCCGGTTCGTCGCTGGCGCATGTGGTCAAATGCAACGTCTACTGCACGCCGAATCCAGCCCACTTCGCGATCTTCAACGAGGTGTATGCGCGCTACTTCCCGGTGGAATCGCCGGCGCGCATTTTCATGCACGTTCCGTCATGGCCGGGCCCGTTCGATGTCGAGGTCGATTGCGTGGCGGAGGTGGGGGAAATGTAGGATGGGTGGAGCGAAGAGGGCGCGTTAGGGCCCGATCGCGATACCCATCAACGTCATGCGCTTTTAGCGATGGGTATCGCATCGCTCCACCTATCCTACGAACTGGCACGGTCCCGGCTCTGCGGAACGGCATGCGGCGAAGCAAGGGCATCGCCTGAGAATGCCGCACCGCGTCCGGGACACGTAAGTAGAAACTACCCGTTCGCCTCGTCGTACAGCGTGCTGGCCGCGAGCCACTGCTCCTCGGCGCGGGCCAGCGCACTTTCGGCGCCGGCGCGGGCCTTGCTGAGCTGCGCGGCCTGCTTGGGATCTTTCTTGAACAGGCCGGGCAGCGCCAGCGCGGTGTCGATCTTGGTGATGATGCCGTTGATGCGGGTCATCTCGGCCTCGGCATCGGCCACGCGCTGCTTCAGCGGGACCTTCTTTTCCTTCGGCTTCGAAGGCTTGTCCTTGTCGCGACCATTGCCCTGGCCGTTGTTGCCGGTAGCGGCGCGGTCGCGTGAGCTGGCGCGCATGCCGCGCTGCTGCATCACGATACGGCGGTAGTCGTTGAGGTCGCCATCGAAATTGGTGACGGTCTTGTCGGCCACGATCCACAACTGGTCGGCGCAGGCCTCGATCAAATAGCGATCATGGGACACCATGATGACGGCGCCGGGATATTCGTTGATCGCCTCGGCCAGGGCCGCGCGGCTGTCGATATCCAGATGGTTGGTCGGCTCGTCGAGGATGATCATGTTGGGGCCGAAGAACGTGGCGAGCCCGAGCAGCAACCGCGCTTTCTCGCCGCCGGACAGGCTGCTCACCTTGGTGTCGCCGGCCTTGCCGGAGAAGCCGATCGAGCCGACGCGGGCGCGCACCTTGCTCTCGTGGGCGTCGGGCATCAGCTTGCGGACGTGGTCGTAGGGCGAGGCGTCCATCACCAGCTCGTCGAGCTGATGTTGCGCGAAATAGGCGATCGACAATTTTTCGGCGCGCGTGATCGAGCCGGAGAACGGCGCCAGCTTGTTGGCCAGCAGCTTGACCAGCGTCGATTTGCCGTTGCCGTTGGAGCCGAGCAAAGCGATGCGATCCGCGGTATCGATCCGCAGCGTGACCTTGTTGAGCACGGGATGGGCGGGATCGTAGCCGACCGAGACGTTGTCGACGGCCAGGATCGGCGGCGACAGGATCTTTTCCGGCGCGGGGAAGACGATCTCGCGGACGTCCTGGTTGACCAGCGCGTTGATCGGCTTCATCCGCTCCAGCATCTTCATGCGCGACTGCGCCTGCCGGGCTTTTGACGCCACCGCCTTGAAGCGATCGACAAAGCCCTGCAGCCGGGCGCGCTCGGCCTCCTGACGCTTGACGTTCTTGGCGTCGAGCATTTCCTTGTTGGCGCGGAATTCCTCATAGGCCGAGTAGGTGCCGCGGTAGTGCACCAGCTTGCCGCGGTCGAGATGCAGGATCTGATCGACCGAGGTGTCGAGCAGGTCGCGGTCATGGCTGATGACGATGACGGTGCGCGGGTAGTTGGCGAGATGGTCCTCGAGCCACAGCGTACCTTCGAGATCGAGGTAGTTGGTCGGCTCGTCCAGCAGCAGCAGGTCGGGCGCCGAGAACAGCGTCGCTGCGAGGGCGACCCGCATGCGCCAGCCGCCGGAGAATTCGGAACAGGAGCGCTCCTGGTCGGCGGTGGAGAAGCCGAGGCCGCTGAGGATGGCGGCGGCGCGCGATGGCGCGGAGTGGGCGTCGATATCGACGAGGCGGGTCTGGATTTCGGCGATCCGATGGGGATCGGTGGCAGTCTCGGCTTCTTCCAGCAGGGCGGCGCGCTCGAGATCGGCCTTCAGCACCACCGAGATCAGGCTGGGCGGACCGTCGGGGGCTTCCTGCGCGAGGCTGCCGATGCGCCAGCGCGGCGGAATCGAGATGCTGCCGGTTTCCAGCGGCAGTTCGCCGCGAAGGGCATGGAACAGGGTGGATTTACCGACGCCGTTGCGGCCGACGAAGCCGACACGGGAGCCCGGCGTGATCTGCGCGGAACCCTCGTCAATGAGCAGGCGTCCGGCGATCCGGATCGAGATGTCTGTAATTGAAAGCATGCGGGGTTGTCACCGCTGCAGCGCACAAAGGCAACTCAAATTGTCGTCCGGGAGGGCTATAGGCCGCATAAATACCGCTTGGCTCAGGCCTAAACCGCGTTCGCCCGATCCTGCCGCTGCATCTCGTCCAGCAGGGCCTGCAGCCGGGACGGCAACGCGGAGGACTCCGGCTGCATGTTCTGGCGCAGCCGCTCGCCGATGGCATTGCAGATCGACGCGCTGGTCGTGCGGTCAAAGTGCTGGTCGCTGCCTGTGATTCGCTTTTGCATCAGGTACCCGCTTCGTGCTCGTTGCAGTTGTGACACCTAGGCAAGTCGGGTAGGCGACAATTGTTTCCACGTTTTGTCGATCTCAGCGGAATTGAGTCAAAGATTCTTAAAGGGACCTGGAGGGCGCCTTGCCACGGCAATCGGAATGTCCGCGCCGCAGCGGTACCCTGCGACATCGTGCCCTGATCGCTTGCCGTGCGGGGATCGCGTCGATATAAGCCCGGCAATCTTCCAACGATTGTTTTTCAAGGATAAATCATGGCCATCGAGCGTACCTTTTCGATTCTCAAGCCCGACGCGACCGAGCGTAACCTGACCGGTGCGATCAATGCGCTGATCGAAAAAGCCGGCCTGCGCATCGTCGCCCAGAAGCGCATCCGCATGACCCGCGAGCAGGCCGAGACCTTCTACGCCGTCCACAAGGCCCGTCCGTTCTTCGGCGAACTGGTCGATTTCATGATCTCCGGTCCGGTCGTCGTGCAGGTCCTGGAGGGCGAAGGCGCCGTTCTCAAGCACCGCGACGTGATGGGCGCCACCGACCCGTCGAAGGCCGCCGAAGGCACCATCCGCAAGGCCCACGCCAAGTCGATTGGCGAGAACTCGGTGCACGGTTCCGACGCGCCGGAAACTGCCGCCATCGAGATCGCGCAGTTCTTCTCGGGTAACGAGATCGTCGGCTAACGCCGACCTGGCACGGCAGCGGCGCTAGCGCGTCGCTGCCGGCGCTACCTACCGGCACAGACCGGGCGACGATTTAGGTGACACCAACGGGGGCGCGCTGTGGATTGGTTTCTGCATATCTTTGATCCGGCGACAATCAAGTCTGTCTACGTTCAATTCCAGCTCGAAATGCAGCAGCCGGCGTTCTGGCTCGCCGTTGGCAAGATTATCTGGATCAACGTGCTGTTGTCGGGCGACAACGCGCTGGTGATCGCGCTGGCCTGCCGCGGCCTCGAACCGAAGCAGCGGCTGTGGGGCATGATCCTCGGCGCCGCAGCCGCAGTGATCCTGCGCATCATCTTCACCGGAATCGTCGCGACGCTGATGGAATTGCCTTACCTCAAGCTGATCGGCGGCCTGGCGCTGATCGTGATTGCCGCCAAGCTGCTGGTGCCCGAGAAGGAAGAAGAGGACGGCGTCCACGCCGCTTCGCATCTGTGGGCCGCGGTGCAGATCGTGGTCGTCGCCGATATCGTCATGAGTCTCGACAACGTCATCGCGGTGGCCGCGGCGGCGAATGGCAGCGTGCCGCTGCTGATCCTTGGTCTCGCCATCAGCGTTCCCCTGATTGTCGCCGGCGCGGCGCTGATCATGGCGCTGCTCACCAAGCTGCCGGTCCTGGTCTGGCTCGGCGCGGGCTTGCTCGGTTGGGTCGCGGGCGAAGTAATCGCCACCGATCCGGCGATCCTGCCGCTGGTACACAGCTTCTTCAGCGGTTCGGTGGGCACCGGCCTCGACAGCCTGATGTCCTCGCTCGGCATCGGCACTCGCTTTGCCGGCGGTGGCCATGGCGGCGAGGTCGTCTGCGGCCTGATTGGCGTGGTGGTGGTGCTGGTAGCCGGAACGTTATGGCGCCGGCGCAGCCAGAGCGCACAGGTCGAGCAGGCGGTTTAGCCATAGCGACGGAGTGCCTCGCGCACTCCGTCTTTCTACCGCGGGCGTTATGCGCCGATATTGTCGATCAGCCGGGTGTTGCCGATCCGGGCGGCGACCAGCAGGCGCACCGGGCCTTCCTTCATCGACGTGACCGGCGCCAGCGTATCCGCGTGGCGGGCTTCGAAATAATCGACGGCAAAGCCGGCCGCGGTCATCAGTGCGGTCCCGTCCGCCATAGCGGCTTCCAGATCCCCCCCGGCGCGCAGACGCTTCGCGGTTTCCTTCATGGCGCGGTACAGCGCCGGTGCCGACGCACGCTGTTCGGGCGACAGGTAGACGTTGCGCGACGACATCGCCAGGCCGTCGCGCTCGCGCATGGTGGCGACGCCGGTGACCTTGACGCCGAGATCGAGATCCCGGGCCATCCGGGTGACGACCTTGAGCTGCTGAAAATCCTTCTCGCCGAAGAACGCGACATCAGGCCTGACCTGAGTGAACAGCTTGCCCACCACGGTGGTGACACCGCCGAAGAAGTGCGGCCGGAACCGGTCTTCCAGCCCGGCGGAGGCCGGGCCTTCGGTCAGAATCTTCGTCGCATATCCCGGGGGGTACATCGTTTTGACGTCGGGATTCCAGATCAGGTCGACACCCTCTGCTGCGAGCTTGGCGACGTCGTCCTTCCAGGTCCGGGGGTAGGAGCCAAAGTCCTCGGTAGGCGCGAACTGCGCCGGATTGACGAAGATCGAGACCACCACCTTGCTGGCGCGCCGCTGCGCCTGCCGTACCAGCGAGATATGGCCGGCATGCAGGGCGCCCATGGTCGGCACCAAAGCCACCGTGGCCTTGCGGGTGCGCAGCCCATCGAGCGCGCGGCGCAGGGCGGGCAGGGTGCGTGCGATCACAGGGGGACGGGACATTGCGGCTCGATGGTTGGAGGTCGGCGGGCGTCGTGACGCCTACTTATCAAAGCTTGTCGGACGACGCCAAGCCTTCAGCGGTCAGGCCGGAGTGCTGCGGCTGCCCCGGGATTCATGATTAAGCGCAGATGGTGGACGCCCGCGGTCCATGAAGACGCATTTCGCTTGACCGCCGAGACCGCCGATTTGAAGATAAATCGAAGGATTTGACGATGTTGCAGACCAGTCATGGACAGTCGGGCACGGCGCATGTGATCGTGCTCGGCAACGAGAAGGGCGGGTCGGGCAAGTCGACCACCGCGCTGCATATCGCTGTCGCCCTGCTGAAGGCCGGCCAGCGCGTCGCCACCATCGACCTCGACTGCCGCCAGCAGAGCTTCACGCGCTATATCGAGAACCGCCGCGCCTGGGCGCAGCGCGCGGGACTCGCGCTTGAGGTACCGCTGCACTGCTGCATCAAGCTTGGCACCACGATGCAGATCGCGGACAACGAGGCGGTCGAGCTCGAGCAGTTCATGGCCGCGGTTGTTGCGGTGGAGAATACCTGCGATTTCATCGTCATCGATACGCCGGGTTCGGACAGCTACCTGATGAGGCTGGCGCATTCGATGGCCGACACGCTGGTAACGCCGATCAACGACAGCTTCCTCGATTTCGATGTGCTGGGTACCGTCGACGCGGCGAACTACGCGGTGACCGGCGAAAGCCATTATGCGCAAATGGCGCGCGACGCGCGCCGCAAGCGCCGGCAGCTCGATGGCGCCAGCACCGACTGGATCGTGGTGCGCAACCGGCTGTCGATGGTCGGATCGCGCAACAAGATGCTGGTCGCCGAGGTGCTCGACCAACTGTCGTTGCAGCTCGGTTTTCGTGCGATCGACGGCCTTGCCGAGCGGGTCATGTATCGCGAGTTTTTTCCGCGGGGATTGACCGCGCTCGACGATCTCAACGAGGCGACGTTGGGCCGTCGCCCGAGCATGGGCCATGTTACCGCCCGTGAAGAAGTCACCGAGCTCCTGCGCAAACTCAAGTTGCCGCTCGACGAGCGCGGCCGCCGCCGGGCCGCCAACCGCGCCGAATGGTTTGCGCAGATCGACAAGCCGCTCGAAGTCCACGACATCCTCGGCGGTTGATAGCGGTATCTGCGTGCGCCAAAGCGGACTCCGCTTCACCAGGTAGCGCTGGAAGATTGTTCGATTGGTAGCGTTTGGCTGGGTGCGGAACGTTAGCAGCTTCGGAATGTTGTCTAACCGCTGCAAATTGGGCGTTCCATCCCTATCGTCGATGGCTCAAATCGCTAAAATTGTCCGGAATGGGAAGTGGCCAAATTGAGCAAGTGCACAAGAAACGGGTGCGCCGCACAATGAAACAGCGGTCAACTCATACATTTTGATCTTCCTGTCACGCGGCTGTGACATGTATGCTGGAGAAGCTGCCGGAGAGTCTTCCACTTTACGCCGGCTGCCGGCAAGGGCCGATCAGGGACGAACATGAAGCGCGGAATTATCATCCTGCTTTCAGTTTGCGTGCTGACCACCGTCGCGTACTTCACCGCGAGCAAGTGGGCGATCAGGCATGAGACGCTGACGTTCTTTGACAAGGCGCGCAATCGTCCGGTCGAGGTTGACGTTGCGGTTCGTCGCGACAAGGAGATGCAGGCCAATGCGGGCATGCTCACATTGCCGGTCGCGATCCTCAATCATGGCAACACCGTCAAGTTCACCGAGTACTCATTCCTGGCCAACGTGTTTGCGGCGCGCGGCTACATGGCCATCAGCATCCAGCACGATCTTGATTCCGACGCGCCGCTGGTGACCAAGCAGGGCGAACTCTACGTCGGTCGCCTGCCGGTGTATCAGCGCGGCGTCGAGAACATCAAGTTCGCCATCGCCCAGCTTAAGAAGATCCAGCCGAATTCCGACTACGATCATCTCACCATGGTCGGCCATTCCAACGGCGGCGACATCTCGATGTACTTCGCCAAGATGAATCCCGACGAGGTCAAGAAGGTAGTGACGCTGGACAATCTCCGTGTCCCGTTCATGACCGACGGCAAGTTCAAGATCCTGTCATTCCGCTCGCAGGACGCGGTGTTCAAGCCCGATCCGGGCGTGGTGCCTGACGACGACATTTGCGAGAAGCTCGGCATCACCGTGGTCAACACCGGTGCTCAGCACACCGATATGAGCGACCGTGGGCCGGATACACTGAAGACCAAGATCCAGGGCCTGCTCGACAAATTCCTTGACGACGACAGCAAGCTGGCGCCCGTCGATGGCAAGCCGAAGATCCTCGAGCAACCGGAGCAGCAGAGCCGGGCTGAGCCGCAAGGCAATGTTGCGCAGTATACGCCGAGCGTGAACTAAGCGCCGCTGTCGCGTGGGCCGCTGTCGCGTGGATTGACCGCGCGGCGCGCAATCTCCACATAGAGTTCGCATTTGATAGCGAGCCCCTATGTCCCGCGATCCGACCATTCCAAAATCGACCACCGACACGCTGACGACAAAACCGTCGGCGGCGGCGGATATCGCGGCGTTCGTCGCCAAGGCCAAAGCGATGGCGCCCCACGCAGCGGGCGGGCGCGGGCGGCTGGTGTTTGCGCTCGACGCCACCATGAGCCGGCAGCCGACCTGGGACATGGCCTGCGCGCTGCAGGCCGACATGTTTCGCGAGGCTGCGGCGGTGGGCAGCCTCGATATCCGGCTGGTGTATTTTCGCGGCCTGAGCGAATGCCGCGCCAGCGGCTGGATCGCCGACACCGCGCAACTCGCTAAACTGATGGCGCGGATTACCTGCCAGGGCGGCCAGACCCAGATCGGCAAGGTGCTGAGCGAGACCCGGCGCGAGGCGGTCACCGCCGGCGTGCGCGCGCTAGTGTTCGTCGGCGACGCCATGGAAGAATCCGTGGACGACCTGTGTGCCAAAGCAGGCGAGCTCGGCCTGCTCAAGGTGCCGGTCTTCATGTTCCAGGAAGGCCATGACCCCGCCGCCGAGCAGGCGTTTCGCGAGATCGCCCGGCTGACCGGCGGGGCCTGGTGCCGGTTCGATCCGGGGGCCGCGGCGCAGTTGCGTGAGCTGCTGCGGGCCGTGGCGGCCTATGCCGCCGGCGGCCGCGAGGCCCTGGTGCGGCTGTCGCAGACGGCGCCCGGTGCGGCAAGGCTGCTCGGGCAGATGAAGTAAGCGGGCTTCCGCTCGCCGCCACAACCGACTATCTCTCGGTGATGCCTACTCTGATCGCCGGCGCGCTCGCCGTATTTGTCATCTACACGCTGCTGCAGATGTTTCGTGCGGCCAACCCGGCGATTCTGGCACGCGGCGTCAAGATCGGCGGCGGCGTCGTGGCGCTCGCGGTGGCGGCGTTCACCGGCATCAAGGGCGAACTGGCGGTGGCGATCCCGCTCGGCATCTTCGGCGCCGGGCTGCTTGGCTGGTCGCCGTTCGGTACCGCGGGCTTCAGCCAGATCGGCGGAATGTTCGGTGGCCGGGCCTCGAAATCGGCGGGCCAGACGTCGAACGTGCGCTCACAGTTTCTCGATATGGTGCTGGACCATGACAGCGGCGCGCTGACGGGCCGGGTCGTGGCCGGGCCCCATGCCGGCCAGTCGCTGGACGGGTTCGACCTGGCGCAGCTGGCCGCCATGATGTCCGGCTTCGATGCCGAGAGCGTGGCTCTACTGGAAAGTTATCTGGACCGCCGGTTTCCCGCCTGGCGTCAGGACGCGCAGTTTGACGGGGCAGGGCGGCAGGGCCGCGCGGCGTCGAGCAGTAAAATGACGGACGAGGAGGCCTATCAGATCCTTGGCGTGCAGCCGGGAGCGGGGCGCGACGAAATCAGCCACGCGCATCGATCGCTCATGAAGAAACTGCATCCCGACCAGGGGGGATCGACGTACCTCGCGGCCCGGGTAAACGAGGCCAAGGACACTTTGCTTCGCACGCATCGCAACTAACTCCAGCACGCTATCAACGCTACAAGCTGCGAGTGCACCTGGTCTCTGTGTGGACGCCCCATCGCCCGCCGTTACCCGGCGTGACAATCATCCCTGCCTTCCAATGTAGGCGGTAAATCTTGACGAGAGGTTTTCGTCGCGGCGATTTGTTTACCGTGAAACGCAAATGGCCGGGACATAGTCCCGGCCATTTGCAGTAAGCAAGCCTGCGGTCAGTTCTTGATGGTGATGCAGGAAATCTCGGAGCGCTTCAGGGTTTTGCAGACCGCTTCGGCCTGTTCGCGATCGAGGCCGGCGAAGCGGGCGCGGAACAACTTCTTCTCGCCCCTGCCGACCACGGTCTCGGTGAACGGGTCGGCCTTGCCGAGCAGGCCGCGGGCCTGTTCGCGGGCGGCGTCGAGGCGCAGGCGGGCTTCGCTCTCGCTGTCGAGCGCGCCGACCTGGATGATCCAGCCGACGTGGTTGGCGACGGGCTTGATGGCGCCGTTCTGCTGGACCGCTTGCGTCGCGGGCTGGCTGCGCGGCGAAGGGTCCGCATAGGCCATTGCCTGGCCGTTTTGCGAACCGGATGCCGGCAGCACGCCCAGCACGCCCTGGCCGGTGCCGAAGTTGGCAGGCTGGCGCGGCATTTCCGAGCGCTGATACAGCGAGTTCGAGGTCTCGGCGACGTTGCTGCGGGCCGGGGCGTCGTTACGCGGCTGGATCGCGTTGGTGACCGGCGTCGGCGATGGTTCGGAGGCGGAGGCCAGCTTGAACTGGCCGGACTTGACCTGAACGGTCTTCACGCGCACCGGCTTCATCGGTTCGTTCGCGCCGGGAACGGCGGCGATCGCCTGCGACTGGATCACGCCAGAGGTGAACGGTGCCGGCTCCGGCTTGCGCGGCGGCACGGGCAGGGCGGCGGTGGCGGCTGCCAGGACCGGCCGGGATACGACAGGAGCGGCCGGGCGAACCGGGGTCTCGATGGTCTCGGGCGTCGCGGAGGCGACCTGAACGGCGCCGTTGACCTGCGTGGTCTGGGTCGGCCGAGCGTCTGCGGCCGCTTCCGCAACGTCGGCGTTGGCCTCGGCCGGATTGCGTTCGGTGATCGCCGCCACGGTGCGGCGGGTTGCGCTCTTTTCGAGATTCTCAGCCAGCAGGTTGCGCATGATCGCATCGCGCGAGCCGCCGCTGCGGCCTCCGAGCACGACGCCGACCAGATGCCGGTTGCCGCGGCGCATCGAGGACACCAGGTTGAAACCGGAGGCGCGGGTATAGCCGGTCTTGATGCCATCGACGCCTTCGACGCTTCCGATCAGGCGATTGTGGTTCTTGATGGCGTGGCCGCGGAAGGTGAAGGAAGGCGTCGCGAAATAGCGGTAGTAGCGCGGGAAGCGGTCCTGGATGGCGCGGCCGAGGGTCGACTGGTCGCGCGCCGTGGTGAGCTGTTCGTCGTTCGGCAGGCCATTGGCGTTGCGGTAGACGGTGCGGCTCATGCCGAGCGCGCGCGCCTTGCGCGTCATCAGCTTGGCGAAGTCTTCCTCATCGCCGGAAATCGCTTCAGCGATGACCACCGAAGCGTCGTTGGCCGAGCGCGTCACCAGTCCTTTGATGGCATCCTCGACCGTGATGGTCTGGCCGGTGCGCAGGCCGAGTTTGGTGGGCGCCTGGTCGGCGGCGTATTCGGAGACCTTCATCTCGGTGTCGAGCGACATCTTGCCGGACTCGAGCTGCTCGAACAGCAGATACAGCGTCATGATCTTCGTCAGTGATGCCGGACGGCGCAGGGCGTCGGGATTGTTCGCCGCCAGCACGGCGCCGGAGTTGCCATCCACCATGATCGACGAGAAGGCGGGGCTGTAGCCGCCGCCGTTGCTGATGGCGTGTCGGCTTGAACGATGTTTGTGTCGGCGTGCGTCGGCGGGATCGGTGGTGAGGAAGACGGTCGCGGCAAGCGTTGCCAGCCCGAGCGCGCACATCCGAAGAGTGCGCGAGGAAGCCAAATTTGTGCGAAGCATAAACGTCCCCGTCCGATTTCCAGACTCAATCACCGGCTCGTGAGGCTAAATTATGCCCAACGACCCGGCAGATGTCCCAGTTAAAGCGCTCGGCCCAAGCAGTTCTCTCGACGGGATGGCAAATTCGTTTGGCCATTCTGGCTAAGAGGTTGTGCTCATGCAGTTTTTGCCTTTCGGCCGAACGCAGCACTACAGAGAATCAAACTAGAACCGGCGAGTTTCCAAAAGGTTAAGCAACCCTTGCAGGACAGGGTCGCATTTACGCCGAATGGTAAAAATTGTGCGCCGCACAATATTCTTGACTAGATTGTGCAGTGCACTATAGATGTCCGCAGTCAGGCGCCCGGCTACGGGCAAGCACTGACATGTCAGTCTGGGAAAGGATTCCACCCGTGATCAAAGTCGAAGAGATTCAGCAGTACGGCAAAGAGCAGTTCGAGAGCGCCGTGGCCTCGGCCACCACGCTGCAGAACGGCGCGCAGGCGATTGCCGCGGCCGTCGGCGACTACACCAAGAAGTCCTTCGAAGACGGCAACGCTTACGTCGCCAAGCTGTCCGGCGTGAAGTCGCTCGACAAGGCGATCGAAGTGCAGAACGAATACGCCAAGTCGGCTTACGAAGCGTTCGTTGCGGAATCGCAGAAGATCGGCGAGCTCTATGCCGATCTCGCCAAGCAGGCCTACAAGCCGTTCGAAGGCTTCGTCGCCAAGATGACCCCCGCCCGCTAAGCGGCGCGTTATTCGGAACCAAACGTAAAACGCCCGGCCATTGGCCGGGCGTTTTTTGTTGTGGGGGGCGATAATTCTATTGAGCCAGCCGCAGCTTGGTAAGCGACGACCCGATCGCCTGGAACGCTAACGCGATCTGGTCGGCAGTTTTCGATTGAAAGAATTGGCCGTCATTGGCGCAATATTTGAGAATGGCTGAATCCGGGTCGTTCGTGGTGTTTACCTGGATGGCGTACACTGTGACCTTGCCATTGGCAGGGTTCTTGATGTTGTCGCACAGCAATTTCTGCCGGTCATCGACGCTGGACTCGTAGTACTGGCCCGTCCCATTCCAATAATCGAATGTGTTTTGCCCGTCGGACAACACGATGATGGCGTCGGTGTATTTGTAGTCGGTATCCTTGGCCGGCGTATTGAGCGGATCGCTAGTTTGCAGCGACATCCAGGCCCAATGTATGCCGATCGGCTGGTTGGTTCCGCCTTGGGCGTCCAGATTGTTGATTTTGCCCTTCAGAGTGGTGTCGTTGGTGGAGGAGTCGGATTCGTTTGAATCATACGCAGACTTCATCGGCAAGACGGAAGCGCTGCAGTCGCTGTAATTTTTGGCGACGAAGAGCGTTGTCGGGTCCGATGCAGTCGGCGTTGCGTTGGTGGTGTCGTTGTCGTTGGCCTGCTTCAGGTCACGGTCGGTCACGCAACCCTGCCAATTATTGGTGCTGTAAGCTGTCCACGTCTTGCTCGCAGCTTTGCAAG
>NZ_JAQGJD010000387.1 GCF_028290785.1 Tardiphaga sp. | reverse complement strand
CGAAGGCGCCGCGCTGCGCTGCCTTGACCGCCGTCATCAGTGTCGACTGCGCGCTCATCACCACGATCTTGAGCTCGGGCCTGACCCGCTTGATCCGGGGGATCAGGTCGAGCCCGTTCTCGTCGGGCATCACCACGTCGGTGATCACGAGATCGCCCTCGCCCTGGCTGACCCAGCGCCACAACGTGGCGGCGTTCCCGGTCAGGCGAACTTCGTATCCGGCACGCGATAGCGCCTGATTCAGGACGGTGCGGATGGCCGTGTCATCGTCCGCGACCAGAATGCTACCTGCAGCCATTGTCAGTCCTCATCTTGCGTCTTGCGAGGTACGCGCCGATGTCGCCGGGACATCGCCGTTACCAGGATCAAAGTTCTTGGCGGAGTTGAACATGGGCAGCAGCACACGGAAGATCGTCTTTCGCGGCTGCGATTCGCATTCGATGATCCCGCCGTGATCGCCGACTATCTTCGCAACCAATGCAAGACCCAGGCCGCTTCCGGTCGGTTTTGTCGTCACGAAGGGATCGAACAGATTCGGCAGCAGGTCTTCCGGAACGCCGGGGCCGTTATCCTTGACGCAGAATTCCAGCGGCAGTGAGACGCGGGATTTCTTGCCGGGAATCGACAGCCGCACGCCGGGCCGGAACGCGGTGGTGAGCTGGATCTCGCCGTCGGAACCAAGATCGGCAATCGCCTCGGCGGCATTCTTCACGAGGTTGAGGAACACCTGAATCAACTGGTCCTGATTGGCCAGCACCGGCGGCAGCGAGGGGTCGTAATCCTCGATGAAGCGAATGTTTCGTGCGAAACCGGATTGCGCGAGGCGCTTCACATGGTCGAGCACCGAGTGGATGTTCACCGGACCGCGCGCCACCGGCCGGTCGTCGCCGAACACTTCCATGCGATCGACCAGCGTGACGATGCGGTCGGCCTCGTCGCAGATCAGCCGCGTCAGCATGCGGTCTTCGGAGGACGCCGCCTGCTCCAGCAGCTGCGCCGCGCCGCGAATGCCGGAGAGCGGGTTCTTGATCTCGTGCGCCAGCATCGCCGCCAGCGCGATCACCGAGCGCGCGGCGCTGCGATGGGTGAGCTGGCGGTCCATCTTGTCGGCGATGGTGCGTTCCTGCAGCATCACCACGATATGGCCGGGTCGCTCCGTCAACGGTGCGACGTGGAGATCGACCTGGCGATCACCACCGATTCGCGGCGTGCCCAGATCGACCTTGTATTCGTTGACCGGCGAGCCCTGCGCGCGAACCTGGTCGATCAGCGCCAGCAGTGGGCTTCCGAACGGCACCAGTTCCTTCAGCGATTGCCGGCGCAGGAACTGCGCGGAAATCTCGAAGAATGACTCCGCGGCCATGTTGGCGTCGACGATCTTGCCGTCGGGTGCGATCAGCAGCACGGGATTCGGCAAGGCGTTGAGGATCGCCTCGCTGTCGGTGGGAATCGGGCGACGGTGTTCTGCGACAGCGGTCATGCGGCAGCACTCCATGTGAAATCGTCAAACGCATCGTCGAGGGAACGATGCACGCCGGCCGGGTCCTCGGCGGTCAGGATGGTCTGCTTCCAGGTCTTCAGAACGGCATCCGGCGCGCAGCTAGTGGCCGCCGCGGCGTCCAGCGCCCAGCCGAGATGCTTTCGCGCGTGGCGAAGGCCGACGCGCGCGCCGTAGTGGCTGAGAATGCCGTCATAAAGCTTGCGGACGTAGCCGAGCTGCACGGGCAGCGTTGGCACGGCTTCCGCGATTCCTGTCTCGAAGCGGCGGGCGATCTGGCCGGGCAGCCACGGTCGCCCATAGGCACCCCGCCCCACCATCACCGCGTCGGCACCGGACAGTTCAAGCGCGCTGACTGCCTTCTCGAACGAGGTGACGTCACCATTGACGATCAGCGGAATGCCGATGGCGTCCCTGACCGCGCGGATCGCGCCCCAGTCGGCCTCGCCTTTGTAGAACTGGCAACGGGTGCGGCCATGCACGGTAATCAACTGGACGCCGGCGGCCTCGGCGCGGCGCGCCAGCTCCGGCGCGTTGATCGATTGATCGTCCCAGCCGAGGCGCATCTTCAGCGTCACTGGCACTCTTACGGCCGCGATGGTCGCCTCGATCAGCTTCAGGGCATGGTCGAGATCGCGCATCAGCGCCGAACCGGACTGGCCGGTGCCGCCGGTGACCTTGCGCGCCGGGCAGCCCATGTTGATGTCGATGATGTCGGCGCCCGACGCTTCCGCTATCCGCGCGCCCTCCGCCATCCAGCGGGTCTCGCAGCCCGCCAGCTGCACCACATGCGGACCAAGCCCGGTCGCCTCGCAACGCAACACGGACATGGGACGGCCATTGACGAGATCGGCGCTAGCGGTCATTTCTGACACCACCAGCCCGGCGCCGAGTTCGGCGACCTGGCGCCGGAACGGCACATCGGTGATACCTGTCATCGGCGCCAAGATGACCCTGTTGGCGATCTCGATGTCGCCAATGCGCAATGGCTTAGGGTTTGCAGAGTTCAGGGTAGTCACAGACCTGCTCGTCGTTGGCTTGTCCGCCGCATTGCAGACATTGGGCGCATAATGCGCACATTTGTTGTGCAGTCAACTGCCATGCCTACACTTTAGACAGGTCTGATCATATTGCAAGTGCAGTGCAGCAATGCGCGGATATGCGTCCACGAGAATGTAATCATACTGTTTTTGCCTTCCAGCATGGTAAGGGCTGTGCGCCGAACGCTCACCCCTTAATCAGCTGAACATGATGACTGAATCACCAAAGACTGCCGCCATTATCGTCGCCGCCGGTCGTGGGCTGCGCGCCGGCTCCGGCGGTCCCAAACAGTACCGCACCATTGCAGGCCGAACCGTGATCTCCCGGGCCATGGAGCCGTTCTGCGGTCACCCTGATGTGTTCGCCGTGCAACCGGTACTCAATCCCGATGACACCGTGATGTTCAACGAGGCGGTGAGCGAATTACGGTATCATAGTCCGGCCAATGGCGGCGCCACGCGCCAAGCCTCGGTGCATGCTGGCTTGGAGGCGCTCGCCGGTCATGCGCCCGACATCGTCCTGATCCACGATGCCGCACGGCCCTTCGTGACCCCTGCTTTGATTGCGCGCGCGATCGCGGCGGCCGGCATCACGGGCGCCGCGGTGCCGGCCGTGCCGGTCACCGACACCATCAAGCAGGTCGGCGATGCCGGTCATGTGGAAGCCACGCCGGACCGCTCCCGGTTACGCATCGCGCAGACGCCGCAGGCCTTTCGCTTCGATGTGATACTTGAAGCGCATCGCCGCGCCGCCCGCGAAGGCCGCAGCGATTTCACCGACGATGCCGCGCTCGCCGAATGGGCGGGATTGACGGTCACGACCTTTGAAGGCGATGTTGCGAACATGAAGCTCACCACCCCGGAAGATTTTGTGCGCGAGGAAGCACGCCTTGCCGCCGCGCTCGGCGATATCCGCATGGGCACCGGCTACGATGTGCACGCGTTCGGCGACGGCGATCACCTGATGATCTGCGGCGTGCGCGTGCCGCACACCCGAGGCTTTCTCGCCCACTCCGACGGCGACGTCGGCCTGCATGCGCTGGTCGATGCGATCCTCGGTGCGCTGGCGGATGGCGACATCGGCTCGCACTTCCCGCCCAGCGACGACAAGTGGAAGGGCGCGGCCTCGGACAAATTCCTGAAATACGCGGTCGATCGCGTCACCGCGCGCGGCGGCCGGATCAGCAACCTCGAAGTTACGCTGATCTGCGAGCGCCCCAAGATCGGCCCGTTGCGCGACGCCATGCGCGCGCGCATCAGCGAAATCACCGGCGTGGCGCTGTCACGCGTCGCGGTGAAAGCGACCACAAGCGAGCGGCTCGGCTTCACCGGCCGCGAGGAAGGCATTGCCGCCACCGCGGCAGCCACCATCCGCCTGCCCTGGGTCGATTGAGATGGCCGGCAGCGATCCACGTGCCCTGTCCCGTGCGCTGCTGGACCTCTGCCGCGGTCGCAAGCTGACCATCGCCACCGCGGAATCCTGCACCGGGGGCCTCGTGGCCGCGGCGCTGACGGACATCCCGGGTTCGTCTGACGTGATCGATCGTGGTTTTGTCACCTACTCCAACGACGCCAAGCGCGTGATGCTTGGCGTCAAGGCATCGACGCTGGAGAGTTTTGGCGCGGTCAGCAAGGAGACCGCGACGCAGATGGCGGTGGGCGCGCTGGAAAAGGCCGGCGTCGATCTGGCGGTGTCTATCACCGGCATTGCCGGTCCCGGCGGGGCCACGCCGGGCAAGCCGGTCGGCCTGGTGCATTTCGCGGTGGCGTCGCGAGACGGTCGCATCGTCCGCAAGGAATGCCGGTTCGGCGCCATCGGCCGCAGCCAGGTGCGTCAGCGTTCGGTGCTGGAAGCGCTGCGCATGCTGATGGAATTGGCGCGCGGACCGCAGCCGACTGCGAAGAAGCGCGAAGTCGCCAGCCTGGCCCAGCCGCGCGTCGCGCGCTCGCCACGGCGAACGGCGGTGAAGCGAAGGCTGGTGAAGGCGCCGGTAAAGCCGAAGCCCGAGAAGTAAACTCGATCCTCTCAGCCGTCGTCCCCCCTTCGGGGACGACACCGAGCGCGTAGTGATTACGTTCCGCTCGACAAGCGCCCTACCCCGTACACCTGATCCGCGCGCTTCTCGAACGCCGCGGCAAAGCGCTGGAACGCGGCGTCGAACATGGTGCCCATCAGCATCGCCAACATCCGGCTCTTGAATTCATAGGCGATGAAGAAACCGACGTCGCATTCGGTTTCGGTCTTCGGCTCGAAGCTCCAGCGATTTTCGAGCTTGCTGAACGGGCCCTGCAGATATTCGACCATGATCTTGAGATTGGCGCGGTCCAGCGTGACGCGGCTGGTGAAGGCCTCGCGGACCAGCTTGAACGATACCGTCATGTCGGCGACGATCACCTCGGTCCCGTCGGGCCTGGTGGTTCGCTGGCGGATCTTCAGCGCCTTGCACAGCGGCACGAATTCCGGATAGCGCTCGACGTCGGCCACGAGATCGAACATTTGGTTTGCGCTGTGGCGGACCCGGCGCTTGTTGGCAAATTGCGGCATGGTCGGCTCAGCGCGCCTGTGCAGCGCGGGCCGCCTGCAATTTCGCAAAATCCTCGCCGGCGTGATGCGACGAGCGCGTCAACGGGCTCGCCGACACCATCAGGAACCCCTTGGTATAGGCGACCTTCTCGTAGCCGCTGAATTCATCGGGGGTGACGTAACGCGACACCACATGATGCTTGCGCGTCGGCTGCAGGTACTGGCCGATGGTCAGGAAGTCGATATCGGCGGAACGCATATCGTCCATCACCTGCAGCACTTCGTGACGTTCCTCGCCGAGGCCGACCATGATGCCCGACTTGGTGAAGATCGTCGGGTCGAGTTCCTTCACCCGCTGCAGCAGCCGCAACGAATGGAAATAGCGCGCGCCCGGACGGACCGTCAGATAGCGCGCCGGCACGGTTTCCAGATTGTGGTTGAACACGTCTGGCTTGGCGGCGACCACGATTTCAAGCGCGCCCGGCTTGCGCAAAAAGTCGGGCGTCAGGATTTCGATGGTGGTGGTCGGGCACGCCGCGCGGATCGCGCGAATCGTCTTGGCGAAATGATCGGCGCCGCCATCGGCCAGGTCATCGCGGTCCACCGAAGTGATGACGACATGGTGCAGGCCGAGCTTCGACACCGCCAGCGCGACGTGCTCCGGCTCGGACATGTCGAGCGCATTGGGCATGCCGGTCTTGACGTTGCAGAACGCACAGGCCCGGGTGCAGGTATCGCCCATGATCATGAAAGTGGCGTGCTTCTTGTCCCAGCACTCGCCGATATTCGGGCAGCCGGCCTCCTCGCACACGGTGACGAGGCCGTTTTCCTTGACGATCTTGCGGGTGTCGCCATAGCCGCGGCTGGTCGGCGCGCGAACCCGGATCCAGTCCGGCTTCGGCGGTGACACCGAATCCGGCCGGTTCACCTTTTCCGGGTGACGCGGACGCAACTGGGTGGTGGAGACGGTATCGAGGACGACGACCATGAACTGTCCGTTCTGAGTGAAGCTCTAGGTAATCCGCCGGTGGATGTCCTGCAACCCGCCCTCGCCTTGCCCAGCGTCCCATCTTAGCATATCGGCCAGAATGGCTCAAAACCGCACAAACACCAGGCTGAAACTGGGAAGGCCGTTGCAGCGGCGCTTCTTCGCCCGCAGCGTGCATGAGGTGGCTCCGGACCTGATCGGCGCCACGTTGCTGGTCGATGGGGTCGGCGGCGTGATCGTCGAAGTCGAGGCCTATCACCACACCGACCCCGCTGCGCACTCGTTCCGCGGCCCGACGCCGCGCAACCAGGTGATGTTCGGCCCGCCCGGTTTTGCCTATGTCTACCGCTCCTACGGCATCCATTGGTGCGTCAACTTTGTCTGCGAGAAGGCGGGTTCGGCGAGCGCGGTGCTGATCCGGGCGATCCAGCCGACGTTCGGCATCGGCGAAATGCGCCTGCGCCGCGGTATCGAAGACGAGCGGCTGCTGTGTTCGGGGCCGGGCAAGCTGTGTCAGGCATTGGGCATCACGCACGCCCATAACGGGCTGGCGCTCGACGCGCCGCCGATATCGATTCACGCGCGAACGGAGGCCCCCGATGTGGTTGCCGGGATTCGCATCGGCATCACCAAGGCGATCGAACTGCCGTGGCGGTATGGGCTGCGCGGGTCGAAATTTCTCAGCAAGCCATTTTCGAAGACGTGATTTTCGAGACGGCGCCCTGCTCTTTCCCCGTCATTGCGAGGAGCCCTTGCGACGAAGCAATCCAGTTCTTTCGGAGCGTGCGGCCCTCTGGATTGCCGCGTCGCTTCGCTCCTCGCAATGACGGGGAGAGGTCCGAGATTGCAACGACGTCGTTGCCTCGCTGAGTTGGTGCTTACACCGCGCCCTTCAGGCGCTGCATGGCCTCCAGCACCTTTTCCTTGCGCGCCACAGCCTCGGCGCGCTTTTCCTTCTCTTCCTCGACGATTTCTTCCGGCGCGTTGGCGACGAATTTCTCGTTGGAAAGCTTGGCATCGACGCGCTTGATGTCGGCTTCCGCCTTGGCCAGTTCTTTCTCCAGCCGGGTCTGCTCGGCGCCGAGGTCAATCACGCCCTTCAGCGGCAGCGCGACGACCTCGCCGCGGATCAGCAATTGAACTGCGCCGTCCGGCGAGCGGTCGGCAAACGAGATATCGCCGAGCCGGGCGAGGCGTTTCACCACGTCGCTCCAGCGCAGCGCGCGGGCCTGCGTCTCGGCGGAGGCACCGGCCAGCACCAGCGGCGTCAGCGTCGCCGGCGTAATGTTCATCTCCGCACGCACCGAGCGCACCGCGGTGACGAGGTCCACCACCCAGCCGATTTCGGCTTCGGCGGCGTCGTCCTTGAAGTCCGGCACAACAGCGGGGTCGCCGAGCATGATCGGCGCCACCAGCGGATCGCTGGAGGCGGTGGCGATGATCAGCGCTTCCTGCTCCCGTGTCAGGCCGCAGCGCGACTTCAACGGCCACGGCGTCAGCGCCAGCAGGCCCGTACGCGCCGCCGTCACCGCCCACAGTTCTTCGGTGATGAACGGCATGAACGGATGCAGCAGTTTCAGGATCTCGTCGCGCGCCCAGGCCACCATGGCACGGGTCTCGGTCTTGGCGGGCGAATCCTCGCCCATCATCACTGGCTTGGCGAGTTCGAGGTACCAGTCGCAATACACGTTCCAGACGAAGCGATAGGCGGCGCCCGCGGCATCGTTGAAGCGATAGGCCTCGATCGCTTCGGTGACCTCACGCGTCGCGCGCGCGGTCTCGTGCGCGATCCAGCGATTGACGACTTCGGTCGCCTTGGTGGGATCGAAATCGGCCGGCAGCGCGCACTCGTTCATCTCGGCGAAGCGGCAGGCGTTCCACAGCTTGGTCGCGAAGTTGCGGTAGCCCTCGACGCGCTGCGGCGCCAGCTTGATGTCGCGTCCCTGCGCCGCCATCGCGGACAGCGTGAAGCGCAGCGCGTCGGCGCCGTAATCGTCGATCAGATGCAGGGGGTCGATGACGTTGCCCTTCGACTTCGACATCTTGGCGCCCTTCTCGTCGCGGACGAGGGCGTGGATGTAGATCGTCGGGAACGGCACGTCCTTCATGAAGTGCATGCCCATCATCATCATCCGGGCGACCCAGAAGAAGATGATGTCGAAGCCGGTGACCAGCACGTTGGTCGGGTAGTAGCGCTCGACGTCGGTGTTGTCGTCGGGCCAGCCCAGCGTCGAGAACGGCCACAGCGCCGACGAAAACCAGGTGTCGAGCACGTCTTCATCGCGAGTGATGAAGCCCTCGCGCAAGGCGGGATCCAGCGCCATGTCGTGGCCCTGCTCTGCCGTAATGACTTCCTGCTCGACGTAATAGCCGAGCGCGTGACCCACGGCTTCTTCCTCGGTCTCGGCGACAAACACCTTGCCGTCCGGGCCGTACCAGGCCGGAATTTGATGGCCCCACCACAACTGGCGCGAGATACACCACGGCTGGATGTTGTCCATCCACTCGAAATAGGTCTTTTCCCAGTTTTTCGGCACGAATTCGGTCGCGCCAGAGCGCACCGCGGCAATGGCCGGCTGCGCCATGGTCTTGGCATCGACATACCACTGGTCGGTGAGATAGGGCTCGATTACCACGCCGGACCGATCGCCATGCGGCACCGCATGGGTGTTCGGCTCGATCTTCTCCAGGAAGCCGAAATCCTCCAGCCGCGCGACAATGCTCTTGCGGGCGGCGAAGCGTTCCATGCCGTGCAGTTCTTCGACAAGTTGCGCGGAACCTTCCGGCAGTCCGCGCAAATAGTCCTCGTTGCCGTCCAGCGCGAGCCGGCCTTCGATGTCGAGGATGCTGATCTGCGGCAGGTTGTGGCGGCGGCCGACCTCGAAATCGTTGAAGTCGTGCGCGGGCGTGATTTTGACCGCCCCCGATCCCTTCTCCGGATCCGAATAGTCATCGCCGACGATCGGAATCTTGCGGCCGACCAGCGGCAGGATGACGTGCTTGCCGATCAGGGCCACATAGCGCTCGTCCTCGGGATTAACAGCGACCGCGGAGTCACCCAGCATCGTCTCCGGCCGTGTGGTGGCGACCACGATGAACGTCGTGGGATCTTCGGGATCGAAGACCTTGCCCTCGAGCGGATAGCGCAGATGCCACAGGCTGCCCTTGACCTCGATCTGCTGCACTTCGAGATCGGAGATTGCCGTCAGCAGCTTCGGATCCCAGTTCACAAGGCGCTTGTCCTTGTAGATCAGGCCCTCGCGATGCAACTGCACGAACACCTTGACGACGGCACGCGACAGGCCCTCGTCCATAGTGAAGCGCTCGCGCGACCAGTCGCACGACGCGCCCAGCCGCTTCAACTGGTTGACGATGACGCCGCCGCTTTCGGCCTTCCACTGCCAGACGCGCTCGAGAAACTTTTCACGACCCATGTCGCGGCGGCCGGGCTCCTTGCGCTCCATCAACTGGCGTTCCACCACCATCTGGGTCGCGATGCCCGCGTGGTCGGTGCCGGGCTGCCACAGCACGTCGCGGCCGCGCATCCGCTCGAAGCGGCACAGGATGTCCTGCAGCGTGTTGTTGAGCGCGTGGCCCATGTGCAGCGAACCGGTGACGTTCGGCGGCGGGATCACGATCGTATAGGGCTCGGCATCGACGCGATCGGCACGGCCGGCCTTGAAGGCACCAGCCGCTTCCCAGGCGGCAGCGATCCGGACTTCGATGTCGGCGGGCTGGTAATTCTTTTCGATCATGACAGTGCAATCAGGTCAGGAGTTTTGGCGGGTTTGGTAACGCGCATGCCGAAGGCGCTAGAAACCTGCCAGCGCCGTCCAAGTCAACATATAGGCCGGCTTAAATGGCAGCAGGGGCCAAACCAAGGCTGCAGAGGTGTCGGTGGCGGGGCTATCGCCCGCCGCGCGAGACCCGCTCGATTTCAGCCTTGACGATACGCTCCACCAGGCCCGGCAGGTTGTCGTCGAGCCACGACTTCAGCATCGGACGCAGCATCTCCTTGACGAGATCCTCCAGCGTCCGGGCGTTGTTGCTCAACACCGTGTTGGCCAGCGTGTGGAACGCCGATTCTACGGCATTCACCGTGGTGTGCGACAGGATGTTCTGCTGCGGCGGAAGCGGTGGCGCGTCGTAGGACGGCGGATCGAACATGGGCGCGCGCGGGCGCTCGGTGCTGGCGGCAACGGCCTCGGCGAATTCCAGGTCGTCTTCCGGCTCGACATGGTGGAATGCCGGCGCCGGTTCGGGATCCGGCAGCACCATGTCGTCGGTCAATTCGAACACGTCGCCATCGGGCAACGGCGGACGGATCTCTTCTTCGGTGGTGGCGGCATCCAGGCCGGCCAGCATCGCGTCGATATCGTCCTGGCTGTTGCTGACAGCGGGCGCTGGCGGCGGCGCGGGCGGAGGTGTCGGCGCAACCTTGGCGGCGGCCGCTTGAGCCGCGGGAATCGCCGAAGGCGGTATATTGGCCATGGCAGCCGGCTTTGGCGCGGGGGCCGGAGCGACGGCCTTTGGTGCTGGCGGCGGCGCAGCCTCGACCACAGCAGGCTTGGCTTCGTCGTCGGCGATGATCCGCCGGATCGACGCCAGAATCTCCTCCATGGAGGGCTCCTGGACCTTTGCAGGCTGCGTCATTTCCGACTCCGCATCATCAACGCTCTCGCAACTTTACACCAGACGGGGCTGGATTTGCCGGTTCTCGACGGGGATGCGGGACTTTTCATTGCGCTAGCCTGACTTGTCCCCAGATCAAGCGCCGCTTGATCGGTCGCTCGAAGCGAACGTCACGCCGACTGCGTTACGAATCGTCTTGCTACCTCAGTCAAAGGTACGTCATCGCTACAAATGATTGCAAGCAAAGGGCCGCCGAAGCGGCCCTTGCGATGCGAAAGCGCGAAGCGCCTAGCGGCCGTCGGGCGTACGAACACCGACCCAGCTATCGCGTACCTGATGGTAATGCACGCTCGGGTCATAGACCGTCGTACCGAGCTTGAGTACCGTCGGCGACAGCCGGCCCACGGCGTTGAGCACGGCGTAGGAAGCGACGACGCGATCGTGCTGCGCCGTCACCAGCGCCACGCGCGCATTCACCAGGGCCTGCTGCGCATTCAAGACGTCGAGCGTGGTGCGCTGTCCGGCCTTGGCTTCTTCGCGGACGCCGTTCAGCGCGATCTCGGACGCCTGCACCTGGGCCTGCGCCGACGATACCTGCGCCTTGCCAGCGAGCAACTGGCCCCAGGCCTGAACCACGCTGGCCCGGGTCTGGTCGCGGGTCTGTTCGAGCGCAAGGCGCTGCTGCGCCAGCGTCTCTTTCGACTGACGGATCAGCGCGTATTCCCCGCCGCCCTGATAGACCGGCACCGAAATCTGCGCGACCGCCGCCGCGCCAAACTGGCGCGGGACCGAGATGGTCTGTTCGTAGGACTGCTGCACGCTGGCCTGCAGCGTCACCGTCGGGAACAATGCGCCCTCGTTGACCTTGACGTTGAGGTAGCTGACATCGATACCGAACATCGCGGCGGTAACGTTGGGGTTCTCGGTCAGTCCAAGATCGATCGCGCCTGGCAGCGTCGGCGGCAGGAAGCGATCCACCGGCGATCCTGCCTGCAGCGCATTGGGCTCGTTGCCAATGATGCGGCGGAAGTTCGAACGCGTGGTGTTGAGGTTGGATTCCGCCGTGAGAAGCTGGGTGCGACCGGCCGCTAGCTGCGCCTCCGATTGCGCGACGTCGGTGCGGGTGACCTCACCAACATTGAAGCGGTCGCGGGTCTGCTTCAAGGTTTGCTCGAGCACCCGAACGTTGCTGCGCTGAACCTCCAGCGTGGCGGAATCGCGCAGGTAGTCCATGTAGATGGTGGCCGCCGAAAGCATCACGGACTGCTCAAGCACGCGCAAGCCTTCGCGAGCCGACGAGACCTGGCCCTCGGCCGCACGCGTGCGGTTGGCGGTCTGCTGGCCGTTGAATAGGGTTTGAGTGACCGTAGCGCCGACACTGCGCGGAACTTGGGTTCCTGTCACATGGGAGCTGCCAAGCGAAGAGCTCGAAATAACGTCCGAGTACTGATAACCGCCACTCGCTGTGACGGCGACGCGCGGTCGATACCCCGACAGCGCCTGCGGCACGTTTTCGTCGGTGACGCGCACCGAGGCGCGCTGGGCGTTGAGCTGGGGATTGTTCTGGTAGGCGCGAACCAGCGCTGCCTCGATCGTGTCGGCGAGAGCCGGTGTCGAGCCTGCAAATGCCAGCAAAAGGGCCGCCGTCGCAGCTCCGGTGAGAACTTTTACGCCACCCATCCTAGGTATTCCATTCATGCCGTTCACAGATCCGGAGATACGTTGGGCGCACCGGAACCGGGTCTTGGTCTATTGAGTCTCCACTCACCATATTCCGGGCATTCGCGGGACGGAACCTTTTGTGACGAGATCGCAGTCGAAACTTGGCCAATGGGGCATCCGAGCCACACTTGTAATCCCGCGCCCCGATCTTACCGCCCTGACAAGGTTCGTAAACTCAGAAAACGAAGGCGGGAACCCGCTCCAGGCCGGGCAATACCGGTACGGAGGCATCGAACAGGGCGCGAGCGCCAAAATCATCATGCGAATGGGTGACGATCGTTGCCCGTTGCGGTTGTGACATGGCGAAAACACCGACCAGACGCCCGCCCGGCGCGAGCTGCCGGTACAGCGTGCTGGGGATAACTTCCGTAGCACCAACCAGCACGATCACGTCATAAGGACCGTTGCCGGCATGGCCATCGGCAGCCATCGCTGGAGCCGACACGACATTGGCCAAGCCCAGCTTCGCCAGGCATGCGGCGGCGCTGGCAACCAGCGCCGGGTCGCCCTCGGTGGCGGTGACCTTGCCGGCGAGCTTGCCGACCACGGCAGCGGAATAGCCGGTGGCGCAACCGACCACCAGCACGTTGTCGGTCGCCTTGACCTCGGCGGCCTGCAGCATTCGCGCCAGAATCACCGGCTTGATCAGGAAGCGCTTGGCGGCGCCCGGCGCGCTGATGTCGAGATCGATGTCGAGATAGGCCATGGCGCGCTGGCTGACGGGGACGAAATCCTCGCGCGGCACCGCCAGCATGGCGTCGATGATCCTGATGTCGGTGACGTCGCTGGGACGCACCTGACCATCAACCATCTTCTGACGGGCGGTCGAAAACTCGGACATGGGTATTCCCTTGGCAAGCGGGCTGAAGTTCCTCGTCTAGGAATTACGGCAGCGCCAAGTCTCGCGCAAGAAGTCTCATGCAAGAAGTCTGATGAAGGGGTCGATCGAAGATGACGTCGCGGTAATCGCATCGGCATCGTCACATCCGCCGCGCAGATGTGTTGGCTCCCCGGGCCGGATTCGAACCAGCGACCATTCGATTAACAGTCGAATGCTCTACCACTGAGCTACCAGGGAACAGCGAGGACCAAGCCTCGCTCGCCGCAGCGTATAACAAAGCGATCCGGGCTTGCAAAGCGGGAAATGCAGCACGGCGGCATCGCGGCGATTTCGCGCGAAAATCGCCAAAGATCAGCTGTTTACAGGACCTTTTGCGGGTTTGGCCGGTGATGCCCGGCAACAATCGCGGAACCCGCAGCGCGGAAACGCCATGACGGCATCGCCAAAACGTCTCATTCGCCATCGAGAT
>NZ_JAQGJD010000365.1 GCF_028290785.1 Tardiphaga sp. | reverse complement strand
TCGAGGTCGCGCCCTGAAACAGCGGCGCATAGACGATGTAGCTGTGGCCGACCACCCAGCCGATGTCGGAGCCGCCCCAGAACACCTCGCCCGGTCTGACGCCGTAGAGATTCCGCATCGACCATTTCAGCGCGACCAGATGGCCGCCATTGTCGCGCACCACGCCCTTGGGTTTGCCGGTGGTGCCTGACGTATAGAGAATGTACAGCGGATCGGTGGCCAGCACCGGCACGCAGGCTGCGGATTTCTTCGCGGCGATGGCGTTGCTGCGGAGATTGGCCCAGTCGTGATCGCGGCCTTCGATCAGGTCGCAGCCGTGCTGCGGCCGCTGCAGGATGATGCAGGCGTCCGGCTTGTCGCTGGACAGCCTGATGGCTTCGTCGAGCAGCGGCTTGTAGTGCACCAGGCGACCGGGCTCGAGGCCGCAACTGGCGGAGAAGACCAGTTTCGGTTTGGCGTCCTCGATGCGGGTCGCCAGTTCCTTCGCCGCGAAGCCGCCGAATACCACGCTGTGCACCGCGCCGATCCGCGCGCAGGCCAGCATCGCGATGACAGCTTCCGGCACCATCGGCATATACAGAATGACGCGGTCGCCCTTGCCGACGCCCATGTCCTGCATGATGGCACCGAGCACCTGCACCTCGTGCAGCATTTCGGCATAAGTAAGCTTCGTCATGCTGCCGGCCAGCGGCGAGTCGTGGATCAGCGCGACCTGATCAGCACGGCCATTCGCGACATGGCGATCCAGCGCGTTGTAGCAGGTATTGACCACGGCACCGGCGAACCAGCGGCCGTAGAGGCCCATCGCCGGATCGAATATCTTTTGCGCGGGCTCGATCCAGTCGATGTCCTGCGCAGCCTCGCCCCAGAAGCCTTCGGGGTCCTGGAGCGATCGGGCATGGACTTCGCGATAACGGCTGGTGTCGTGAATGCTCATGGCGTCGCTCCCGTTGGTGCCGCAAATTTTTTATGTTCTGCGTAGACCGGATGAAATCCGGGGCCAGCCTATCGGCTGTTTCCCCGAACTGAGAGTCTTTCCCCGGATTTCGCTTCGCTCCATCCGGGCTACCGTTTCATCAAGCCCTTTTCCTTGTAATATCGTATCGCGCCGGGATGCAGCGGCACCGGCCCGCCTTCCGCGGCGGTCTCGCGCCTGATTTCGCTGCCGACGAAGTGGGCGGTGGCGAGCTCGGGCAGCGAGTCGAACACCAGCCTGGTCATCTGATAAGCGAGATCGTCGGACACCGCGGCGCTGGTCACCAGATAATTCATCACCATGGCGGACGGGATATCCTTGTCCTGCCCTTGATACGTATTGGCGGGAATCACGCCGGGCTGGAACGGCGCGCCCAGCTTTGCCACCACGTCCCGCGGCACCGGCACCAGAACGACGTCGGTAGCGTCGCTGAGTTCGCGCAGCGAGACGACGCCAAGGCCGGCGGACTGCAGCGCGGCGTCGAGCTGCTGCTTGTTCATCCGCGTGGTAGACTCGGCGAAGGACAGATATTCCACCGCGCGGAGATCGGCGTAGCTCAGGCCGGCGGCGGCGAGAATGGCGCGGGCGTTCAGCTCGGTGCCGGATTTCGGCGCCCCCACCGACAGGCTCTTGCCCTTCAGGTCCGCCAGCGTCGCGATGTTGCTTGCCCGGGCGGCGACGATCTGGATGGTGTTGGGATAGAGCGCGCCGATCACCCGCAGTTGGTCGAGTTTGCCCTTGAAGCCGGCGTCGGCGTCGCCTTCCCAGGCGTCGCGCAGGGAATCGCCGAGCGCAAAAGCGATCTGGCCGCTGCCCTGCTGCAGCCGGTTGAGGTTTTCCACCGAACCGGCGGTGGTCTCCACCTGCACCTTGGTGCCGGGAATGTCGGCGTAGATCTTGGCGATGGTGACGCCGAGCGGATAGTACACGCCGGACTCGCCGCCGGTCAGTACATTGATGGGAGATTGCGCCTGGGCCGCCGGCGTCAGCAGCACGGATGCCATCGCCATGGCCACTGCAATCGATCGAGACGTCACTGTTTCACTCCCGGATCATTGCTGGAAACGTGGACGGCGGCGCCAGCGCGGTCAAGCGATGCCGGCCAAGCACGCCAGCCGCCTCGCGACCAAAGTTCCACCGGTCACCCCTTGCAACACCCCGACAAAACGGCATCAATGCGCGCGCTGCAAAAAACAACAGCCGGCCAAGCCGGCGACGGGAAACTTCCCGGGGGGAATATGGCTGACGAGAAATCCCACGCGACCGAGGAAACCGTTGCGGTTTCCAACGAGGCCCTGCTGAAGGCCGAAGCCTATATCGAGGCGGACGAAGGCGCGACCAATCGCCTGTTCGGCTGGGCCGGGAAGATCTCCACCGCGATCGCCGTGGTGATGAGCATCTTCCACCTATATGCCGCCTACGCCATCGTGCCGACCCAGGAACTGCGCTACATCCACGTCGCCTTCACGCTGGTGTTGAGCTTCTTGCTGTTCCCGGTGGCCACCCGGTTCCGCAACCGCGTTCGCTGGTGGGACATCGTGCCGGGCATCGTCGCCATCGGCACCATCGTCTATGCGCTGTGGGGCGGCGACGATTTCACCGACCGCGCCACCGTGCCGGAGCACATGGACGTGGTCGTCGGCATCGTCTTCATCCTGCTGCTGCTCGAAGCCACCCGCCGCACCACCGGGCTGATCATGCCAGTGGTGTCATTGTTCTTCATCGCCTATGCGATGCTCGGCCCGCATCTGCCGGCGCCATGGACGCATCGCGGCTATGACCTGCCGCGGCTGGTCGGTCATCTCTTCATCACGCTGGAGGGCATTTTTGGCGTCGCGGTGGACGTCTCCGCCACGCTGATCATCCTGTTCACGATCTACGGCGCATTCCTGGCGATGTCCGGCGCGGGGAAATTCTTCATCGACTTCTCGCTGGCGCTGATGGGCAACAAACCCAACGCCGCCGGCCGCACCGTGGTGCTGTCGTCGTTCCTGCTCGGCGGCCCTTCCGGTTCCGGCGTGGCCACTACGGTGATGATCGGCACGGTGGCCTATCCGATGCTGGCGAAAGCGGGCTTCGAGAAGAACGCCGCGGGCGGATTGCTGGCGGCCGGCGGCCTCGGCGCCATCCTGTCGCCGCCGGTGCTCGGCGCCGCCGCGTTCCTGATCGCCGAATTCCTCAAGATCAGCTATCTCGATGTGATCTGGATGGCAACGATTCCAACCTGTCTCTATTACCTGTCGCTGCTGATCATGGTGGAGATCGATGCCAAGCGTTTCGGCGCCCACGATGTCAACTTCAAGCCGGAGATGACCCTCGGCCAGATGACGAAGCGCTACGGCTTCCACTTCATCTCGCTGATCGCGGTCGTGATCTTCATGCTGATCGGCTATTCGCCGTCGCTGTCGGTGTTCTATGCCACCGCCGTCACCTTTGCGCTGAGCTTCCTGCGCAAGGAAACCGCTTTGGTGCCGCGGAAACTGGTCAAGGCGCTGGCCGATGGCTCGATCGGCGCGCTCAATGCCGCCACCACCTGCGCCTGCGCCGGCATCGTGGTGGGCGTGGTGACGCTGACCGGTCTCGGGCTGAAGTTCTCCTCGATCGTGATCGCCTATGCCGGCGGCAGCCTGTTGCTGACCGCGATCTACACCGCGCTGATCGTCTGGGTGATCGGCCTCGCGGTGCCCGTCACCGCCTCCTACATCATCTGCGCGGTGATCGCCGCGCCGGCCTTGATCAAGCTCGGCATCCCCGATTATGCCGCGCACATGTTCATCTTCTATTACGCCGTGCTCTCGGAAGTGTCGCCGCCGACCGCGCTGTCGCCGTTCGCGGCCGCCGCGATCTGCGGCGGCGACCCCTACCGCACCACGCTGCAGTCCTGGAAATACACGCTGCCGGCGTTCGTGGTGCCGTTCGTGTTCGTGCTCGATCCGCAGGGCGTCGGCCTGTTGCTGGCGATTCCGAAGGGCGGCTCCTGGATCGACATCGTCGAGATCACCATCAAGACCACGCTCGGACTATTGGCGCTGGCTGCCGTCGCGCAGAGCTGGGCGCTGCGACAAACCACCCCGCTCGAACGCGGCCTGCTCCTGCTATCAGGGCTGCTGCTGGTGTTTCCGAGCCTGATCGAGGCCTTGCTGGAATCGCTCACCGGACGCGACATCAACTATACGTATGTCCCGGGTCTCGTCATCGGCCTGGGTGTCCTACTATGGCAATACAGAACGCCGGCGCCTTCAAGACCGGCCGTCACGGTATAATAAAAGGGAGTCTTATGATGCTGACTAAATTCAGGAAGACCACGGTGGTGCTGGCTGCGGCCTTGTCCGCCGGTCTGCTGGTGGCCGGCGCCGCCATCGCCCAGCAGAAGACCATGGCAATCGGTACCGGCGGTACCGGCGGCGTGTACTTCCCGCTCGGCGGCGCCATCGCCAACGTGCTGTCGAAGGCGCTGCCGAACACCCAGGCCACCGCGGAAGTCACCGGCGGCTCGATCGACAACCTGAAGCTGATCGCCTCCGGCCAGAGCGAATTCGGCTTCAGCATGGCGGACGCCGCGCTCGACGCCTTCAACGGCCAGGACAAGTTCAAGGCCAAGGTGCCGCTGCAGACGCTGCTGGTGGTCTATCCGAACCGCATGCACATCGTCACGGTCGAGGGCACCGGCATCGAGAAGATGTCGGACCTCAAGGGCAAGCGCGTCTCCACTGGCTCGCCGGGCGGCGCCACCGAAGTGATGGCGTTCCGAGTCATCGAGGCCGCCGGCCTCGACAAGGACAAGGACATGAAGCGCGAGCGCCTCGGCGTCGCCGAATCCGTCAACGCCATCAAGGACCGCAAGATCGACGCGTTTTTCTGGGTCGGCGGCGTGCCGACCGCGGCGGTCACCGATCTGGCGGCGACGCCGGGCACCAAGATGAAACTGATCGACCACAGCGACCTCGCCGAGAAAATGAACGCGAAGTACGGCAAGCTGTATTCGGCCTCCAGCATCAGCAAGAGCATCTATCCAGGCATGGACAAGGATAATGCCAATACCGAAGTCTGGAACATCATCGTCACCGGCGACAAGATGAGCAACGACGACGCCTACAACATCGTCAAGACACTGGTGGAGAAGAAGGCCGACATCGTCGCCGTGCACAAGGAAGCCGAGAGCTTCTCGCTCGACAACCAGATCCAGGAACGCTCCCCCGTGCCGTTCCACCCCGGCGCGCTGAAATATTTCAAGGAAAAGGGCATCGGCAAGTAAGCCACCCCTCGGCTTACTTCGCTATCCGGCCGCGATCCGGGGGGATCGCGGCCGTTTCGTTTGGCTGGTATCGAAATAGCATCGCTCGATTTTCTCGCCGCTGATGGAACCGGACGGGCTGCATTGCAGTTTGATGTCAGGGATACCGGCCACCGTGAGGATCGTTTGGCGCGCGTCGAAACAGCAGATGTCGCGCGCCCGCTGGATGCGCTGAACTTCTTTCTCGCCGACGTGCGGGACGGACTGGGGCCCTATCTGGCCATCTATCTGCTCACGGTGCAGAAATGGGACGAGGCCAGCATCGGCGTGGTGATGTCGGTGGCGGCGCTGGCAGGCATCATCGCCCAGACGCCGGCGGGCGCGCTGATCGACCGGACCACCGCCAAGCGCGCGGTCGTCATCGCCGCTGCGGTCATCGTCACGCTCGGCTCGGTCGTGCTGCCGTTGTATCCCGGCTTCCTTTTTGTCGCCACCACCCAGGCCCTCACAGGGGTCGCCGCCGCGGTGTTCGCGCCGGCGCTGGCCGCGATCACGCTGGGCATCGTCGGACCGAAGGCATTCGCCCGGCGGATCGGGCGCAACGAGGCGTTCAACCATGCCGGCAATGCCGTGGCGGCAACGCTGGCCGGCGGCTTCGCCTATTTCTTCGGGCCGATCGTGGTGTTCTGGCTGATGGCGGCGATGGCCGCGGCCAGTATTTTCGCCACGCTGGCGGTGCCGGGCGATGCGATCGACGATCATGTCGCGCGCGGTCTCGACGAGACCACACGCGATGGCGCGGGCCATGGCGACCAACCTTCCGGCTTCCAGGTGTTGCTGACCTGCAAGCCGCTGCTGGTATTCGCGGCCTGCACCGTGATGTTTCATTTCGCCAATGCGGCAATGCTGCCGCTGGTCGGGCAGAAGCTCGCGCTGGTCAACCGCGAGCTGGGTACCACGCTGATGTCGGTCTGCATCGTCGCTGCGCAGCTCGTGATGGTGCCGGTCGCCGTCATCGTCGGACGCAAAGCGGATGACTGGGGACGGAAGCCGATCTTCGCCTGCGCGCTCGCCGTGCTGGCGCTGCGCGGCGTGCTCTATCCGCTGTCCGACAATCCCTACTGGCTGGTCGGCGTGCAGACGCTGGACGGCGTCGGCGCTGGAATCTTTGGCGCGCTGTTCCCCCTGGTCGTCGCCGACCTCACCCGGGGCACCGGCCATTTCAATATCAGCCAGGGTGCCATCGCCACCGCGGCGGGACTGGGCGGCGCCTTGAGCACAACGGCGGCGGGCCTGATCGTTGTTTCCGCGGGCTACAGCGCGGCGTTCCTGGCGCTGGCCGGCGTAGCCGGCGCCGGGCTGCTTCTGTTTGTCATACTGATGCCCGAGACGCGACCGCATGTCGCAGGCCGGCCTCGCCTGGTACCAAATGCTTAAGGATGGTGTTGCATTGCACTGGCAACGCCCAAAGCGAGCGCGTAGCATGCCAGCGACCAGTTCGGCTCACTGAGACCGAGGTGATTCGGAGAGACCGTTGCCTGGTGTCAGCGCAATTGGATTGCCAGCAGCCCGCTATCGCGGCTGTATTTCCCCGGTCGCTTTCGTTCATTCGTGTTCGCCGGGCTTTGGCCATCCTCTTCTAGTTACCGACACCATCGCCGCCGCGTTTCCGCGCGTGATTGCGGCCTCCACTGTATAAAAGGACTCGACGATGTCTGCGATCACCCGTCTCCCGACCCGCCGCTCGGTCATGCTCGGCGGCGCTGCTGCGCTCGGCCTGCCGCTGCTGACGCGCACCGCCCGCGCCGCCGACGCCTGGCCGACGCGTCCGGTCAAGTTCATCGTGCCGTTCGCCGCCGGCGGCACCACCGACATCCTGGCCCGCGTCGTCGCGGCGAAGATTTCCGAGGAATATGGCCAGCAGTTCGTGGTCGAGAACAAGCCGGGCGCCGGCGGCAACATTGCGGCTGACTTCGTCGCCAAGGCGGATCCCGACGGCTACACCTTCCTGGTCGGCACGCCCGGCACGCATGCAATCAACAAGTTCGTGTTCAAGAACATGCAGTACGATCCGATCAAGGATCTGGCACCGGTGATCATCATCGCCAAGGTGCCGAACCTGTTCTCGGTGACCAATTCGCTGCCGGTCAAGAACGTCGCCGAATTTATTGCGCTGGCGAAATCGAAGCCCGGCGAGTTCTTCTACGGCACCCCCGGCCTCGGCTCGACCGCGCATGTCTCGACCGAACTGTTCAAGTCGATGACCGGCGTCAACATCGTGCACGTGCCGTACAAGGGCAGCGCGCCGGCGCTGACCGACCTGATCGCCGGCCGCGTCCATCTGATGATCGACAACCTGCCGGCCGCGCAGCCGTTCGCCGAATCCAATTCGATCCGTCCGATCGCGGTGTCCACCGCCACGCGCTGGCCGCTGATGCCGGAGATCCCGACCATCGCCGAAGCCGGTGTCCCGGGCTACGAGGCCGCCTCGTGGTTCACCGTCTGCGCCCCCGCGAAGACGCCGAAAGAGATGATCGACAAGCTCAACGCCAGCATCGAGAAGTTCATCAAGTCGGAAGACGGCACCACGCGGCTGCGCAAGCTTGGCGCCGAGCCGACCGGCGGTTCGCCGGACGCGATGCAGGCATTCGTACTGTCGGAAACCGAAAAGTGGGGCAAGGTCGCCCAGTTCGCCGGCATCAAGCCGGAGTAATGACGTAAGGCGGATCAGCGAAGCATGATCCGCCGCGTTCCTGCAACGGGGCGGCGCGTTACGCCTTCGGCTAACCCGCCTTCCACCGCTACTCGAACTTCATATCCATGCACTTGCTCACATCGGAGCCCAGCCCCGAGGCGATGATGATGCAGCCGCGAACCTTTTGCGCGGCGTTGTCGCTGGCCCAGACCGCATAGCCGCCGGTGCCGAAAAACGAATTGGTGTTCGGCGGCTCGGTCTCGGTGGCGTCGAACGAATAGTTGCCATCGGTCTCGAAGACGCGCGGCCGTTTCACGCAGCCGCCATCGGTCTGCACGCTGATGATCTCCTTGGCGTCGCGCGTCAGCGCCAGGCTGACCGAACAGCGGAAGTATTCGGACGTCCTGATGTTGAACAGATAGGCGTAAGAGCGGCAGGTCGCGGTGCTGAGCTTGCCCGCGCTGAGGCCGCGGCCGCAGGAAATCCGCTGGTTGCTGCTGAGCTTGAAGTCATCCGCCGCCGCGACTCCCGACGCCAAAGCCAGCGCGCCGAGAACCAGACCACCCATTACCCACATGCGCATCGAATCATCCCCATCGCCGGCATCGTTGTGATCCGGTCCCGCCCGTCGTCAAAAGATAGTCGCCCGGCGGGAAATCACAAAGTCATCGTGATCCAAGGTCATATTGACGGACGAATGACGTTCGTGATTTGTTCAAGCTGCAATGCAGTTTGGAGATCATGCTATGACCGTTCGAGCCCTCATGGCGCTATACGCTGCCGCCTCGTTGACCACGCTGTTCAGTCCGGCCCATGCGCAGGCGCCTGCACCGACACCGTGGGTGCTGTCGCCCGACATGGGCTACGGCTACGACATCAACGGCAAGACCTTCGCCTACCAGATGGGCACCAGTAACGCCAAGTTCTTGCTGAAGGGCGCCAAGAAGGTACCGAAGAACACGCTGTTCTTCATCGGCGAGAACGGCCAGCTCTACATGCGCAGCGGCCCGTTCCTCGAAGAGGACGGCAAGTTCAAGTTCGGCCCGGGATAGGCGCGTGACGGGCGCATGACAGCGATCGCCTCTCCCACAGCAGCGGCGGAGGTGTTACAGAGCGCGGCATCTTTTCCAGCAAGCTGAAAGCGCTCATGGCCCTCCCCGTCTCCCCGCTCGCCCCCACCGATGTTCCCGAGCTGCCCGCCATCGCCGGCGTGCGCCTTGCGACGGCTGCGGCCGGTATTCGCTACAAGGGCCGCACCGACGTGCTGCTGGCGGTGCTGGACGAGGGCACCACGGCGGCCGGCGTTTTCACCATCTCGAAATGTCCCTCCGCCCCGGTGGAGTGGTGTCGCGACAAATTGAAGGGCGGCAAATCTTCCAAGGGAGGTTTTGCACGCGCGCTGGTGGTGAATTCCGGCAATGCCAACGCCTTCACCGGCAAGAACGGCCGCGCCTCCACCAAGCTGACCGGCGACATCGCGGCCAGGGCGGTCGGCTGCAAGGCGGACGACGTGTTCCTGGCCTCCACCGGAGTGATCGGAGAGCCGCTCGATGCCAGCAAGTTCAACGGCGTGCTCGCCAAGCTGGCCGACGCCGCCACGCCCAACGGCTGGATGGACGCCGCCCGCGCGATCATGACCACCGACACCTTCCCCAAGGTGGCCACCGCCACGGTGAAGCTCGGCAAGGCCAAGGTAACCATCAACGGGATGGCCAAGGGATCCGGCATGATCGCGCCGGACATGGCGACCATGCTGGCCTTCATCTTCACCGACGCGCCGATCTCGGCGCCGGCGCTGCAGGCGCTGCTCAAGGCCGGCGTCA
>NZ_JAQGJD010000362.1 GCF_028290785.1 Tardiphaga sp. | reverse complement strand
AAGCGTCCGGGGGTGTAGGCAGAGCATTGGGTTGTCGTCTCCCTGCCTTCATGTGCGACGGCAGGGATTGACCACCGCTATCTCGGGCGTCATTGCGAGGAGCGCTTGCGACGAAGCAATCCAGCTCTTTTCGCGCGTGCGGCCTTCTGGATTGCCGCGTCGCTGCGCTCCTCGCAATGACGGGGATGGGCCGGTGGTTTGTACTTTGTCATTGTCTGCAGCGCACCTTTCCCGAATTTTCACCTACCTCTCAAGTCCGCCCTGCGCTTTCGCCGCGGGTGTTGTTTCCAAGTCATTTACTTTGTTCGCGAGATTTCCCTTTGATGCTGCCGTTGATTTGCAGCCGGGTGCCGGATGCTTAAGGCAATCGGTCGATATTGCCGACGCCTAGTGTAGTTCGCCCATTGGAGAGATTGATGTCGTTGAAGATTGCAGTGGCGCTCGCCGCCACGATGACGCTCGGCGTCCTAGCCGCCCCCGCGCAGGCAAGCCCCGCTCTGGTCGGCTTTCATGGCGACTATGCGCCCGGCACCATCGTCGTGAAGACCAGCGAGCGCCGGCTCTACCTGGTGCTCGATCAGGGCCAGGCGGTTCGCTATCCCGTCGGCGTTGGCAAGGCCGGCAAGCAGTGGGCCGGCGTCACCAAGATCGACGGCAAGTATCGCCAGCCGGCCTGGGCGCCGCCCGCGGAGGTGAAGCGCGACAATCCCGCCATCCCCGACGTCATCGAGGGCGGTTCGCCTGCCAATCCGATGGGCGTCGCGGCGATGACGCTGGCGGGCGGCGAATACGCCATTCACGGCACCAACCGGCCCGGCTCGATCGGCGGCTTCGTCTCCTACGGCTGCGTGCGGATGTACAATGAGGACATCACCGACCTGTTCGGCCGCGTTCCGGTCGGCACCCCCGTGGTCGTCACCCAGCGCTGATCGCTGTCACGCTCTGACCTGAAAGCCGCGTGACGCGCGGTTTTCAGGTTGTGGCCTATCGCGCAAATAAACCCTAGATGGCGCCGATAATACCGCTGCGACGCAGCCCAACAATGTTACCTCTGGTTGCACGGAGCTTAATCTCACTCGCACCAGTTTTAAGCCCCCAAAGCGACAGCTTTCAAAACCTGGGGGAAACGATGCCAAAATTGCATTTCCGTATCGGCACCAAGCTCGGCCTCACGGCCGCCATCGGCGTCATTCTGGTCGGCGGCATGCTGGCCAACGAGATGCTCGGCAACCAGTCGATCTCCGAGTCGAGCCGGCTGGTAATCATCAACTCCTCGAACAAGGCGGATTCGCAATCCACTGACGCCGCCATGGCGCGCGCCGAAGTCGCCAGCCAGGACATTTCGCTGGCCCGCTCGACAGCGCAGATCGACAAGTCGCTGGAAGATCTTCGCGGCCAAGTGAGCGAGGCCGCCGCCCGCACCGACGCCGCCATGGCGCGCGCCACGCGGCAGGTCACCAAGGACGCCTATAAGGTGACCCGCGGGACCATCGACAGCTATCTCGTGCTGGGCAATGAGCTGGCGGGGCTGCAGAAGAGCGTGCTCGAAACCACCGTGAAGCGCAATCAGACGTCGATTGCATGGTCGCAGGCGCTGGATCCGACGCTCGCATCGCCGGCGCTCGCGGGCTCGCCCAATATTGAACTGGCGCTGCGCGAGGCCGGCTCGCTGTTCAATGCCGCCCGCGCCGCCGGCTGGCGTTTTGCGGCGACGTCGGAAACCACGCAAAGGGACCTGGTGCCGAAATTCACCGTGGCCATCATAGACACCCTGAAGAAGGCGCGCAGTGCGGCCAGCGAAGCCGGTATTCAAGCCAGGATCGACGAGCTCGCTGGCAGTGCCGAGCGCTACCGGGGTGCTGCGGATGAAGCGGCCAAGGTCGAGGATCTGAAAATCCGGCTGCTGACGGATCGCATGCTGCCCGCGGCCAAAGCCGTGCGGAGCAACATCGAGAAGACGATCGCCGTTGCCAACGAGTACACCGTGAGGCGCCAGACCGAGCTGGTGGCGGACCTGTCGCGCGTCTCCACGGTCGGCCTCCTCGTCGGCATTCCGGTAATCCTGATCCTGATCGGCTCGGCTATCTTCTCGGTGTTCAACATCGCGCGTCCGATCCGGAAAATCGGCGACGTACTGATGGAACTGGCGAACGGCAACAAGGCGGTCGATGTGCCTTATGCCACGCGCAGCGACGAGGTCGGCGATGCCGCGCGCGCGGCGCGGACTTTCCGCGACAATCTGGTCCGCCTCGAACAGATGGAAACTGTGCAAAAGGAAGAGGAAGGTCAGGTGGCGGCCCGCCGCAAGGCCGACATGATCCGGCTCGCCGACGCGTTCCAGACTGCCGTCGGCGGCATCGTCAACACGGTGTCTGCGGCGTCCCGCGAACTTGAACACTCCGCCGGCACGCTGACCGAAAACGCCGACGAGACCCAGCAATTGTCGAGCATGGTTGCCTCCGCCTCCGAGGAAGCCTCGGCCAATGTGGAATCGGTGGCCTCCGCAGCCGAGGAAATGAGCGCCTCGGTCACCGAGATCAGCCGGCAAGTGCACGATTCCAGCCGCATTGCGGCCGAGGCAGTGAAGCAGGCCGAGAAAACCGACGCGCGCATCAGCGAGCTGCTGAAAGCAGCTAGCCGGATCGGCGACGTCGTCAAGCTGATCACCGCGATCGCCGAACAGACCAACCTGCTGGCGCTCAACGCCACCATCGAGGCGGCGCGCGCCGGCGAGGCCGGCCGCGGCTTCGCGGTAGTCGCCTCCGAGGTGAAAGCGCTGGCCGAGCAGACCGCGAAAGCCACCGATGAGATCGGCGCGCAGATCACCGGCATGCAGGCGGCGACTCAGGAATCCGCCGGCGCCATCAAGGAAATTGCGGCCACCATCACCCACATCGCCGATATCGCCTCGACCATCGCCGCCACCGTTGAGGAACAGGGCGCGGCGACCGCCGAGATTGCGCGCAATGTCGGCGAAGCCGCGAAGGGCACGGCCGAGGTCGCCGACAAGATCAGCCAGGTCAACCGCGGCGCCAACGCCACCGGCGCTGCCTCGGCGCAGGTGCTGGCCTCGGCGCGCGCGCTGTCGCTGGAGAGCGGCAACCTGAAGACCGAGGTCGAGCGATTCCTGGCGACGGTGCGCGCGGCCTGAGCCCGACGGAAAAAAGCAATCTGCCGAATCAAGCGCAGACATCATGCCCGCCAAAGTGCGAAGCGCGGCTGCGCGAGATGTGCCGGGCATCCACGTTCTCGCAGAACATCGTGGATGGCCGGGACAAGCCCGGCCATGACGGTTTGGCCGACGGTCGAGCCACATAACAACGCCTGAGAATACGGCTGCTTTTTCCTAACGCCGGAACTTCATCACCCCATCAGATTCGCTTGCTCCATCCATCGTTGCGAAGCGATCGCTTCCGCTCGTGTGCGCCGAGCAATCTTCCAAGCTGTAAGAATTGCTTTTACGCGGCCTTGCTACTCCCGCGGGTGTCGCAAACAGCGCCAGCACTCGGA
>NZ_JAQGJD010000358.1 GCF_028290785.1 Tardiphaga sp. | reverse complement strand
TTGTTCGCCCATGCCGAGTTGAAGCGCAGAGGCTGTGCGACCGGCTCGGCGCTGCCGGCGACCTCGGCCGACTGGGTCACCGGAGCCCAGAACCCGCTGCTGCGCGGCAGCCTGTGACGCGCCATCCGCCGGGCGGCTTGCAGGTGGCATTCCGGCGTGCGGCGCATTATGTCTCGGGTGTGGCCCGATTGACCTTGTGGCATGCGACCGCCGCCAGCTAAACTGACACCAAATCGGGGTGCGCTGCTTCGCTTGCCCCATCTGAATGCCCATGAGGACCTGATGACCCTGAAATTCACCGCCGCGAAGACCTTTGCCGTGCTGCTGGCGACGGTCGCCGTGATCGCGACCGCTCTGGCCGCCACGCCGGCAGATGCCGCCAAGCGCAAGACCCAGGTCCGTGACCGCGACGCTGTCGCCTACGGCGCGCGCGGCCCGAACGCCTCGTATCAGGCCGGTCCGCGCACCCGCGTTTACGTCACCAAGCGCTCCTGGCTCGACGCCGGTGTCGAAGTGTTGCCGGGCGACCGCAAATTCACCGATTATGCCAATCCCCCCGGCCAGTCGTTCGCCCGCGAGAACCTGAACCGCCCGCTGGATCGCCAGCCGCTCAATTCGTCCTGGGATCTCGGCGGCTATCCCGAGCGCTTCCCGCTGTACTGAGCGCAGCAGCATTCATTTGCGAAAAATGCCCGGCTCAGCCGGGCATTTTTGTTGTGGCGTACGCGGCACTATCCCCGGGTCGTCCCCGCGAAAGCGGGGACCCATACGCCGTGCAACAGCATCGACGCGCGATCGATACCGTCTGTTATCAATTCGGCGGAGGCTATGGGTTCTCGCTTTCGCGGGGACGACCGGCGAGAGGTTCGTGATTATCTACGCGTAAAGCGCCTGCAGCTCCGCCAGCAGAGCCTCGCCCATCTGGCTGGTGCTCACCACCGTCTTGCCCTCCGACGCGATATCCGCCGTGCGCAAGCCCTTCGCCAGCACCGCGGCGATCGCCTGATCGACCTTGTCGGCCGCGTCGCCCATCTCCAGCGAGTAGCGCAGCGCCATGCCGAACGAGGCGATCATCGCCAGCGGATTGGCCTTGCCCTGGCCTGCGATATCCGGCGCCGAACCGTGCACCGGCTCGTACATCGCCTTGCGCTTGCCGGTCTTGGCATCGACCTCACCGAGCGAGGCCGACGGCAGCATGCCCAACGACCCCGTCAGCATCGCCGCGATATCGGAAAGCATGTCGCCGAACAGGTTGTCGGTGACGATGACGTCGAACTGCTTCGGCCACTTCACCAGGTTCATGCCGCCGGAATCCGCGAGCTGGTGCTCCAGCGTGACGTCCTTGTATTCGCGCCCATGGACCTGGGTGACGACCTCGTTCCACAGCACGCCGGACTTCATGACGTTGCGCTTTTCCATCGACGTCACCTTGTTGCCGCGCTTGCGCGCGAGGTCGAAGGCAACGCGCGCGATGCGTTCGATCTCGTAGGTGTCGTAGACCTGGGTATCGATAGCGCGCTTCTGGCCGTTGCCGAGATCGGTGATGGTCTTGGGTTCGCCGAAATACACGCCGCCGGTAAGCTCGCGCACGATCATGATGTCGAGCCCCTCGACCACCTCGCGCTTCAGGCTCGAGGAGTCTGCCAGCGCCGGGTAGCAGACCGCCGGCCGCAGATTGGCGAACAGGCCGAGGTCCTTGCGCAGACGCAACAACCCGGCTTCCGGGCGGTGCTCATAGGGCACGCTGTCCCATTTCGGGCCGCCCACCGCGCCAAAAATGATGGCGTCCGCAGCGTCTGCCTTGGCCATGGTGGCGTCGGTGATGGCAAGCTTGTCGGCATCATAGGCGGCGCCGCCGACCAGGCCGTTCTCGGTCTCGAAGCGCGCAATGCCCTGGGCGTTGAACCAGTCGATCAGCCTGACCACCTCGGCCATCACTTCGGGGCCGATGCCGTCGCCGGGGAGAAGCAGCAGGTTGTGCGTTGCCATGATCCGTGCCCTTGATCTTTCCTTGGGAATTCTGATTTCGGCGAGTGCTAAGGCGTCGTTGCGGGATTGGCAAGACAGTGTTGCCGCCGGGTGGCTTGCTCGCCCCGACGAAGACCTGCCATGCTTCGGCGCAGCCGCCGGAGACTCCCGTGACAGCCCCAATGCCACCATCGCCTTCCGCTCTCGCGCGGCAGATCCTGATTCTGTCGCTGGCACCGGCGATCGGGCTCGGCGTCGGCCGCTTCGCCTATTCGCTTCTGCTGCCCGATATGCGCGACGCCCTGCACTGGTCGTATTCGTCCGCCGGTTTCATGAACACCATCAACGCCGGCGGCTATCTGGCTGGCGCGCTTGTCGCAGCACGCCTGAGCAAGCGCTTCGGTCTGTTTGCCGTGGTGCGGGCCGGGACCATTGCCTGCGTGGTGTCGCTGTTGATCTGCGGCCTGTCGGATAATTTTACCGTGCTGAGTTTGGCGCGGCTGCTGACAGGGTTTGGCGCCGCGATCGCCTTCGTGGCCGGCGGCGCGCTGGCCGCGACGCTGGGACAGTCGCAGCCGGCGCGCTCAAGTTTTTTGCTGAGCCTGTTTTATGCCGGGCCCGGCGTCGGCATTCTGCTCTCCGGGCTGATAGCGCCGTTCATGCTGCAGGGTTTTGGCCCGGGGTCGTGGTGGATCGTCTGGCTGGCGCTGGCGGCCGTCTGCGCGATGCTGACGCTGCCGTTGCTGGCGCAGTCCATCGATGCGTCGGCCGGCGTATCCAACGTCGCCCCCTCGGCGGTGGCGCTGCGTCCAATATCGATCTTTCTGCTCAGCTATTTCATGTTCGGCGCCGGCTACATCGCCTACATGACGTTCATGATCGCCTATGTGCGCGATTTCGGCGGCGATGCCGTGGCGCAGAGCGCCTTCTGGTGCCTGGTCGGCGCCAGCGCCTTCGCCTCGCCCTGGGTGTGGCGCGGCGTTCTCGCGCGCGGCCGCAGCGGATCGGCGATGGCGATCATCCTCGGCGTCAACGCGGTCGGCGCGGCGATGCCGCTGCTTGGCCATTCGCCTCTGCTGCTCGGCGCCTCCGCGCTGGTATTCGGGGTCTCTTTCTTCGCGGTGGTCACCGCCACGACGGCCTTCGTGCGCTTCAACTATCCGCCGGACGCGTGGCCGAAGGCGATTGCCATCGTGACCATCGTGTTCGGCATCGGCCAGACGCTCGGCCCGATCGCCGTCGGCGCGATCAGCGACGCGACGCAGAGTCTGTCATCCGCGCTGGTGGTATCGGCCGCCACGCTGGGGATCGGCGCTGCCATAGCGATGTTTCAGAAACCGGTGGGGAAGGTGGTGTAGGTTCTAACGGCGTTCTTCCCTCTCCCCTTGTGGGAGAGGGTGGCTTCGCGAAGCGAAGACGGGTGAGGGGTACAGCGGAGCTCTGTCGCTTCCCCTCATCCGGCACGGACTTCGTCCGTGCCACCTTCTCCCACAAGGGGAGAAGGGAAGAAAGCAGCAGCGTCAACTGCCGCTGAATGAATTATAGCCCATGTCTTCCCAGTAGCCGCCCTTGTAGTCGTTGGTGACTTCCATCGAGACGACGTATTTCGGGTTCTTGAAGCCGAGCTTGGTCGGCACGCGGATCTTCATCGGAAAGCCGTAGGCCCGCGGCAAAATCTTGTTGTCGAACTTGAAGGTCATCTGGGTCTGCGGATGCAGCGCCGTCGGCATATCCAGCGGGCTGGTATAGTCCTCGGCGCAGCGGAACCAGACATATTTGGCCTTGGTATCGGCGCCGACCAGCGTCAGGAAATCGCGCAACGGCGTGCCTTGCCAGGAGCCGATCGCGCTCCAGCCCTCGACGCAGATATGCCTGGTGATCTGCGATACTTCCGGCAGCTTGTGCAACTCGGCCAGCGTCCATGACTTCTTGTTCTGCACCAGCCCGGAGACTTCGAGCTTCCAGTCGTTGCCGTCGATCTCCGGCGCCTCGTCTTCCGAATAGAAACCATTGAACGGGAACGGGCGCTTGATGTCCTTTTCCGAATAAGTCGGCGCCAGCGCGTTAGGATTGAAGATGGCGGCCTGCACCGCGTCGTTGAACTTGGAAATCTGCGCCAACATTTTGTCAGCCGAAAGACTGTCTGACACGTCGCAGCCGGTTAGCAAGGTCAGCGCGCCCAGGCTGGCGCCCGACGCGATGAAGCGCCGCCGCGACAGGTCGGGCATCAGCTTGGCGGCATCTTTCACCAGCAGCTTCTTGTCGACGCCAGGAATGATGAGGGAGCGGAAACGGCTGATCATGGTAGTTCTCCTCCAAGGCGCGATCCGAAAAGTGGCAACCGGTTTTCGGAAAATCGCGCCTTCTAAAATTAACGGCCGATGATCATGGCGCGCAGGCTTTTCGGTACCAGCAGCGCCAGAGCGACATGGACGACCAGAAACGCGACGATCAGCGCCATCATCGCGAAGTGCACATAGCGTGCGAAATCGTAGCCGCCGAACAAGGCGGTGAGATACTGGAACTGGACCGGCTTCCAGATCGACAGGCCGGACAGCACGATCAGAATGCCGACCACGATGATGCCGGCATAGAGCAGTTTCTGGACATTGTTGTATTTGGTCAGATCGTCATGGGAAAGCTTGCCGGTCAGCGCGGCCCGGGTGTCGTCGATCACGCCCGTCGCGGTAATCGGCAGCAGCTTGCGGCGAAACCGCCCGGTGGCGAGGCCGGTGACCAGGTAAACTAGCCCGTTGGCCACCAGCAGCCACATCGCGGCCAGATGCCACATGATGCCGCCGCCGAGCCAGCCGCCCAGCGTAATCATCGGAGAGAAGGTAAAATTGAACAGCGGCGACGCATTATAGATCTGCCAGCCCGACATGATCATCAGCACCATCGCCACCGCATTGATCCAGTGCACGATCCGCACCCAGGCGGGTTGAATCACCCGGGTCGGGGCGGCGGTCGCCTTTTCGGCGCTGAAGGAGATGCTCGACATCGAATGATCCGTTCCAAATGGTCCACCCAGCTATACGGCAAAATCCGTCGTTCGTTACAGTTGACGCCACGGCTGTGACGCAGCGCGATCACAAAAAAGCGAGCCGGGTTGCCCCGGCTCGCTTCGTCGCGCCCGTGGGGACGCGCGCGCACCCGGTGGGGACTAGTCCGGATGCGCGAAGCACTCGCGCGTAAGGCGTAGATCAGGCCTTCGGCATCAACACGGTGTCGATGACGTGGATGACGCCGTTGGACTGGTTGACGTCCGCGATGGTGACGGTCGAGGAGCCGCCCTTGGCGTCCACGATCATGACCTTGCCGCCCGACGCTTTCACGGTCAGCTCTTCGCCTTCCACGGTCTTCAGCTTCTGGCCGTCCTTAAGGTCAGCCGCGTTCAGCTTGCCGGCCACCACGTGGTAGGTGAGGATCTTGGTGAGGGTGGCCTTGCTCTCGGGCTTCACCAGGGTATCGACGGTGCCGGCCGGCAGCTTGCCGAAGGCAGCGTTGGTCGGGGCGAACACGGTGAACGGGCCCTTGCTGGAGAGGGTGTCGACCAGACCGGCGGCCTTCACGGCGGCGACCAGCGTGGTGTGATCCTTGGAGTTGACGGCGTTCTCGACGATGTTCTTGGAAGGATACATCGGGGCGCCGCCGACCATCACGGTCTTCTCGCCGGACATCTCGCTCTTCATCATCTTCTTGTCTTCGGCCGATGCGGGGGCCAGCAGGCTGCCGGAGATGGCGAGGGTGCTGAATGCGACGGCCGACAAAAGTGCAATGCGCTTGGACATGGATCGTCTCCCATTGGATGGATATGGACCGGCTTATGGCCGGCGCGTTAAAGGGGGCACACACCACGGTGCAGACTGCTTGGAGCCAGACTGCGCCGCCGATGCCCGAGCTACGCAGGCGTTTCAGGGCAGTTTCAGGAAATCTATTTTGCCGCAGGGTGAAACTTTTGCCGCCGCGTCGCGTTCGCGTGAGGAAATTGCCTTTGGGTCGGCATTCTTGCTAGTAAATGCGCGTCGTATTGACGCGATCGGTCGATCGCACCCCGCCCCGGAACTGCGTGACATCCCATGAGCACCAACGCCAATCTGTTTTCCCGCCTGTTCGACGATCTCGACGACGCCTCGCGTCTGGCGATCGAGACTCCCGAAGGCAAGCACATCAGCTATGGCGATCTGATCGCGCTGGCCGGCCGGATGGCCAATGTGCTGGTGGAGCGCGGCGTGAAGCCCGGCGATCGCGTCGCCGCCCAGACCGAGAAGTCGGTGCCGGGTCTCGTCCTATATCTGGCGACGGTGCGCGCCGGCGCGGTCTACCTGCCGCTCAACACGGCGTACACGCTGAACGAGCTCGATTACTTCATTACCGACGCCGAGCCGGCGCTGATCGTCTGCGATCCTTCCAAAGCCGAAGGGTTCGCCAGCATGGCCGCCAAGGTCGGCGCCAAGGTCGAGACGCTCGGGGCTGACGGCAAGGGCTCGCTGACCGACGCTGCGGCTGCCGCAAAGACCGACTTCATCACGGTGCCACGTGCCGACGACGATCTCGCCGCGATCCTCTACACATCAGGCACTACCGGCCGTTCCAAGGGCGCGATGCTGACGCACGACAATCTCGCGTCGAATTCGCTGAGCCTGGTCAGCTACTGGCGTTTCACTGACAAGGACGTGCTGATCCACGCGCTGCCGATCTATCATACCCACGGCCTGTTCGTGGCCAGCAACGTCACGCTGTTTGCGCGTGCGTCGATGATCTTCCTGCCCAAGCTCGATGCCGAACTGATCATCAGACTGATGGCGCGCGCCACCGTGCTGATGGGCGTGCCGACTTTCTACACGCGGATCCTGCAGAGCCCGAACCTGACGAAGGATTCTTGCAGCCACATGCGGCTGTTCATTTCCGGCTCGGCGCCGCTGCTGGCGGACACCCATCGTGAGTGGTTCGCGCGCACCGGCCACGCCGTGCTGGAACGTTACGGCATGACCGAAACCAACATGAACACGTCGAATCCCTATGACGGTGAGCGCGTGCCCGGCGCCGTCGGCCAGGCGCTGCCCGGCGTTTCCGTGCGCGTCACCGATCCCGAGACCGGCAAGGTCTTCCTGCCGGAAACCATCGGCATGATCGAGGTCAAGGGCCCCAACGTGTTCAAGGGCTACTGGCGGATGCCGGAGAAGACCAAGGCGGAATTCCGCGACGACGGCTTCTTCATTACCGGCGACCTCGGCAAGATCGACGATAAGGGGTATGTCCACATTCTCGGCCGCGGCAAGGATCTGGTGATCTCCGGTGGCTTCAACGTCTACCCGAAGGAAATCGAGAGCGAGATCGACGCCATGCCGGGCGTGGTGGAGTCCGCCGTGATCGGCGTGCCGCATGCCGATTTCGGCGAAGGCGTCACGGCGGTGGTGGTGTCCGACAAGAGCGCGGGCCTCACCGAGGCCGGCGTGATCGCCGCGCTGGACGGTCGGATCGCAAAATTCAAGATGCCGAAGCGCGTGCTGTTCGTCGATGATTTGCCGCGCAATACGATGGGCAAGGTGCAGAAGAACGTGCTGCGCGATACGTATGGGAAGATCTACGCGAAGTAGGGTGGACGGATAGGCGCGCCACAAACACCGCGTCGTCCCCGCGAAGGCGGGGACCCATATACGCCGTCGCGTGTGGCCAAGGCGCTATAAGCGATAGCGTGCTACTTGCAGTTACGGTGGCTATGGGTCCCCGCCTTCGCGGGGACGACACCGAGTGTAGTTCATCTTGCTTCCGCCACATCCTTCCCCAGCCACGCCACCAGCGCCGGCAACACCAGCAGCGTCAGCAGGGTCGCGCTGATCAGGCCGCCGATCACCACAGTGGCGATCGGGCGCTGCACTTCGGCGCCGGTGCCGGTGGCCAGTGCCATCGGCACGAAACCCAGCGAGGCCACCAGTGCCGTCATCGCCACCGGCCGCAGCCGCGTCAGCGCGCCTTCGTGGATCGCTTCGAGACGGCTGCGGCCCTCCGTCATCAATTGCTTCACATAGGTCAGCATCACCAGCCCGTTCAGCACCGCGACCCCCGACAGCGCGATGAAGCCCACCGCGGCCGAGACCGAGAACGGAATGCCGCGCAGCCAGAGCGCCAGCACGCCGCCGGTCAGCGCCAGCGGCACCGCGCTGAACACCAGCGCCGCATCGCGGGCCGAGCCCAGCGCGCTCATCAGCAACAGGAAGATCAGCACGAAGCAGCCCGGTACCACCCAGGCCAGACGCTGGCGCGCCGCCGCCAGGTTCTCGAACTGGCCGCCCCATGTCATCCAGTATCCCGCGGGCAGCCGGACCTGCGCATCGATCGCGGCGCGCGCTTCGTTTGCCACCGAGGCGATGTCGCGGTCGCGGACATTGGCTGTCACGACCACGCGGCGCTTGCCGTTGTCGCGGCTGATCAGGTTCGGGCCTTCGCCGAGATTGAACGAGGCTAGCTGGCCGAGCGGAATCGTGGCGACCGCCGCGCCGGCCAGCGGCAACGCCACCGGCAGGTTCTGCAGCGCATCGAGATCGCCGCGAATATGCTCGGGCAGCCGCACCACAATCTCGAAGGTCCGATCGCCCTCGAAGATCGCACCGGCGTCTCGGCCGCCGATCGCGTTGCCGATCACCTCCTGCACGGCGGCGAGGCTGAGGCCGCGCCGGGCGATCTCCGCCTTGTCGATGGCGATGTCGAGGATCGACAGGCCGGCCGCCTGTTCGACCTTGACATCGACGGCGCCCTTCGTCGCGCGCAGGATTGCCGCGACCTTGTTGGCCGATTGCAGCAGCGGTTCGAATTCATCTCCGAAGATCTTCACGGCCAGATCGCCGCGCACCCCGGCGATCAACTCGTTGAAGCGCATCTGGATCGGCTGGGTGAATTCATAGGCGTTGCCCGGCACCTGCTCGACCGCCGCCTCGATCTGCTTCAGCAGCCCGTCCTTGCCCAGTTTCGGGTCCGGCCACTGCGCCTGCGGCTTGAGGATGATGAAGGTATCGGACGCATTCGGCGGCATCGGGTCGGAGGCCGTTTCGGCGGTGCCGGTCTTGGAGAATACCAGGGCCACCTGCGGCAGTGCCATGATCGCCTTCTCGACATCGACCTGCATGGCCTGCGACTGGGTCAGGCTGGTGCTGGGAATCCGCAGCGCGTGCATGGCAAAGTTCTTTTCGTCGAGCGTCGGGATGAACTCCTGCCCGAGCCGCGCGAACAGAAGCACGGCGAGACCGAACAGCACGACCGCACCTGCGATGGTCGCAATTGGCCGCCGGATGCTGTGCGCCAGCGCCGGCGCATAGAGCCGCTTCATCCAGCGGATGGCGGCGTTGTCGCCTTCGTGAACGCGACCGGTGACCAGGATCGCTATCATCGCCGGAACGAAGGTCAGCGACAGCACGAAAGCCGCCGCGAGCGCCAGCAGCACCGTAAGCGCCATCGGCTGGAACATCTTCCCCTCGACGCCGGTGAAGGTGAGCAGCGGCAGGTAGACCAGCATGATGATGGCCTGGCCGTAAACGCTGGGGCCGATCATCTCCTCGGCGGCCTGCTGCACGGTCTGCAGACGCTCGGCCAGCGACAGCGTGCGCCCCGCCGCTTGTTGCTTTTCGGCGAGGTGGCGCAGCGTGTTCTCAGCGATGATCACGGCGCCATCGACGATCAGGCCGAAGTCGAGCGCGCCAAAACTCATCAGGTTGGCGCTGATCCGGCCTTGCAGCATGCCGGCAGCGGTCATCAGCATCGCCAGCGGGATCACCAGCGCGGCGACCAGCGCCGCGCGAAAATTACCGAGCAGCAGGAACAGCACGACGATCACCAGCAGCGCGCCTTCGCCGAGGTTGCTGGCGACGGTCTTGATCGTCGCGTCCACCAGCGTCGTGCGGTCAAGCACGGCGGTGAGTTCGATGCCGGCGGGCAGGGTCTTGCGAAGCTCCGCGAGCTTCGCATCGACAGCCGCGGCCACGGTGCGGCTGTTGCTGCCGATCAGCATCAGCGCGGTGCCGATCACCACTTCGTGGCCGTTCATGCTGGCGCTGCCGGTGCGGA
>NZ_JAQGJD010000355.1 GCF_028290785.1 Tardiphaga sp. | reverse complement strand
ACCGCACCGGGGCGCTCGGCGTCGCGCTCGACGTCTATCACATCTGGTGGGATCCGGAGCTGCAGGCGCAGATCGTCCGCGCCGGGCAGGACCGGCTGCTGGCGTTCCATGTCTGCGACTGGCTGGTCCCGACCACCGACATTCTTAACGACCGCGGCATGATGGGCGACGGCGTCATCGACATCAAATCGACGCGGGCGGCAGTGGAAGCCCAGGGCTTCGCCGGCTATTCCGAAATCGAGATATTTTCCCATCACTGGTGGGATCGTCCCATGGACGACGTGCTGCGCACCTGCATCGAGCGACACAAGACGGTGGTATAAAAGCACCGTTTTTGAGATGTTGTGGCCTTCTCCGGCGATACGTTGGCATCGTCCGGGGCAAGGCAGAAGCAGCGGCGGGTAGCCCTGGCGCCAATCGGCCCCGGGACGCCAGTTACGGGTATCGCCGCGGATACGGCGGGATTACGGCATTAGATACGGGTCGATACCGTTTTCCGCCTGACGGATGTACTTCAAGAAAGCAACACCTGCGCGAATTCACGTACTGCGGCGCACCAATTTGTTGACATTTCGCGAGGTGAGTGCTTACTCACAACATGAGTACCTTGCGAATGACCCACGACCTCCGGCGGGAGCTGATTCTAGCTGCGGCGAAGCGTTGCTTCGCGCATCATGGATTCGCCGGCACCACCACCAAGAGCGTGGCCGCCGCGGCCTCCATTTCCGAAGGCCTGCTGTTCAAGCACTTCCCGACCAAATCGGCGCTATACGCGGAAATCCTCGCGGAAGAATGCGAGGCCGATCCCGGGCTGCACAAGCTGCTCGGCCTGCCGCCATCGACCGACACGCTGGTGGTTTTGATTCGCGGCATGGTCGGGCATTTTCTGGATATTCCCGGCTCGGAAGAGCAGGAAGAAGCGCAGCGAATGCGGCTGATGATCATCAGCCACCTCAATGACGGCGAGTTTGCCCGGCTGCTGTTCGAGAAGGTCGGCGCGCTGATCGGTCCGGCCTTTGCGGCCTCGCTGGAGCGCGCGGTCGCAACCGGTGACGCCCGGCCGGTCGGCCAGGCGCCGCTAACCCTGTTCTGGTTCGCCCATCACACCGCGATGATGGCGGCGCTCTCCAGGCTTCCCGCGGTTCCAACTTTGCCCTATGGAGACAACCCCGATCTCGCGCGGCAGCTTTGCGAATTCATTCTTCGCGGAATTGGCCTCACCGAAATAGCAATTGCATTGCATCTGGACCGCGAGATGCCGCTGGACCTGATGGCTGCGGCAACGACAGAAAGCGCATGACATGACCCTCACGACCGAATCGAGTACGGCGCCGCGCGCCACCGTCGAAAAGCCCCGTCAGCGGCCGGTGCGCATGGTGCGCTGGTTCATCATCGTCGGCATCCTGCTGGCGCTGCTGGTGACGGTGTTCGTTGGCTTTAATTACATCCGCGCCAACGCCATCAAGAACTTCTTCGCCACCATGAAGCCGCCGCCGAGCAACGTCACGGTCGCCGTGGCCAAGTCGGAAGTGATTCCGAACCTGCTCAGCGCTGTCGGCGATCTCGCCGCCGTGCATCAGGTCAACGTCACTTCGGACGTCAACGGCCGTATCACCGATATCATGTTCACCGCGGGCGCCACGGTAAAAGCCGGTACGCCGCTCGTGCAGTTGTTCGACGGTCCGGACCAGGGCGACCTCGCCAGCTTCAAAGCGCAGGCCACGGTGGCGCAGCTCAACCTCGACCGCGCCAAGCAACTGGCCGCGCGTCAGTTCGGACCGCAGGCAACGGTGGATACCGCGCAGGCGGCGTTTGACCAGGCGCAGGCCGGCATCTCCAAGACCGAAGCGACGATTTCGCAGAAGCTGGTGCGCGCCGCGTTCGACGGCGATCTCGGCGTTCGCCGGGTCGAAGTCGGCCAGTACCTGACCGCGGGCACCCAGATCGTGACGCTGACCGACCTGTCGGCCGTCTACGCCAACTTCACCGTGACCGAGAAGGATTCCGGCACGCTGAAAGTCGGCCAGACCGTGCGCATCACCGTGGACGCCTATCCGGGCCGCAAGTTCGAAGGCAAGCTCACCACCATCGAGCCGCAGATCGCTGCCGACACCCGCAATATCCGGGTGCAGGCCACGATCCAGAATCCGGAAAAGATTCTGAAGCCCGGCATGTTCGCCACCACCACGGTGGTCCTGCCGGACAAGCCGGCGGTGATCACCGTGCCGGAGACCGCGGTCGATTACACGCTGTACGGGGATTCGGTTTACCTGATCACCGAGAAGAAGACCGACGACGGCAAGACCGATCTCACGGCCGTACGCACCTTTGTAAAGACCGGCGACCGCATCGACGGCCGCGCGGTGATCGAGCGCGGCATCAAGGTGGGCGACCGCGTGGTCGCCGTCGGGCAGCTCAAGCTACAGTCCGGCGTTCCGGTGGTGATCTCGGCCGATCCGGGTCCGCAAATCCCGGCCAAGGCGCCGCTGAACTAACCTGGACGAGATACCGGGCTGCGTGATTTCGCAGCCCGGCTCACATTCATTTTTCGCATCCTCGCAGCCGGTCAGGCGCGGGATGCCGGTACGGAGCGGCCGCGATGTCATTCACGGATATTTTCATCAAGCGCCCGGTGCTGGCGCTGGTTGTCAGCCTGCTGATCCTGCTGATCGGCTTCAAGGCCGCAACCTCCCTGCCGATCCGTCAGTACCCGAAGCTGTCGAATACCGTGATCACCGTGACCACGGTGTATCCGGGCGCGTCGCCGGACCTGATGCAGGGCTTCATCACCACGCCGATCGAGCAGGCCGTGGCGGCCGCCGAAGGCGTCGATTACATGACGTCGGCCTCGACCCAGGGCCAGAGCCTAATCTCGGTCTACATCAAGCTCAACGTCGATCCCAACGCGGCGCTGACCGAGGTGCTGTCCAAGGTCAATTCGGTCAAGTACCTGATCCCGAAGGAAGCCAACGACCCGATCATCCTGAAATCGACCGGCTCCACCACGGCCGTGATGTATCTCGGGTTTTCCAGCGACGAGCTGTCCGGTTCGGCGATCTCCGATTACCTGACCCGCGCGGTGCAGCCGATCCTCTCGACAGTGGACGGCGTGGCGTCGGCGGAAATCCTCGGCGGCCAGACTTTTGCGATGCGGCTATGGCTCGATCCGGTGCGGATGGCGGGACGCGGCGTGTCGCCCGATGACGTGGCGGCGGCGATCCGCGGCAACAACTTTCAGTCCGCGGCCGGTCAGACCAAGGGCTACTACATCGTTTCCAACGTGACGGCGAATACCGACCTGCAAAGCGTCGAGCAGTTCAAACGCATGACGGTGAAGGCCAAGGATGGCGGCTTCGTCCGGATGCAGGACATCGCCACCGTCGAACTGGCCGCGCAGAGCACCGACGCCAGCGTCGCGTTCTCGGGCCAGCGCGCCATCTTCATCGGCGTACAGGCGACGCCGCAGGGCAACCCGCTCAACATCGTCGAGGGCGTGCGCAAGCTGTTCCCGGAACTGGAGCGCAACCTGCCGCCGTCGCTGAAGATGAAGGTGGCCTACGATTCCACCAAGTTCATCACCTCGTCGATCGACGAAGTGAAGAACACGCTGCTCGAAGCGGTAGGCATCGTCATCGTTGTGATCTTCCTGTTCCTGGCCTCGTTCCGGTCGGTGATCATCCCGGTGGTGACGATCCCGCTGTCGCTGGTCGGCGTTTGCAGCCTGATGCTGGTGATGGGCTTCAGCATCAATCTGCTGACCCTGCTGGCGATGGTGCTGGCGATCGGCCTGGTGGTCGATGACGCCATCGTGGTGGTGGAAAACATCCACCGCCATCTCGAGGAGGGCAAGTCGCCGGTGCAGGCGTCGCTGGAAGGCGCGCGCGAAATCATCGGCCCCGTCATCTCGATGACCATCACGCTGGCGGCGGTCTATGCGCCGATCGGCTTTCTTGGCGGCCTCACCGGCGCGCTGTTCCGGGAGTTTGCCTTCACGCTTGCCGGCTCGGTGATCGTGTCGGGTGTCATCGCGCTGACACTGTCGCCAATGATGTGCTCCGTGCTGTTGAAGCAGGAGGAGCAGGGCTGGTTCGGGAAGAAGGTCGACAAGGTGTTCGGCGCGACGACGCGCTGGTACGGGCGCCAGCTCGACCGTTCGCTCGACTACCGTCCGATCACCGCTTTGTTCGCGGTGGTGATCCTCGGCCTCGTCGTGTTCCTGTACCAGAACACGTCGAAGGAACTGGCGCCGGAGGAGGATCAGGGCATCCTGTTCGCCGTGGTGAAGGCGCCGAAATATGCCAACCTCGACTATGCCGATTTCTACGGCGACCGCATGGACAAGGTTTTCGAGAAATTCCCGGAAACCGACCTGCGCTTCATCATCAACGGCACCAACGGTCCCAGCAACGGCATCGCTGGCATGCTCTTGAAGCCGTGGGACGAGCGCACGCGGTCCTCCACCAAGCTGAAGCCGCTGGTGCAGGCGGAGCTGAGCAAGATCGAGGGCGTCAACGCCTTCGCCTTCAACCTGCCGGCACTGCCGGGCGGCCCCGGCGGCCTGCCGATCCAGATGGTGATCAACTCCACCAACGGCTTCCAGTCGGTCTATGAGGAGATGGTCAAGCTGAAGGATGCCGCGCGCAAGAGCGGGCTGTTCATCGTCGCCGACAGCGATCTCGATTACAACCAGCCGGTGGTGCGGGTGAAGATCGACCGCAACAAGGCCAACGACCTCGGCATCACCATGGCGAGCATCGGCGGCACGCTGTCGACGCTGCTCGGCGGCAACTACACCAACCGCTTCAACCTCGAGGGCCGCTCCTACCAGGTGATCCCGCAGGTGCCGCGCGCGATGCGCATCTCGCAGGAGTCGCTGGACAATTATTACGTGCCAAGCATCAACGGCCAGCAAGTGCCGCTGTCCACGCTGGTGACGGTGGAGACCGGTACCAACCCCAACGCGCTGTCGCACTACAACCAGTTGAACTCATCGACCTTCCAGGCGGTGCCGATGCCCGGCGTCACTGTCGGCCAGGCCGTGGAATTCCTCGAAGGCGCGGCCAAGTCGCTGCCCTCCGGCTTCAACCACGACTACCTCGCGGATTCCCGCCAGTATGTGCAGGAAGGCAACCAGCTCGCGGTCGCCTTCGGCTTCGCGCTGATCATCATCTTCCTGGTGCTCGCCGCGCAGTTCGAAAGCCTGCGCGATCCCCTCGTCATCATGATCTCGGTGCCGATGGCGATTTCGGGTGCGCTGATCCCGCTGTTCTTCGGGCTTGCGACCATCAACATCTACACCCAGGTCGGCCTGCTGACGCTGGTCGGGCTGATTTCCAAGCACGGCATCCTGATGGTGGAGTTCGCCAACGAACTGCAGCTCAAGGAAGGGCTCGACAAGCGCTCGGCCATCGAGATGGCGGCCCGTGTGCGTCTGCGCCCGATCCTGATGACGACGGCAGCGATGGTCACGGGCCTGTTGCCGCTGCTCACCGCGGCGGGCGCGGGTGCTGCGAGCCGGTTCTCGATCGGCCTCGTGGTGGTGTCCGGCATGTCGATCGGCACGCTGTTCACGCTGTTCGTGCTGCCCGCGGTCTATGTGGCGATCGCCACCGATCACCGCGCCGGCAAGGAAACCAAGCGCGCCAAGCAGATCGAGGAATTCGACCTGCAGCAGGCCTCGCCGTCGCTGCGTCCGACCTGAGCTTGCCGGGCAGAAGCGTTTGAGGTTTGATGGCGGATCGACTGGCTCGATCCGCCATTTCTCTTTGTGCTGCTCCCCGCAGCCCCGACAGGACTTTCTCATGACGCGTGACTTCGTTGCCGGCAACTATCGCTATATCTCCGCGGGGTTTCAATTTTCCACCGGCGTGGCCGCCGATCCGGATTTCGAGATCGAGCGCGTGCGGTTCGACGCTGTGCTGCCGCTGGCCGACGGATTTTCGCGCATCGCCGATTACATTCTCGCCGCGGGCCGACCGCTGACGTCGCTCTGCGCCTGCGAACTGCGCTCTCCGGCCGCGTTCGACGATGCCGGCTTCCGCGCCTTCAACCAGCATTATGTCAAGACGCTGGTCGAATGGGGGATCTACGACGGCACCAGCGACAACAATCCCGTGGCGCGCAGCAACGTATGTCCGGAGATCGATCCGCCTTCCGAGCCGTCGTTCTACGCATTCTCCTTTACCCGTCCACTGGTCGGAGCCAAGCCTACCTGCGTGATCGCCGGCAGCGGCGAGTCCCGCGGCGGCGCGGGCAGCTACGCCGAGCGTCTGGTGCGCTACCGCGACCTCAGCCCGGAAGGTTTCAAGGAGAAGGTCGAGTTCGTCGCCGGCGAGATCGAGCAACGCCTTACGGCGCTCGGCTTCACCTGGGCCGATATCACCGCCACGCAGGTCTACACGGTGCACGATTTCCATCCCACGATCGATACGCTCCTGCGCAGCGGCGCGGCCCGTGCCGGCCTGTCCTGGCACTATGCCCGCCCGCCAGTGGTGGATATGGAATTCGAGATGGATACACGGCGGGTGATGCGCGAGATGGTGATTTAGACCGTTTGTGACTTGCCCCGGACGCGATGCAATACGCAGTATTGCTTCGCAGAGCCGGGGCCGTACCAAACGCCGGCGCTTTGGGCGGTCCCGGCTCTAGGGAGCAGCGCTACGCGCCGCACGGCGTCCGGGACAAGTAACTGAACTACGCCGCCCTTGCCGCCTTGCCCAAATGCTCCGCCACGATGCGCAGGTCCTCGACGAAGTGCGCATATTCTCGCGCCCGCGCGTCTTCGTCCGGCAGCCGCAGCAGATAGGACGGGTGCACCGTCACCAGCACCCGGGTGGCGTCGTCGAGTTCGATGACGCGGCCGCGGGTCTTGTTGATCGGCGTGGCCCGGCCCAGCACGCTGTGCGCCGCGGTGGCGCCCATCGCGACGACCAGTTCCGGCTTCACCGCCGCCTTTTCGCGCTCGTACCATGGCCGGCACGCCTTGAGCTCCGCGCCGTTGGGCTTCTGGTGCAGGCGAAACTTGCCGCGCGGCACGAATTTGAAATGCTTCACCGCATTGGTGACATAGACCCTGTCGCGATCGATCCCGGCTTCCTTCAGCGCCCGATCCAGCATCTGCCCAGCCGGCCCGACGAACGGTTGCCCGGCGAGGTCTTCCTTGTCGCCGGGCTGTTCGCCGACCATCATCACCGAGGCGTGTGGCGGGCCTTCGCCGAACACGGTCTGCGTGGCGTCCTTCCACAGATCGCAGGCGCGGCAATGGCTGGCTTCGTCGCGCAGCGCGTCGAGGCTGTCGCTGTTCGTATGGGCTGTTTTGGTCATCGGCGCCTCCCGGCGTTGCAGCTTCTTCGGTTCAGTGGCTTCTGCCGCGATCATTTCGCCGCTCAGCCGTTCGGCCTCCGCGATCAGCGGCCTGATCAGTGCCGCTTCCGGCAGGTTCTTCCAGTATTTCTTCGGCATCTCGGACTGCATCGCCTTGGTCTTCAGCCGCGCCGGATTGAAGATGCTGGCGTAGTAGGTCAGCCAGGTCTCTTCCAAACGGTCCTGCGTCGGTGCGTCCGACTTCGGCACGCCCGGCGTGATCGACACCGCGTGGCCGTCCCAGTGCGCGCAGACGTCCGGCGTCAGGATCGACCACGCCATGTCGGCAAAGCGGCGCGCGAAGAACGGCGCGGTGGCCGCGACGATGTGGTGCTCGGGCTCGAACCAGGCGACGAAGCGCGATTTCGGTTCGCGGCCGATCTCGCGGAAGCGAACGAAGGCTTTCATCTTGTGCTGGTCGCGATGCACAGCCTTGTTCAGCGCCTGCAATTTGGCGACGTCAGGATCGGTGGCGATCTGCAGCAGGTCGTGATTGCCACGCAGCCGCCATAGCACGCGGTAGAGCAGGGCGAAGCGCTCGGGATCGCTGTGCAGGATAGCGGACCTGGCGAGGTCGACGAATTTGGCGGAAACGCTGAACGTACCTTCGGGCGTTTCGAGCGGCGGTGTGCCGTTCGGCGCGAACAGTTCGGGCTCGTCTGAAGGCACGGACCAGGTGACATTGGCCGGCGCGACGTTATTCAGCGCCAGGGTCCGCGCGGCTTTTCGCCAGCCGTCGAAGTCGGTCTCGTTCTCCAGCGCGATGAAATGCATTGCTACTCCGTCCTCTCAGCCGTCATTGCGAGGATCCCTTGCGACGAAGCAATCCAGTTCTTCCCGCGCGCGGCTTCTGGATTGCCGCGTCGCTTCGCTCCTCGCAATGACGGCTGAGGGGTCGTCGCTTCTTCACTAAAATCCAAATCCCAATTGCATTGCCTTCGGCTTGAACCGCGCCGCCAGATGTGCGCCGTCGAGCAGATGCGTCGCCGGCCGGTGATCGGGGAGAACGATGAAAGGCAGCGCCTTGTTCCTGATAATGTGCAGCCGCGCGAGGTCGCCGACCCGGATCGAACTGATGCGGCGGGTCGCGATGATGCGGTCCACCGCCTTGGCGCCGAAGCCGGGCACCCGCAACAGGTCCTCGCGGCTGGCGCGGTTGACATCGAGCGGGAAGCGCTCGCGGTTCCGTAGCGCCCAGGCCAGCTTCGGATCCATGTCGAGCGACAGCATGCCGTCCTCGGCGCTGACGATCTCGTCGCTGGCAAAGCCGTAGAACCGCATCAGCCAGTCGGCCTGGTACAGCCGGTGCTCTCGGATCAGCGGCGGCGCGCGTAGCGGCAATGCGCGGCTGGCATCGGGGATCGGACTGAAGGCGGAGTAGTACACCCGCTTCAATTTGTAGGAGCCGTACAGATTGGCCGAGGTCGAGATGATGGTCCGATCCGTCGCGGCGTCGGCGCCGATGATCATCTGCGTGCTCTGGCCGGCCGGCGCGAAGCGCGGCCCGACGTTGCCGCGCGGCGTCACCTTGCGGCCCTCGCGGGCTTCGTCGAGCTTGAGCCGCAGCCGCCCCATGGTGCGGCGGATGGCACGGACGTCCTTCTCCGGCGCCAGTCTGGCCATGCTGGCTTCCTCGGGCACTTCGATGTTGATGCTGAGGCGATCGGCATATTGGCCGGCCGCCGTGATTAGCGCCTCGTCAGCCTCCGGGATGGTCTTGAGGTGGATGTAGCCCTTGAAGTGATGCTCCTCGCGCAGCTTTCGCGCCACGGCCACCACCTGCTCCATGGTGTAGTCGGCGCTCTTGATGATGCCGGAAGACAGGAACAACCCCTCGATGTAATTGCGGCGATAGAAATCGAGCGTCAGGGTGACGACTTCATCGACGGTGAAGCGGGCGCGCGGCACGTTGCTGGAGGCGCGGTTGACGCAATACAGGCAATCGTAGTTGCAGGCATTGGTGAGCAGGATTTTCAGCAGCGAGATGCAGCGGCCGTCCGGGGCATAAGAGTGGCATATCCCCATACCGGCATCCGTCGAGCCGATCCCCTTGCCGTCGCGGGAGTCCTTTTTCTCGCTGCCGCTGGAGGCGCAGGACGCGTCGTATTTCGCGGCATCCGCCAGGATCGCTAGCTTGCGTTGCACATCCATTTCAAAAATCCCTTTGATTCAATTGACCTAAAAAGTGAGAGGGGCGGCCCGCCTGAATCCCGGTTGACTCTGCGGACCCTCTTAGCTTTATATTAGAACATACCATGAACAATTGAGCCAATCATTGGTTCTCTTCAAACCCGTGAATGGCCAACATCTTTTCAGAGGAGCGGCGCATGAGCGGCGCGCGCACGAACACGCTCGCGCATCTGCGCGGCAGCATCGAACGCATCGAGACCCATGCGGATACCTACGCGCCCGATCGCGCGCCGCTCGGCCATGCCGAGGCCGATGCGGCGCTGCACGGCGGGCTGGCGCATGGCGCGGTGCATGAGGTGTTTTGCGAGGGCCGGCAAAGCGCCGCGGCGACCGGCTTCATTGCCGGGCTGGCGCGACGCGTAGGTGCGCAGCGGCCGTTGCTGTGGGTGCGGCAGGATTTTGCCGAACGCGAAACCGGCGCGCTGTCGATGAGCGGTTGCCAGGAGCTCGGCCTCGATCCGCGGCAATTGGTGACGGTGCGCGCGCCCGATGTGGAGACGGCTTTGCGCACCGCCGCCGACGCGCTGGCCTGCGATGCACTCGGCGCCGTGGTGCTGGAGACCTGGGGCGAGAGCAAGCAGTTCGATCTGGTGGCCAGCCGCAAGCTGACATTGGTGGCGCGCGGATCCGGCGTCACCGCGCTGCTGCTGCGCGTCGCGGCGGTGCCGACCGCCTCGACCGCGGAGACGCGCTGGATCGTGCGCGCCGCGCATTCGCCGCCCGGCATGCCGTGGGGTGTGTGGGGCGCGCCGATACTGGACGCGCAACTGGTTCGCAATCGTCATGGCCCGAACGGCCACTGGATCATGGAATGGAAGTGTGATGAGTGCCTTTTCCGTGAAGCGCCGCATTCTCAGCCTGTGGCTGCCGCGGCTGCCGACCGACCGGCTGCAGCGCCAGCAAGCGCGCAGCGGCGAGCCGGCTAATCCCAACCCGTGCGTCGTCGTGGCGAAACACAGCAACGCGCTGCAGATTGCCGCGCTGGATGACGCCGCCGCCAGGATCGGCCTCGAGGTCGGCCTGTCGCTGGCTAATGCCCGTGCCGTCTGCCCGGACGTGCAGGTGTTCGACGCCGATCCCGTCGCCGACGCGCAGTTGTTGAATCACATCGCCGACTGGTGCGACCGCTTTACCCCGCTGGTGGCGCTCGACGGGCCGCAGGCGCTGTTTCTCGATATCACCGGCTGCGCGCATCTGTTCGGCGGCGAGGCCGCCTTGCTGCAGATGCTGTGCCGCGCGCTGATGGCACAAGGCTTTGTGGTCAGTGCCGCGATTGCCGGCACTTCGGTCTGCGCCCGCACGCTCGGCCGCTATGGCCATGGCCGCATTGTTGCCGATGGCGAGGAGGCCAAAGCGGTCAAGCCCCTGCCGGTGTTCACACTCGGCGCCGACGAAGCCATCGCGCGCGGGCTGCGTCGCGCCGGTCTCACGACGATCGGTGACGTCGCCGCGCGCGGCCGTCACGAGATTGCCGCGCGGTTCGGCGCCGGCTTCACCGCGCTCTTGGAGCAGGCGCTGGGGCAGTCCGATGCGCCGATATCCCCGCGAAAACCGCTGCCCGATTACATCGTCGAGAAACGCTTTCCCGAGCCGATCGCCACCGACGGCGTGATTGCGGCGACCCTGTCCAGCCTCGCCCGGATGCTGATCGACGCCATGGAAAAGCAGGGCAAGGGCGCGCGAAGGTTGGAGGCCAGCTTCTTTCGCACCGACGGCGCGGTGCGCAGCATCGCGGTGGAGACCGGCCAGGCCGTCACCAAGGTCGCGGTGATCGAGCGGCTGTTCCGCGAGCGTATCGATGCCATCGCCGATCCGCTCGATCCCGGTTTCGGCTTCGATCTCATTCGCCTGTCCGCGGGCCGCACCGAGATCGTGGTGCAGCAGCAGCGCGATCTCGATGCCAACGTCCACGACAACGACGAGCTGGCCGCGCTGGTCGACCGCATCGCCGCGCGGATCGGCCCGCGCCGCGTCGTCGTGCACCTGCCGGTCGATACTCATATTCCGGAGCGCGCATCCTGGGCGGCGCCGGCGCAGCATCATCTCGCCGTAGCCTCGCAGGCGGTGTGGCCGGCGCGCGCCGAGGACGAACCGCCGCTGCGACCGCTGCGGCTGTTCGAACATCCGGAGCCGATCAAGGTGATCGCCGGCGTGCCCGATGGCCCGCCTGCGCAATTCCGCTGGCGCCGTGCGACCCACGCGGTGGTGCGCGCCGAAGGCCCCGAACGCGTGGCGATGGAATGGTGGCGTTCGACCGGCGAGATGCTGACGCGGGATTACTTTCGCGTCGAGGACGAGGCGGGTTTGCGGTTCTGGCTGTACCGCGACGGGCTCTATGGCCGCGAGAAAGTGTCGGAAGAGGGCATGCCGGTATCGCCCGAATGGTTCATGCACGGACTGTTCGCGTGACCGCAACCATGCCGGATTATGCCGAGATCGGCATCACCACGAATTTCTCTTTCCTGCGTGGCGGCTCGCACCCCGGGGATTACGTGCATCAGGCCAGCGAACTGCAGATTCCTGTGATCGGCCTCGCCGATCACAACACGCTGGCCGGTGTGGTGCGCGCCTACAAGGAACTGGAGAACGAAGATCTCACCCACTGTCCGCGGCTGCTGATCGGCGCGCGCCTCATCTTCTCGGACGCTACGCCGGATATTCTCGTCTACCCACGGGACCGCGACGCCTATGGTCGATTGTGCCAGTTGCTGACAAGGGGCAAGCGCATCGCCGAAAAAGGCGAATGTCATCTGACGCTAGGAGACCTGCTGGATTTTTCCGAAGGCCAGTTGCTCATCCTCACGCTGCCACATCGTTTCGAGACCGCCATTGCGCTCAAGGTGCTGGACGCCTTGCAACGCAGCCGCGCCGACGGCGTCTGGCTGGCGGCGAGCATCCTGTATCGCGGCGACGACCGGCGCCGGCTGGCGCGGCTGCAACGCGTCGCCGCCACGGCCCGGGTGCCGCTGCTGGCGACCAACGAAGTGCTGTACCATCATCCCGATCGCCGCCCACTGCAGGACGTGCTGAGCTGCATTCGCGAGAAAGCAACGATCGAAACCGTCGGCACCAGATTGCAGGCTAATGCCGAGCGCTTCCTGAAGCCGGCGTCGGAAATGGCGCGCCTGTTTCGCGAGGCACCCGAATCCATTGCAGAGACCATGCGCTTTGCCAGGCGCATCACCTTCTCGCTCGACCAGTTGAAATACCACTATCCCGATGAACCGGTGCCGAAGGGCAAGACGGCGCAGCAGCACCTGACCGATCTGACCTGGGAGGGCATGGATAGATACTTTCCCGGCGTCATCGACGCGAAGCTGGAAAACACGCTGCGCAAGGAACTGGCGCTGATCGAGAAGCTGGACTACGCGCATTACTTCCTGACGGTACATGACATCGTGCAGTACGCCCGCAGCCAGAATATTTTGTGTCAGGGCCGCGGCTCTGCAGCGAATTCGGCAGTCTGCTTCATGCTCGGCATCACTTCGGTGAATCCCTCCAAGGTCGATCTGTTGTTCGAGCGCTTCATTTCCGAGGAGCGTCTGGAGCCGCCGGACATCGATGTCGATTTCGAGCACATCCGGCGCGAGGAGGTGATGCAATATGTCTATCGCCGCTATGGCCGTCATCGGGCTGCGATCATCGCCACAGTCATTCATTACCGGCCGCGCTCGGCGATCCGCGATGTCGGCAAGGCGCTCGGCCTGACCGAGGATGTCACCGCGGCACTGGCCGATACCGTGTGGGGCAGTTGGGGCAGCGGCCTTAACGAGATGCAGGTGAAACAGGCCGGGCTCGATCCCGCTAACCCGCTAATCGGCCGCGCCATCGAACTGGCCACCGAACTGATCGAATTTCCCCGGCACTTGTCGCAACATGTCGGCGGCTACGTGCTGACGCAGGACCGGCTTGATACTTACGTCCCGATCGGCAATGCCGCGATGGACGACCGCACCTTCATCGAGTGGGACAAGGATGACGTCGACACCATGAAGATGATGAAGGTCGATATTCTGGCGCTGGGCATGCTGACCTGCATTCGAAAATGTTTTGATTTGATCCATCAGCACAAGGGCGAGCGCTGGGAACTGGCGACCATCCCGCAGGACAAGAAGCCGGTCTACGACATGCTGTGCCGCGGTGAATCCCTCGGCGTGTTTCAGGTCGAGAGCCGCGCGCAGATGAACATGCTGCCGCGGCTGAAGCCGCAGGAATTCTACGATCTCGTCATTGAAGTCGCCATCGTTCGTCCCGGTCCCATTCAGGGCGACATGGTGCACCCTTATCTCGCGCGTCGCAAAATGAAGCCGGAGGATATCGTCTACCCCTATCCAAAAGGTGGTGATGAAAACGAGCTAAAGGACATTTTGAAAACAACCCGTGGGGTTCCCCTGTTTCAGGAGCAGGCGATGCGCATCGCCATGACGGCCGCGCAATTCACATCGCAGGAGGTCAATGGTCTGCGTCGCGCGATGGCCACTTTCCGCAACGTCGGCACCATGCAGAATTTCGAAGCCAAGATGGTCGGTAACATGATCGATCGCGGTTATGACCCTGCCTTCGCGACAAGCTGCTTCGACCAGATCAAGGGCTTCGGTAGCTACGGTTTCCCGGAGAGCCATGCCGCGAGCTTCGCTCAGTTGGTCTACGTCTCGTCATGGCTGAAGCACTATCATCCCGACGTGTTCTGCTGCGGGTTGCTGAACTCGCAACCGATGGGGTTTTACGCGCCGTCGCAGATCGTGCGCGACGCACATGAAAACAAAGTTGAAATCAGAGACATCGATATCTCCCACAGCCATGGCCAGAATACGCTGGAGAAAACCAGCGGCGCCTATCACGCCGTGCGGCTCGGTTTCCGCCAGATCGACGGTTTCAAGTGGGCGGATCCCGACGAGGCGCGGGTGCGGGCTGAGGCCGGCAAGCCTGCGGCCGAAGACTGGGCCGAACGCATCGTCAACGCCCGTGCGCGCCGCGGTTTCAACTCGCTGGAGGATTTTGCCCGCGATACGGCGCTGCCGAAGCGGGCGCTGATCCTGCTCGCGGATGCCGATGCATTCCGCTCCATAGGGCTCGACCGCCGCGCCGCGCTCTGGGCGGTCAGGCGGCTGCCCGATGACGTGGCGCTGCCTTTGTTCGAGATTGCCCATGCGCGCGAGCAGCCGGACGAAAACGCAAAGCCGTTGCCGCAGATGCCGCGCTCCGAGCAGGTCGTGGCCGACTATCAGACCATCCGGCTGTCGCTCAAGGGCCATCCGATGGAATTCCTGCGGTCGATGCTTAACGCAGAAAAGGTCGTGACCTGCGCCTCGATTGCCCATGCCAACGACAAGCGGCGGGTGCGCTGCGCCGGCGTGGTGCTGGTGCGGCAACGGCCGGGCAGTGCCAATGGCGTGGTGTTCATGACGCTGGAGGACGAGACCGGCATTGCCAATGTCGTGGTGTGGCCGGCGATCATGGAGCAGTTCCGCAAGGAGGTGATGGGCGCGCGGCTGATCATGGTCGAGGGACGTATCCAGAGCAGTCCGGAAAAGGTGGTGCACCTCGTCGCCGAACGGCTGTTCGATCGTTCGGAGGATTTGAAGCAGTTGAGCAACGAAGCGCTGGGCCGGAATTCATCCTTGTCGACCGGACCGCCCGCCGAACCGCTCAACGACGACCGCCGCGAGCACCCCGACAACCCCGCGCAAAAAATCCGCCATCCGCGCGACGTCCGGATCCTGCCGCGCTCGCGGGATTTTCATTAGAGTTCTTTCACCTCTCCCCGCTTGCGGGGAGAGGTGAAGTCCGCACCCTCAAAAATCCAGCGGCCGGTTGTCGACGACTTCCTTCATCACGAAAAACGTCCGGGTCTGGCGCACCCCCGGCAAGCCGATCAACTGCTCGCCGTGCAGCCGGTTGAAATCGGCAATGTCGCGCGCCCGGATTTTGAGGAAGAAATCGAAGTCGCCCGCCACCAGATGGCAGTCGAGCACGAAAGGCAGCTTCGCAATCGCCGCTTCGAAGGCGCCGAAGCTTTCCCGGGTGGATCGATCCAGCACCACGCCGACGATCACCAGCGCCCCGCGGCTCACCTTCTCAGGCGCAATCTCGGCCCGGACCGAGCGGATGAAGCCGTTGTCGAACAGCCGTTGCGTGCGGCGATGGCACGTCGCCGGGCTGATGCTGGCCGATTTGGCCAACTCGGCATTGGTCAGCCGGCCGTCGCGCTGCAGGCGATGCAGGATCTTGCGGTCGATCCGGTCGAGCGAAACTTCAATGGAAGAATCTTTCATGTAAATCCAATAATTGGAAGATATAATGTATTTTTGTTCCGAAGCCGATTCATGATGCAAGCGCATGCGGTTACTTAGAGAGCACCTTC
>NZ_JAQGJD010000339.1 GCF_028290785.1 Tardiphaga sp. | reverse complement strand
GGCGGCTCGGTGGCCGGCCTCGGCCTGCTGCCCTGGCCGGTCGTCGTGGCGCTGGTCGGCATCGGCGCGGCGTCGATGACGATGTACGTTTTTCACGCCCGCCGAACCTCGTCGCCGGTGCTCGATTTCACGCTGCTGCGGCTCGCGACCCTGCGCGCCGCGATCATCGGCGGCTTTCTGTTCCGGCTGGGGATCGGTGCACTGCCGTTTCTGCTGCCGCTCCTGATGCAGGTCGGTTTCGGCCTGTCGCCGTTCCGCTCCGGCATGGTGACGTTCGGCTCCGCGGTCGGCGCCATGGGCATGAAGGCGCTGGCGGCGCGCATCATCCGCACGTTCGGCTTCCGCAATGTGCTGACGATCAACGCCGTAGTCAGTTCGGTCTTCCTCGCCGCCTGCGCGCTGTTCACGGTGCAGACGCCGCTGCTGCTGATCCTGGTGCTTCTCGTCGTTGGCGGCTTCTTCCGCTCGCTCGAATTCACGGCCATCAACACCGTGGCCTATGCCGAGGTGGAGCCGTCGCAGATGAGCCGCGCCACCACGTTGGCCAGCGTCAACCAGCAGTTGGCGATCTCGGCCGGCGTCGCGGTCGGCGCGGCTTGCGTCGAATCCAGCATGCTGATGAACCACATGACCGAACTCTCCGCAGGCGACTTCGCCCCGGCCTTTATCGTGGTGTCGGTGATCTCGGCGGTCTCGGCGTATTTCTTCTGGCAGATGCCGGACGACGCCGGCCACGAAATCTCCGGCCGCAAGGTGATCGACATCGCCAGCCGCAAGGGCGTCGAGAAAGCCGCCGCAAAGGCGGCGAGCGAAGGAACGGAGGAGGCGCGCGACCAGAAGCTGGGGTGACCTTGATCCCATAACGGGACCATGATAAATTATCGCGATGAGGGTTATTGCCCGAAGCACGTTACGGCATTTCGTGGGAAGCCTTGCGGGTCACAAGGATCAACCAGCCGTCAAGACCGCGCTGGATAGTTGGTACGACGAAACCAGCCGCGCAGCCTGGAAGAATACGACCGATGTAAAGCGTCGCTATGCGACGGCCAGCATCCTCTCCGCGGAGCGGATCGTCTTCAACGTCAAAGGCAACGACTACCGTCTGGTCGTGGCAGTCGATTTCGACAAGGCGCTCGTTTGGATAAAATGGATAGGCACCCATAAGGCCTATGACAAGATCGACGTGACGAAGGTGCAGCATGACAAATGAATTGAAGCCCATTCGCACTGAATCCGACCATGCGAAGGCCCTTGCGGAGGTCGAGCGTCTGTGGGGCGCCAAGACCGGATCGCCGGAGGGTGATCGTCTGGACGTGCTTGCAACGCTGATCGATGCTTACGAAACGCTGACCTATCCAATTGACCCGCCCGACCCGATCGAAGCGATTCAGTTCCGGATGGAGCAGATGGGCATGACCCGCAAAGACCTCGAGCCGTTGATCGGAACGCGCGCGCGGGTGGCGGAAGTCATGAACCGCAAACGCGGGCTGTCGATTGACATGATCCGGCGCCTGCACGAGGGGCTTGGTATTTCCGCCGAGGTGCTGATACGGCCTACCCGCAACGACGAAGCGGCGTAGCCACTACGCGAGCCCCGCAGGACGAAATCACTCTTCGCCCTGCCCCATCCGTGGCTCGCCGGCGATGCCGCGAAATCCGGTCGCCACGACATAGCGCTCCGAGGAATCCTTGCGGCTCGAGGCCGGCTTGACGTGCTTCACCGCGGTGAAGTCGCGCTTCAACTGCATCATCAGCGTCGCGTCGGCGCCGCTCTGGAACACCTTGGCGACGAAGGTACCGCCCGGCTTCAGCACGTCGGCGGCGAAGGCCGCGGCGTCCTCGACCAGTCCGACGATGCGCAATTGATCGGTCTTGCGGTGGCCGGTGGTGTTGGCGGCCATGTCGGACAGCACCACGTCGGCCTTGCCGCCCATCATCTCAAACAGTTTGGCCGGCGCACCGTCGTCCAAAAAGTCCATCTGTGCGAAGGTAACGCCCGGGATGTTGGGCATTTCCAGCAGGTCGATGGCGATCACTTGGCCGCGGCCCTCGGCGGAGCCTACCCGCTTGGCGGCGATCTGGCTCCAGCCCCCGGGTGCTGCGCCGAGGTCGACCACCGAGATGCCCGGCTTCAGGAAGCGGTATTTGTCATCGATCTCGATGATCTTGTAGGCCGCGCGCGAGCGCAGGCCGTCGCGCTTGGCCTGCTGCACGTAGGGATCGTTGAGCTGGCGCTCGAGCCAGAGTTTGGACGAATGCTTGAGCCTGCCGGCGCTCTTGACGGTAATGTGCAGCCGTCCGGTGGTGTCTTTGGCCATATCGTGGTGCTTGCCTTCGGGGTTCGCGCGTTCTCTAGCACACCGTGCCGGAATATGCGCATCCCATCAGGACACCCGGATGGCGCCGTCCTCGCGCATCATTTCCACCAGCATGCCCTCGCGCAGGCCGCGGTCGGCCACCCGCAGCCGCGGCAGCGGGAAGACGTGGCGGATCGCGTCCAGGATGGCGCAGCCGGCGAGCACCAGATCGGCGCGTTCCGGGCCGACGCAGTGGTTGGCGGCCCGTTCCTGGAAGCTCATGGAAAGCAGTTTGGCGATGGTGCCGTCGAGCTCGGCATCGCTCATCCAGACGCCGTCGATCCGGCGGCGGTCGTAGCGCGGCAGGCCGAGATGCACCCCGGCCAGCGTGGTCACCGTGCCGGAGGTGCCGAGCAGGTGCATGCCGCCGAGATCGCCGCCATTCTCGGCGGCAAATGGCGCCACGTGCTGGGCGACCTCTTTGACCATCAGCGCGTAGGATTCCTTGGTCACATGCGTGCCGCCGAACATCTCCGCCAGCGTCACCACGCCGAGGGGGATCGACATCCACGCCTTGATCAAAGGCTTGGCGTTGGGAACGGCGGGATCGCGCTCGATCCGCACCAGTTCGCTGGAGCCGCCGCCGATGTCGAACAGGATGGCCCCGCGGCCCTTGGGGTCGAGCAAAGGCGAGCAGCCAACCACCGCGAGCGCGGCCTCGGTCTCGCGGTCGATGATCTCCAGCGTGATGCCGGTGTCGCGGGCGACCTGGGCCAGGAACGCATCGGAATTCGACGCCGCGCGGCAAGCCTCGGTCGCGATCAGCCGTAGCCGCTGTGCGGCGCGCAGCTCGATCTTGTCGCGGCAGACGCTGAGCGCCGAAATGGCACGGGCGATCGCCGCGTCGCTGATCACCCCGGTGGTGGAGACCCCCTCGCCGAGCCGGATGATCCGGGAAAACGAGTCGATCACCCGAAAACTGTCGCCGGTGGGCGCAGCAATCAGCAGGCGGCAATTATTGGTGCCGAGATCGAGCGCGGCGTAGACGCTGGAACCGGAATCCCTGACGCCGTCGGCCAGGCCCGCAGCCAATCCCTGCACACTCTCGCGCGGCCCGGGGCCGGCGCGAAGCCGCGTGTCATCGTCCATTCAATCTGCTTTCCGCGGCCGGTTGCTGGCCGACATGGAAATATCCATTCACGGAAAGTTTAGCAGGCGTGAGGGGCAGCGCAACTACCGCCGCACAGGCCCATGCCCAATCGTGCGTTGTCGCGATGGCCGCTCTGGACTATCTGAAAGGGGCTGCTGGGGCGCCAAATCAGGTGAAACCGGGCGAAAAACGACATTTGATGGATTTGGCAATGCAAGATTATACCGGTTCGCCTGTCGATAACGCCGTGGCCATGCAGAAATACGGCGTCGGCCAGCCAGTACGACGTAAGGAAGATGACACCCTGGTTCGCGGCAAGGGAAAATATACCGACGATTTCAACCTGCCCGGTCAGCTTCATGCCTGGATCGTCCGCAGCTCGCACGCCCATGGCAACATCCGCGGGATCGACACCACCGCCGCCAAAGCCATGCCCGGCGTGCGCGGGGTCTGGACCGGCAAGGATCTGGAAGCGGCCCAGTACGGTCCCTTCACCTGCGGTCTGCCGCTTAAGAACCGCGACGGCTCGCCGCTGCTGCAGACCAACCGCACCGCGCTGATGACCGACAAGGTGCGCTATGTCGGCGACCCCGTCGCCTTCGTGGTGGCCGACACCGTCGCGCAGGCCCGCGACGCCGCGGAAGCCGTCGAACTCGACATCGAGCCGCTGCCCGCCGTGACCGATTGCGAGGCCGCCATCCAGCCCGGTGCGCCTGTCCTGTGGGATCACATCCCCAACAACGTCGCGCTGGATTATCACTATGGCGACACCGACAAGGTCAATGCCGCGTTTGCTGCCGCGGCCCATGTGACGACGCTCGACATTACCAACACCCGCGTTGCCGTGGTGTCGATGGAGCCGCGTTGCGCGCTGGCGTCCTACGACAAATCGGGCGGTCGCTATGTGATCCAGGTGGCGACCCAGGGCGTCGCCGGCAACCGCAACATGCTGGCGAAGATGATGAACGTCGAGCCGGACAAAGTACGGATCCTGACCGCCAATGTCGGCGGTTCGTTCGGCATGAAGAACATCAGCTATCCCGAATATATCTGCCTGCTGCACGCCGCCAAGGAGCTGGGCCAGCCGGTAAAGTGGCTCGATGAGCGCTCCGGCAGCTTTCTCTCGGACAGCCAGGGCCGCTCGCAGGACATCCACGCCGAGCTGGCACTCGACAAGGACGGCAGGTTTCTTGCGGTGCGCCTGAAGGGCTACGGCAATCTTGGCGCCTATATCAGCGGCGTCGCGCCCGGCCCTCTCTCGCTCAACACCGCCAAGAACCTGGCCAGCGTCTACAAGACGCCGCTGCTGCAGGTCGATATCAAGTGCGTGTTGACGAACATCACCCTGATGGGCGCCTATCGCGGCGCCGGCCGCCCTGAGGCGAACTACTACATGGAGCGGCTGATCGATCGTGCCGCCGAAGAGATGGGCATCGATCGCCTCGCCCTGCGCAAGCGCAACTTCGTCAAGTCGTCGCAGATGCCTTACGCGGCGGCCTCCGGCGTGACCTATGACAGCGGCGATTTCCAGGGCGTGTTCGCCAAGGCGCTGGAGATGTCCGACCATTCCAATTTTCCGAAGCGCAAGAAGGACAGCCGCAAGGCCGGCAAGCTGCGCGGCATCGCGGTGGGCTGCTATCTCGAAGTTACTGCGCCGCCGTCCGGCGAACTCGGCAAGGTCACGTTTGATGCCGACGGCATGGTGACGCTGACCACGGGCACGCTGGACTACGGCCAGGGCCACGCCACGCCGTTCGCGCAGGTGCTCTCGGCCCAGCTCGGCGTGCCGTTCGAAGCCGTCCGGCTCGAACAGGGCGACAGCGACCTCGTCCGCATGGGCAACGGCACCGGAGGCTCGCGCTCGATCACCGCGTCGGGCCAGGCCATCGTGGAAACCTCGCAGCTCATCATCGCCAAGGGCAAGGCCGCCGCCGCGCATCTGATGGAGGCCTCCGAAGCCGACATCGAATTCAAGGCCGGCCGCTTCACCATCGCCGGCACTGACCGCAGCATCGACATCATGGAGTTGTCGAAGCGGCTGCGCGACGGCAAGCAGCCCGACGGCGTGCCGTCGTCGCTCGACGTCGATCATGCCACCGCCGAGGTGCCATCCACTTTCCCGAATGGCTGCCACGTCGCCGAAGTCGAGATCGAGCCGGACACGGGCGTCATCAAGATCGTCAACTACACCGGGATCAGCGACTTCGGCACCATCGTCAATCCGATGATCGTCGCCGGCCAGTTGCATGGCGGCGTGGCGCAAGGCATCGGCCAGGCGCTGATGGAAGAAGTCAGCTACGACGACAGCGGCCAGCCGATCACCGGCTCGTTCATGGACTACGCGCTGCCGCGCGCCGGCGACATCCCGTTGATGACAGTCGGCGATCATCCTTCGCCGGCGACGTCGAATCCGCTGGGCACCAAGGGCTGCGGCGAAGCCGGCTGCGCCGGCAGCCTCGCGGTCGTCGTCAACGCCGTGCTCGACGCGCTCAGCGATTACGGCGTCGAACATCTCGACATGCCGCTGACCTCGGAACGCATCTGGCGCGCCATCGAGGACGGCAAGAAGGCGAAAGCAGCGTAACCGTAACGGCCGTAGGGTGGGTTAGCGCGTAAACCCACCACTTCATTGCATTGAAAGATGGTGGGTTACGGCGCAAGGGCGCCTAACCCACCCTACGCTTTACGCTGCCACCTGCTCGCGCGGCTGATAGATCGCTACGTGCTGGCAATGCGCCACCGGCGTGACGCCGTTGGCGACGATCAGCGCGTCCAGCTCGACGAAGCGATGGCCCTTTTTTTCGTAATTGGCGGTGACGCGAGCCCGCGCCACCAGTTCGTCGTCGAGCGCCGCAGCGGCCAGGAGCTGCATCTTGCTGCCGACGTGGATCCACGGCCCAAGGATGGCGTTATCGACCAGCACCTTGTTCATCACCCGCTGCAACACGCCGGGATGCGTCACCCCTTCCCGCACGTAGATCGGATCGGCCTCGCGGACTTCGGCGAGATATTCGGCGGCAGCGTCCTGCGGCCAGCAGCGCGGCGCACTGCCGAGCCATTTGTTCTCGGCATAGGATTGCGCATCGACCGGCGCGCGCGCTGCCGCCGGCTCGGTCTCCGGGAAATCCGCCAGCGAAAACCGCGGCAGCACGGATGTCAGCGAGGCCATCCCGGTGGCCCGGACGTCGCCGCCCTCGACCCGCAGCGCCAGCCCCTCGCCTTCCGGCTCGGCCATCACCAGCACCGTTTCGCCGTCATACACCGGCTTGGTGAACCGGGCCTCGATCAGGCCGCGCTCAAGAAAATCCCGGCCCCAGGCCACTACCGCCGGGTGGATCATGTAGGCCAGCACATCGACGCCGGGCACCAGGCCACCGCTGAACCCGAATTTCCGGGCCACGCGGTCGTCGTGCATCTTGTTTTCGGACGCTTTGGCGGTGTTGAACGCCTCCACACGGTACGGATCGAGCCGCAGGGTCATGATTCCTCCTAAAAACTGCGATATTTGATGTTCGCATTGCAACAAGATGGTACGCCTCCCCCCAGCCGTGACAAGGCAAGACGCCGCCGGCCCACCCCTGCTGAAACGACTGCCTGAACCCTTGAGCACCCGCGATCCCGTGAGCACCCGAATCTACATCGACGCCGACGCCTGCCCGGTCAAAGACGAGATCTATCGGGTCGCCGCCCGCTTTGGCCTGCCCGTCAGCGTCGTGGCCGGCCAGTTCATCCGGGTGCCCGCCGATCCCTCGATCGAGCGAATTGCCGCGGGTTCCGGGATGGACGCCGCCGACGACTGGATTGCGGAACGCGCCGGAAAAGGCGATATCGTCGTCACATCCGACGTTCCGCTGGCCAGCCGTTGCGTCAAGGCCGGCGCCGATGTGATCGCGCCGAACGGCAAACCGTTCTCGGAAGCCTCCATCGGCATGACCCTGGCGGTGCGTAACCTGATGACCGATCTGCGGTCGTCCGGCGAAGTCACCGGTGGACCCAAATCATTCGCGCCGCGCGACCGCTCGGCGTTCCTCTCGGCGCTGGATCAAACGATCCGGCGCATCCAGCGCGCGCAGGCGACTGCACCCGCGCCGAAACCAGATTGAACCGAATTCCATGGCTCCTCCGCTGATCCAGTTGAAAGACATCACCCTGACCTTCGGCGGCACACCGCTCCTGAACGGCGTCGAACTGTCGGTGTCGCAAGGCGAGCGCGTCTGCCTGATCGGCCGCAACGGCTCCGGCAAGTCGACCCTGCTGAAAATCGTCGCCGGCCTGGTCGATTGCGACAAGGGCAGCCGCTTCGTGCAGCCCGGCTCGACCGTGCAATACCTGCCGCAGGAGCCGGATTTTTCCGGCTTCGCTACCACGTTGGCCTATGTCGAGGCCGGCATGGGACCGGGCGACGACCACTACCAGGCGCTGTACCTGCTGGAGCAGCTCGGCCTCACCGGCGAGGAAGACCCCCACAACCTGTCTGGCGGCGAAGCCCGCCGCACCGCTTTGGCCCGCGTGCTGGCGCCGGAGCCGGACATCCTGCTGCTCGACGAGCCGACCAACCATCTCGATCTCACCACCATCGAATGGCTGGAAGGCGAACTCGCCAGCCGGCGCTGCGCGCTGGTGATCATCAGCCATGACCGCCGCTTCCTCTCCAACCTGTCGCGCGCCACCGCCTGGCTCGACCGCGGCCAGATCAAGCAGATCGACCGCGGCTTTTCCGCCTTCGAACAATGGCGCGACGATATTCTGGCCGAAGAAGAGCGCGACCAGCACAAGCTCGACCGCAAGATCGTCAACGAGGAGCACTGGCTGCGCCACGGCGTCTCCGGCCGTCGCAAGCGCAACGTCAAGCGGCTCGGCAACCTGCATGCGCTGCGCGACCAGCGCCGCGACTATCGCGGCGTCACGGGAAGCGCCAACCTCGCCGCCTCCGAAGCCGACAAGTCCGGCAAGCTGATCGTCGAGGCCAAGGGCATCTGCCGCACCTATGGCGACCGCAAGATCGTCGATGACTTCACCATCCGCATCCAGCGCGGCGACCGCATCGGCGTGGTCGGCCCCAACGGCGCCGGCAAGACCACCATGATCAACATGCTGACCGGCACGGAAGCGCCGGACTCCGGCACCATCCGGTTCGGCGCCAACATCGAAATGGCGACGCTCGACCAGCATCGCGAAAGCCTGTCGCCGAAGACCACGCTCGCCGAAGCCCTCACCGGCGGTCGCGGCGATCACGTCATGGTCAACGGCACGCCCAAGCATGTCGTCAGCTACATGAAGGACTTCCTGTTTTCGCAGGAACAGATGCGCACGCCGCTGGAAGTGCTGTCCGGCGGTGAACGCGGACGGCTGATGCTGGCGCGCGCATTGGCTAAGCCGTCGAACGTGCTGGTGCTGGACGAGCCGACCAACGACCTCGATCTCGAAACCCTCGACGTACTCGAGGACATGCTCGGCGATTACGAAGGCACTGTGATCCTGATCAGCCATGACCGCGACTTCCTCGACCGCGTCGTGACGTCCGTGATCGTGCCGGAAGGCGACGGCAAGTGGACCGAATATGCCGGCGGTTACACCGACATGCTCAACCAGCGCGGCGCCGACCTGAAGCGCGAGAAGGCGACATCCGCCGCGGAATCCAACAAGAGCAGCGGCAAGTCCGAGAGCAGCAAGCCGGCGCCCAAGAAGAAGATGAACTTCAAGGACAAGCACCTACTCGACACGTTGCCGAAAGCGATCGCCAGCTTCCAGGCCGATATCGCCAAGCAGCAGCGTCATCTCGACGATCCCAACCTCTACAAGAAGGATCGCAAGAAGTTCGACACCGTCTCCGCCGCGCTCTCGGGAGCGCAGAAGGGTTTGGCCGAGGCCGAGGAGAAGTGGCTGGAGTTGGAAACGCTACGCGAAGAGATCGAGAACGCATAAGTTCGCTTAGTCAAAACGCAATCAGTTGCAGCCGTCATTGCGAGGAGCGAAGCGACGCGGCAATCCAGCTCTTTAGCCTCAACGCAGAAAGACTGGATTGCTTCGTCGCAAGGGCTCCTCGCAATGACGGGGAGAAGCCGGAGATTGAAACCATGACCACCCCCCTCGCCGCCATCATCGCCCGCGACTACGGCACGCCGGCCCTCGTCATCGACATGGACCGCGTGGAGCGCAACATCGCGCGAATCCAGGCGGTCTGTGACGCCGCCGGCGTCGCCAACCGGCCGCACATCAAGACCCACAAGAGCCCGCTGATCGCAAAAATGCAGATCGCCGGCGGTGCCATAGGCATCACCTGCCAGAAGCTCGGCGAAGCCGAGATCATGGCGGACAATGGGATCGACGACATCCTGATCAGCTATAACCTTGTCGGCGACGAGAAGATGGCGCGGCTGGCCGCGCTGCAGGCGAAGGCGAAAATCACCGTCGCCGCGGACAACGCTTTTGTCGTCGAGGGCCTAAAGAAGGCCGCGGCGATCTCCGGACTTCCGCTCGATGTGGTCGTGGAATGCGACACCGGCCGCCAGCGCGCCGGCGTCGAAACGCCGGCCGAAGCGATCGAACTCGCAAGACTGATCGATACTTCCGAAGGCCTCTCCTTCGCGGGCTTCCTGCTGTACCCGACCGAAACTGGCTGGCCCGCCGCGCAGAAGTTCTACGACGAAGCACTGGCCGGCGTCCGCGCCCTCGGGCTGGAGCCGCGCATCGTCTCCACCGGTGGCACGCCGAACCTGAAGAACGTCGGCTCGCTCAAGGGCGCCACCGAGCATCGCTTCGGTACCTACATCTATAACGACCGCATGCAGGTCGAAGCCGGCTCCGCAACCTGGGACGATTGCGCGCTCAATGTGTATTCGACCGTCGTCAGCCGCGCCGGTCCCGACCGCGGCATTCTCGATGCCGGCTCGAAGACGCTGACGTCCGACACCGGTGGCCTCGACGGCCATGGCCTGATCCTCGAACACCCCGAAGCCAAGATCGCGCGCTTCGCCGAGGAGCATGGTTTCCTCGATCTCACCCGCAGTAACACCCGCCCGAAGGTCGGCGATGTCGTCCGCATCGTGCCCAATCACGTCTGCGTCGTCGTCAACATGTTCGACGAGATCGTGATGGTGCGCGGCGAGGAAGTGATTGGCGTGTTGCCGGTCGCGGCGCGGGGACGGTTGAAGTAATTCGGACGTAGGGTGGGCAAAGCCGTCGTGCGCAAAGCGCGCGATGGCGTGCCCACCATCGCGCGAGGATGGTGGGCACGGCGCAAGAGCGCCTTTGCCCACCCTACGGTTCCAGCCACTTCAACACGCCCCTGCCCGCGGCGGCGCCTGTTGCGAACGAGGCCTGCAGCAGATAGCCGCCGGTCGGTGCTTCCCAGTCCAGCATTTCGCCGGCCGCGAACACGCCCGGCATGCGCCTGAGCATGAAGGCTTCGTCGAGTTCGTCGAACGCGATGCCGCCGGCCGACGAGATCGCGCGCGCGATCGGTGCGACGCCGTTCAGCTTGACCGGCACGGCGTTGATCAGGCCGGCGAGACTGGCGGGCGACAGCGTCGCCAGCGAAGCGCCGTCGGCGATCGCGGCCTCCTGCAGCAATCCGATTGCCAGGGGCGACAGATGGAGCGCTTTGCGCAAGAAGGTCGAGAGCGATTGCTTGCCGCGGGGTAACGCCAGTTTCGCTACTAACTCGGCGACCTGGATTTCCGGCCGCAGCGCGACTTGCAGCGTCGCCTCGCCCTCCGCCATCACCGCCTCGCGCAAGCCAGCCGACAGCGCATAGATGCCGCCGCCTTCGATGCCGCTGCGCGTGATCATCGCCTCGCCGCGCACCACTTTGGGCCCGAACGACAGCGCAACGCCCTTCAGCGGCTGCCCCTCGAAACGATCCCTGAAAATCTCTGACCACGCCACCGTGAATCCGCAATTCGCCGGACGCAGCGGCGCTATGGCGATGCGCTTCGCGGCCAGCGTCTCGACCCATGCACCGTCGGAGCCCAGCCGCGGCCAGCTCGCGCCGCCGAGCGCCAACACGGTCGCCCGCGCTTCGACCGTGCGCGGCCCGTCTGGCGTCTCGAACAGCAGTCGTCCTTCGCCGTCCCAGCCGGTCCAGTAATGCCGCAAGGCGAGTTGCACGCCGCTGTCGCCAAGCCGGCGCAGCCAGGCCCGCAACATCGGTGACGCCTTGAAGGCCTGCGGAAATACCCGGCCGCTGGAGCCGACAAAGGTCGGCTGTCCCAGCCGTTCGGCCCATGTCCGCAACGCCATTGGATCGAACGCCTCAATGGCGGCAGCAAGCTTTGGCGCCGCCGCGCCGTAGCGCGCCAGAAAGGCCGGCAGCGCTTCGCTATGGGTGAGATTGAGTCCGCCGCGGCCCGCCATCAGCAATTTGCGGCCGGCCGACGGCATCGCGTCGTAAACGGTGACGCGAGCGCCGCCCTTTGCGATCACCTCCGCCGCCAACAAACCGGCCGGACCTGCGCCGATCACCGCGACGTCGGTTGTGGAGACTTCCGTCACGAGGGCCTGTCCAGTCGGTGCGCTGTGGCTCACGCCTTGGCGATGCGTGCCTCGGCCTGCGCGATGTACTTCTGCGTCTGGTGGAACGCGCCTTCCAGCGCCTTGGCCTTCGACATATCAGAGATCTCGGCAAAATGTGCGGCAACGGTGTCCGGCGTCCATTCCGTCTCGGCGAAATTGACGCCTTCGCTCTCCAGGAGCTTGATCACCGCGAACGAGCCGCAGCCGGCGCCCATGATGGTACGGGTCGGTGCGTTCTCGCTGAGCATGTATAGCACCGCGGGCGTGATCGCCTCCGGCTTCATCAGCGCCAGCGCCTGCGGAGGCAGTAGTTCTTCGGTCATTCGCGTGGCAGCGGTCGGCGCGATGGTATTGACGCGGACGTCGGTCTTGCGGCCCTCCTCGGCCAGCACGTTCATCAGTCCGATCATGCCGGTCTTCGCCGCCCCGTAGTTGGCCTGGCCGAAATTGCCGTACAGGCCAGAGGATGACGAGGTCAATACGATGCGACCGTAGTTGCGCGCGCGCATGCCGTCCCACACCGCCTTGCAGCAGTAGAAGGTACCGGTGAGATGCACATCCAGCACTTTCGCGAAATCCGCCAGCTCCATTTTCGCAAACGATTTGTCTCTGAGAATGCCGGCATTGGCGCAGAGCAGATCGACGCTGCCCCACTCTTTGGTAGCGCGCGCCACCATGTCGGTGACCTCTTCGAAGTTCGAGACATCAGCACCATTGGCCATGGCGATGCCGCCGGCCGCGCGGATCTCCTCGACCACGGTCTCTGCCGCAGTCAGCGATCCGCCGCTGCCGTCGCGCGCACCGCCGAAATCGTTGACCACCACCTTGGCGCCGCGGCTGGCGAGACCCAGCGCGTGCGCGCGGCCCAATCCATTGCCGGCGCCGGTAACGATGGCGACGCGGCCGTCAAATCGAATGCTCATGATGCCTGCCCCTTACACAAAATAGGTCAGCGCGAGCCAGTCGGCGACCAGCGCCGGCTTGGTCTCGCCTTCGATCTCGACGCTGACGCCGACCCGGGTGAACAATTCCTTCGGCCCGCGCATGCGCGCCTCCTTCAACGAGAAGTGGCCGCGGACGCGGACGCCGGCCTTCACCGGCGAGACGAAGCGCAGTCTGTCGAACCCGTAATTGACGCCCATGGCGACGCTGTCGAGCTTCGGCAAGGCTTCGTAGGAGAACACCGAAATCAGCGACGTGGTGAGAAAACCGTGGGCGATGGTCGAACCGAACGGCGTCTCTTTCGCGCGAACCGGATCGATATGGATGAACTGGTGATCCTCGGTGGCGTCAGCGAAGACGTCGATGCGCTTCTGATCCACTATATGCCAAGACGACACGCCGATATCCTGTCCAACCATGCCCATATAGGCGTCGCATTGCATCAAACCCGTCATTCAATCCTCGCTGTTGCTGGCCGCACATTCCACACGAGGTGGGGCTTCGCCAAGCTAAATTTGTGCGTTGCGGCCATGCGCGGTCTGTCAGTGTTCCGGTAATCCGGTCGGTCGCGCGGCCTGCAGCGTCGGAAAGTCCTCTTCGCGGAACTCGATGCCGCGCAGCGGATCCTCCCTATCGTCGGAATGTTCGAGGCGGCGCAGTTGGACGCGCCGAATCTTGCCGGAGATGGTTTTCGGCAGCTCGGTGACCAGCTCGATGCGGCGGATGCGCTTGAACGGCGCCAGCCTCACATGCAGGTGCTCGAAGATCGACAACGCCGTAGCCGCCGATCGGTCGGTGCCTGCGACCAGCAGCACATAGGCCTTTGGAATCGCCAGCCGGATCGGATCGGGGCTCGGCACCACCGCGGCTTCGGCCACCGCATCGTGTTCGAGCAGGACGCTTTCCAGCTCGAACGGGCTGATCCGATAGTCGGAAGATTTGAACACATCGTCGGAGCGACCGACGAAGGTGAGATAGCCGTTGTCATCCGCGAACACCACGTCGCCGCTGCGATAGATCGCGCCACCGGCGCCACCGGCGCCGCTGACGCTGCCGTCGTCGGCCTGATAGCCCTGCATCAGGCCGGCCGGCCGATCCGCGCCGAGCGGCAGGCTGACCTCGCCCTCCTTCGCCGGCTGGCCGTCGATGTCGGTGATGACAACCTGCCAGCCCGGCAACGGGCGACCCATGGAGCCGACCTTGACCGCCTGCCCCGGCGAATTGCCGGCCAGCGCCGTGGTCTCGGTCTGGCCGTAGCCGTCGCGGATGGTCAAACCCCAGGCGGCACGGACCTGGTCGATCACTTCCGGATTGAGCGGCTCACCGGCGCCGCAGACCTCGCGCAGCGCCACCTTGAAGGTCGCGAGCTTCTCCTGGATGAACAGCCGCCACACCGTCGGCGGCGCACAGAGTGTGGTCACGCCGCAGCGGCCGATGGTAGCGAGCAGGCCCTTGGCATCGAAGCGCGGCTGGTTGACCACGAACACCGTGGCGCCGGCATTCCATGGCGCGAACAGGCAGCTCCAGGCGTGCTTGGCCCAGCCCGGCGAGGAAATGTTGAGATGGATATCGCCGGGCTGCAGCCCGAGCCAGTACATGGTGGAGAGCCCGCCGACCGGATAGCTGCGCTGGCTGTGCCGCACCAGCTTCGGCTTGGCCGTGGTGCCCGACGTGAAATACAGCAGCATCGGATCTTCGGCTCTTGTCGGACCGTCCGGCACAAACGTCTCGAGGAAATCCGCGGCCTGCCCGAACGGCAGCCATCCGTCCGGCGCCACGGTCGCGCCGGCAACGATGCGAATGAGATCGCTGCCAAGATCCGCGAACTTCGCCACCTGGTCGGGCGAGGCCACCACGATTTTGGCGCGACCGCGATCGAGCCGGTCGCGCAATTCGTCGGGCGTGAGCAGCGTCGTTGCGGGAATGACGACGAGGCCCAGCTTCATCGCCGCCAGCATCGTCTCCCACAGCGGCACGACATTGCCGAGCAGCAACAGCAGATGATCGCCGCGCCGCAGCCCCTGCGCGCGCAAAAAGTTCGCAACCTGATTGGAGCGCCGCGACAGCGCGGCGAAGGACAATTTCGTCTCGCGGTTGCTGCCGGCATCGACGATCCACAGCGCGGTCCGATCGCGGCTGTCCGCATTGCCGGCGAGTCCGGCATCGAACCAGTCGAGCGCCCAATTGAAGTCCACCGGATCGGGCCAACGGAAGCCGGCCACCGCCGTATCGTAGTCAGTGCGGTGTTCTAGCAGGAAGGCACGGGCTTGCTGGAATGTGGTCATGTATTGTCTTTTCACGTTTAGATTTGCTCGGACAACACCACCCGTCATTGCGAGGAGCACTTGCGACGAAGCAATCCAGTTATTCCATTGTGGCTTCTGGATTGCCGCGTCGCTTCGCTCCTCGCAATGACGAACGCAACGTTTTGGGGTTGCCAGGTCTTACTTCGCCAGGTGCCGTAACTGGTGGATGATCCCCGAAAAATCCGTGCCGCCATGGCCGGCCTTGTCGAAGCTTTCATAGATGCTCTCGGCATGGGCGCCGAGCGGCGTCACCGCGCCGGCGGCCTTCGCGGCTTCCTGCGACAGCCGCAGATCCTTCAGCATCAGCGCCGCGGCGAAACCGGGCTTGTAGTCGTTGTTCGACGGTGAGGTCGGCACCGGCCCCGGCACCGGGCAGTAGGATGTCAGCGACCAGCACTGCCCGGATGACGTCGATGCCACGTCGAACAGCGCCTGATGCGACAGCCCGAGCTTTTCGGCAAGCACGAAGGCTTCACTGACGCCGATCATCGAGATGCCCAAAATCATGTTGTTGCAGATCTTCGCCGCCTGCCCCGCGCCGGCATCGCCGCAATGCACGATCTTCTTGCCCATCGCTTCCAGGATAGGCTTCGCCGCGGCGAAGGCCTTGACGTCGCCACCGGCCATGAAGGTCAGCGTGCCGCCCTTGGCGCCGCCGGTGCCGCCGGACACCGGGGCATCGACCGATGGCAGATGGTGTGCCGCCGCGAGTTCATGCGACTTCCGCGCGCTCTCCACATCGATAGTCGAGCAATCAATCATCAGCGTGCCCTTGCCGACCGCCGGAACGATCTCGCTCCACACCGACACCACATGCTTGCCCGCGGGCAGCATGGTGACGACGACGTCGGCATTCTTCACGGCATCGGTCGCCTTGGCAGCGATTGCCACACCATCGGCCTTGGCCTGCTCGCACGACGTCGGCGTCAGATCGAAGCCATGGACGGTGTGCCCGGCCTTGACCAGATTGGCGGCCATCGGGCCGCCCATATTGCCGAGACCGATGAATGCGATGGTGGTCATGTCCTGCCCTCGTGTTTAATATTATGAGCCAAGTCAGAATGTCAGTTCGTCGGCGCCGCGTGGCGCAAAATAACGGGTGATCATCTCCGGCGTCACCTGCTCGAGGCGCGCCGGCTGCCAGTTCGGATGGCGGTCCTTGTCGATGACTGCGGCGCGAATGCCCTCGGGGAAATCGTGGTTGACGAAGATTTCCAATGCCGCAGCGTATTCCCGGATCAGGCATTGCTCCAGCGAGGCTGACTGCCGCGCCATGCGCAGCAGTTTCAGCGTCAGCTTCAGCCCGGTCGGCGACTTCTCGAGGATGGCGCCGAGCGTCGCCTGCGCAAACTCCGACGATTGATGCGCCAGCGCCGTGACGATCTCCTCGATGCTGTCGTGCCCGAACGACGCATCGATCATCGCCTGCTGCGCAGCGATCGGCGCAGTCGGCTCAACCGCGAAGCGATCCATGATCGCACGGACGGTGGCGGCGTCGGCACCAGCTGGCGTCTGCGTGAGCGCGTCGCGGAGCGCCGCCCAGTCATCCGAACCGATGAGAATATTCGCCAGACGCGCATACACCGCGTCGGCGCCGGTCATGGTCACGCCAGTTAGTCCATAATACGTTCCGAGTTCACCCGGCGCGCGCGACAGCAGCCAGGTGCCGCCGACATCGGGAAAAAATCCGATACCGACTTCCGGCATCCCCATTTTCGTCCTGTTGGTGACGATACGGTGGCTGCCATGGGCGGCGAGGCCGACGCCGCCGCCCATCACGATGCCGTCCATGAAGGCGACATAAGGCTTTGGAAACGACGCAATCCGCGCGTTCAAAATATACTCCTCGCGCCAGAAAACCTTACCGAGATCGCCGCCGGCGCGCGCGCTCTCATAGAGGCCGCGGATATCGCCCCCGGCGCACAGCCCGCGCTCGCCGGCGCCTTCCAACAGGACCAGCACCACTTCGGCGTCCGCCTCGAACGCATCGAGCGCGGCGGCGATTCCGCGGGTCATTTCCAGCGTCAGCGCATTGAGTGCCTTCGGACGGTTCAGGCGAATAATGCCAGCCGATCCCTCGCGCCGCACGATCAAGTCAGGTTCGGCCGTCGCCGTCGCAGCAGCCATCGTATTCATCGCGCGCCTTCGATCAGTTTGCGCGCCACAATCAGCCGCATGATTTCGTTGGTGCCTTCGAGAATCTGATGCACGCGCAGGTCGCGCACGATCTTCTCGATGCCGTATTCGCTGAGATAGCCGTAACCGCCATGCAGCTGCAACGCCTGATTGGCGACCTCGAACCCGGTATCGGTGCCGAAGCGCTTGGCCATGGCGCACAGCATCGTCGCATCCGCATCCTTGCGGTCGAGGGCTGCCGCCGCGCGCCAGACAAAAGTCCGTGCGGCTTCCAGTTCCGTCGCCATATCGGCGAGGCGGAACTGTAGCGCCTGGAATTCATCGAGGCGTTTTCCGAAAGCCTTGCGCTCCTTCATATAGGCCAGCGACTTGTCGAGCGCCGATTGCGCGCCGCCGAGCGAGCACGCCGCGATATTGAGTCGGCCGCCGTCGAGCCCGGCCATAGCAATCTTGAAGCCGATGCCTTCGTCCCCAAGCCGGTTGGCGACGGGCACACGAGCGTTCTCGAAAATCACCGCGCAGGTCGGCTGCGCGTTCCAGCCCATCTTGCGTTCGTTGGCGCCGAACGACAGGCCGGGCGTATCGCCCTCCACCACCAGCGTGGAGATTCCAGCCGGTCCGTCGGCGCCGGTGCGCACCATGACGACATAGAATCCCGCTTGGCCGGCGCCGGAGATGAACTGCTTCTGGCCGTTCAGCACGTAGTGGTCGCCGTCGATCACCGCGCGGGTGCGCAGCGCGGCGGCGTCCGATCCCGAGCCGGGCTCGGTCAGGCAATAGCTCGCCAGCCATTCCATGCTGCACAGTTTCGGCAGCCATTTCTGCCGCTGCACGTCGCTGCCATAGGCGTCGATCATCCACGACGCCATGTTGTGGATCGAGATAAAGGCGGACGTGGTGGGACAGCCCTGCGCCAGCGCCTCGAAGATCAGGGCGGCGTCGAACCGCTTCAGCGCCGAGCCGCCGACGTCGTCGCGGATATAGATCCCGCCCATACCGAGCGCCGCCGCCTCGCGCATGACATCGACCGGGAAGAACTTCTCCTCATCCCACTTCAGCGCATGCGGCGCGATCTTCTCGGCCGCAAACTCCCGCGCCATGTCGCGGACGGCCATCTGGTCTTCGTTGAGAGCGAATTGATTCACGCGATCTCGCCCTCGCTCAATTCATCGTCGGAATCGAGAATTCCGCCCCCTCCTTGACGCCCGACGGCCAGCGCGCGGTGACGGTTTTTGTCTTGGTGTAAAAGCGGATCGAATCCGGGCCGTGCTGGTTGAGATCGCCGAAGCCTGACTTCTTCCAGCCACCGAAGGTGTAGTAGGCGATCGGCACCGGGATCGGCACGTTGATGCCGACCATGCCGACATTGACCCGGACGGCAAAGTCGCGGGCAGCGTCGCCATCGCGGGTGAAGATCGCGACGCCGTTGCCATAGTCGTGGTCGGACGGCAACGCCAGCGCTTCGGCGTAGTCGTGGGCGCGGACGACCGAGAGCACCGGCCCAAAGATCTCCTCCTTGTAGATCCGCATGTCCTTAGTCACGTTGTCGAACAGGCAGCCGCCCATGTAGAAGCCGTTCTCGTAGCCCTGCATCTTGAAGCCGCGACCATCGACCGCCAGCGTCGCGCCTTCCTTGATGCCGACCTCGACGTAATCCTTGACGCGCTCCAGCGCCGCCCGGGTCACCAGCGGACCGAAGTCGGCGGAAGGATCGACGGAGGTGCCGATCTTTAGAGCTTCGACGCGCGGGATCAGCTTTTCCATCAGGCGATCGGCGGTCGTCTTGCCAACCGGCACAGCGACCGAGATCGCCATGCAGCGCTCGCCCGCCGAGCCGTATCCCGCGCCGATCAGCGCATCCACAGTCTGGTCCATGTCGGCGTCCGGCATGATGATGGCGTGGTTCTTGGCGCCGCCGAAGCATTGCGCGCGCTTGCCGGTGGCCGCGGCACGCTCGTAGATGTATTGCGCGATCGGCGACGAGCCGACGAAGCCGACGGCGCGGATATCGGGATCGTCCAGGATGGCATCGACCGCTTCCTTGTCGCCGTTGACGACGTTCAAAATGCCCGGCGGTAGCCCGGCCTCGATCATCAGTTCGGCCAGCATCATCGGCACACCGGGATCGCGCTCGGATGGCTTCAGGATAAAGGCATTGCCGCAGGCGATCGCCGGGGCGAATTTCCACATCGGGATCATCGCCGGGAAGTTGAACGGCGTGATGCCGGCGACGACGCCCAGCGGTTGCCGCATCGAATAGATATCGATGCCCGGCCCGGCGCCCTCGGTGTATTCGCCCTTCATCAGATGCGGCACGCCGCAGGCGAATTCCACCACTTCAAGGCCGCGCTGGATGTCGCCCTTGGCGTCCGGCACGGTCTTGCCATGCTCGCGCGCCAGCAGATCGGCCATCTTGTCGTAGTCGCGCTGCGCCAGTTCGAGGAACTTCATCATCACGCGGGCGCGGCGCTGCGGATTGGTGGCGCCCCAGCCGACCTGTGCCTCGATGGCATTCTCGACGGCGGCGCGCAGTTCGGCTTTGGAAGCCAGCGCCACCTGGGCCTGGATATCGCCGGTCATCGGCTCGAAGACATCAGCAAATCGACCGGATGTGCCCTTGACCTCGCGACCGCCGATGAAATGTCCAATCGTGCGCATGCGTACCTCCCAAAGTCTATTTTGGGCGCATGTTGAACAGGCTTTGCAGCGTTTGCAAAGGCCTCGCGCGCGTGGCGGATTTGCGAAAATGCCGGCAGCCCCAATCTGATCGTCTACGACGAAGGTCGCAGATGGCGCAGCATCGGCCGTCAGGGTTTGGCAGCAGCGGCGGTTTTCGTGGTCGCTCTTTTGGCTGTGGATTTTTTCGCTACCGGCTTTGGCGCCGCGGCCCGCTCCAGCACGGCGTCCCGGCCGGCGCCGAGCAGCTCCTCGGAAAATTCGCCACTGCCGGCGACCCGCGCCAGAACCAGGGCGCCCATCATGGTGGCGAGCGCCGCCATGGCCTGCTTGCGCGTGGCCTTGTCGGACCCACCGGGAAATTGCTCGGCCATCACGCCGATCATCTGCTCCAGCTTGGCGGCGAACGCCTTGCGGGTTTTCGCACTCTCGCGGGCGATTTCGGCGCCGAGCGCCGGCACCGCGCAACCGTGGCCGGGGTTGTCGCGGTGCTGCGGCGACAGATACGCCTCGACGATGCTGGACAACCTCTGCTCCGGCGCCGCCTGCCCGGCCAACTGGCGCCAGCGGTCGGTGGAACGGTCCATGGCATGGGAAAACGCTTCGATCACCAGCGCCTCGCGGGAGTCGAAATGCGCGTAGAATCCGCCATGGGTGAGACCGGCGTCCTTCATTAGGTCGGCAACGCCGATGCCGTGGGCGCCCTTTTCACGCAGCCGTACCGCCGCCTTCTTGACTATTCTAGCGTGGGTTTCGAGCTTGTGTTCCTTGGAATAACGCATCTGCGTTCCATGCCATGAGTGAAGTCATATCATTCCTTCTATCGCACCATGGATCCGCGTCGGTCGAATTTAACGGGATTCTAGAGCGGTTCCAAATGCGATAGTCGCCCCGCCACGCGAAAGAATGATGCCGATCATACTAATCGCGTGTCCACCATTGCGCAACCGCCGCGCGCTGCGGCCTCTTGACAGCTACGGGCTTTGATCGGGAAGTGGTGCCACAGAACCGGCGATCCGCGCCGGCACCGAATGCGCGAGGACCTCCCATGCACATGCTCAATCCCCATTGCGGCGTCGATCGCGATTCCCGCGGCGTCGTCCGGCTGACGATCTGCAATGCCGGCCCGCTCAACATTCTCAATTCAGCCGTCATCAAAGGCGTGCGCGAGGGTCTTGAAGTGCTGGCGACGGAGCGCGCGATTCGCGCGCTGGTCGTGGTCGGCCAAAGCGAGAAGAGCATGATCGGCGGCGCCGATATCAAGGAAATGGCCACGCTGGACCAGGCCTCGGCCGAAAAGTTCATTACCGCGCTGCGCGACCTCTGCGAAGCAGCCCGCGCGTTCCCGGCGCCGGTGATCGCGCGGATTCCCGGCTGGTGCCTCGGCGGCGGGCTGGAATTTGCGGCCGCCTGCGATTTCCGCGTCGCCGCCCATGATGCGAAATTCGCCATGCCCGAGGTCAAGGTCGGGATACCGTCGGTGATTCACGCCGCGCTGCTGCCGCGGCTGATCGGCTGGGGCCGCGCCCGCTGGCTGATCATGACGGCTGCGACCATCGACGCGCCGACCGCTTTGAGTTGGGGGCTTGTCGACGTGGTGGCGGCAGAAGGCGGCCTCGACGCCGCCGTCGAGCGCACCATTGGTTCGATCCTGGAATGCGCCCCGGAGGCGATGCGCTCGCAAAAAGCGCTGCTGAAGCAATGGGAAGAGCTGCCGCTGAAGGAATCCGTCAATCTCAGCGTCGGCGTATTCGGCAAGGCTTACCTGACGGGCGAGCCGCAGGAGTTGATGCAGGGCTTTATCGACCGCAAGCGCTGACCTCCCCGGCTTCACGACAAATTTGGCCTAGCTGCCGTTGCATATCCCGCGGCGCATCATATGATGGGTGTCATCCTAATTGATCCCACGCTTGCGCGAAGGAGCATCGTCATGTCCGCAACCTCCGACCCGGTCGTCATCGTTTCCGCCGCCCGTACGCCGCTCGGCCGCTTCCAGGGCGAACTGTCATCGTTGTCGGGTCACAAGCTCGGCAGCCACGTCATCGCCGCCGCGGTGAAACGGGCCGGGCTGGCGCCGGAGCGCATCGACGAGGTGTTCATGGGCTGCGTACTTCCGGCCGGACAGGGCCAGGCGCCGGCGCGCCAGGCTGCCCGCGGCGCGAAGCTTCCGGACGCGACCGGCGCTACCACTGTCAACAAGGTGTGCGGCTCGGGCATGAAGGCGACCATGCTCGCGCACGACATCATCACGGCGGGCTCTGCCGAGATCGTGCTGTCCGGCGGCATGGAGAGCATGACCAACGCGCCCTATCTGTTACAGAAGGCGCGCGGCGGCTACCGCGTCGGCCATGACCGCATCATAGACCACATGCTGATGGACGGCCTCGAGGACGCCTATGAGGTCGGCCGCTCCATGGGCGACTTCGGCGAAGCCACCGCCGAGGCCTATCAGTTTACCCGGGCCGATCAGGACGCCTGGGCGATCGAGACGCTGACCCGCGCCCGCAAGGCGGTCGAGGGCGGCGCATTCAAGGCGGAAATCGTGCCTATCACCATCGCGGAGAAGGCCGGCCCGCGCGAGATCGCCAATGATGAACACCCGCTGAAGGTGGATCCCGCAAAAATCCCCAACCTGAAACCGGCGTTTCGCAGCAACGGCACCATCACGCCGGCGGCCTCCTCCGCCAATGCCGATGGCGCCGCGGCGCTGGTGCTGGCACGGCGCTCGCTGGCCGATCGCGAAGGCCTGCCGTCCCTCGCCGTCATTCGCGGCCACGCCACCCACAGCCAGGAGCCGCAGTGGTTCACCACCGCGCCGATCCCCGCGATCCGCAAGTTGCTGGACAAGGTTGGCTGGAGCGTCGGCGATGTCGACCTGTTCGAGATCAACGAGGCGTTTGCCGTGGTGCCGATGGCGGCGCAGCGCGACCTCGGCATTGCCCGGGAAAAAATCAACATCAACGGCGGCGCCTGCGCGCTTGGGCATCCGATCGGCGCCACCGGCGCGCGGCTGATCGTGACGCTGCTGCATGCGCTGGAGGCCCACGGCCTCAAGCGCGGCGTCGCAGCGCTGTGTATCGGCGGCGGCGAAGCCACCGCGATCGCAGTGGAACGCATCATTCACTAGTCCGCCTATTCCCTATACACCGTTGCGGCGTTTCACGCCGCGACGGCAACCCATGTCACCACAGGAACA
>NZ_JAQGJD010000407.1 GCF_028290785.1 Tardiphaga sp. | reverse complement strand
AATCATGATCACACGTCCGCGGTGCAGTCGAGATGCTTGAAGACCTCGACCGTGTCCCAGCCGCAGCAGCTTTCGAACCCGCGCAAGTACAGCCGAAACAGTTTGTCGGCCCGTAAGTTTGTCAGTTCCTCGCCGCAACCGTTGGCGATGCCGATCTGACGCACCTGCCTGTCCATCTCCTCAATAAGGGGCGCCATCGCAACCGCTGCCTTGCGTCGTGCAGTAACGGTCTTCCGTTTTCGCATCGTCTCATACGCCGAGTCGAAGCATGCATATAATGCCGCAAGATGGGAAGTGTGATCATTGCCAGGGCGTTCTGAGCTGTTACCAACTTGAACGCGCATGTGAGCTTCAAGCGCTCTGCTTGCTGTCGCGATCTTCCATGACGGCCGGCCCTTCACCAGTGCATCCGGGGCAATGTTGCGCATTGCTTTAACAAGAGTCGATCGATCGCGCTCAAGCTGTTCCGCGAGATTGTTCAAGCTGTAGGTTTGCATTTGGAGCTCCGGTTCCGTTCGTTGGCGGTGATTATGGCCTTGGTTCTACCGGCACAGAATACTGGCGCGTTACCGGTGATCGGTGCACCTGCCGGAAGGACCCGAGCTAATCAAGGGTAAGCTTGAATACTGCCTAGATGAACTGATGCGAGCACTGGAAACACTGAAAGCACTGAAATCCCATTGCGCTGTTCTGTATCCCCAGGGTACTGAAATGGTTCGGAGGTTTGGATAGAGGATAGAGGATAGAAGGAATGGAAATAGGTGCAGTAGAATTTCAGTGCTTTCAGTGTTTTCACTGCTTGGCTCCTTTCCTTACAAGTTCGGTCGCCGCTAAAAACCGGTCGCGGACTGATAAATCGGTTCGACCGTAGATTACCTGCCGACTGCCATTGATGATCCACAGTCCCTGCTTGGTATCGTCATTGCGGATCGGAACATATCCACACTTCTCCAACCGATGCGGAATAGCTCGCCGATTTTTCCGATCAACAATCCACTCGAAAAATCCTCCAGATGCAGCGCCAGTAAGCTGTGCCACAGTCGTGGCGGAGGGGTTGCTCAGACGGTCCAATACGTCCGCGACTTCCGCTTCCTCAGGTGCCGCACCTGCTTCCACAATCGACCAGAACGCCGGCCCCTTCGGTGGCGGCGCCGCTGGGTCGAATTCCGAAATATCCAGCTCATTCAGGTAGGCCGCAATGTCTTCGTAACCGCCGTGGGCATACCAGCTCCAGAGATCGGTCCAGTAGCCAGCGCTAAAGTCGGCAGCCGCGGCATCACTCCACATTACATCATGCCGGCGATCATCGGCAGGCAGATAGATTCCATCAGTACGGTAATTGCTAGTGAATATAATTCCGCACACATTCGGGACATAATGCTCGCGCCAATGCTTCTCATTGACGCGAAGCACGTCGGGCGGCGCGGCGCAGTACACTTTGGACGTTTCATAAAAAGAGAAACGATTTACATCGCCAAGATCACGCGCCTCGGAAACACGAATAATGACGGCTTTAGCGTATCCGTTGAATTGACCGAGCATCGTTTTCGGCGCGACTTCCTGAAAATTCCAAGCTCCGACGGCATGTTTAACCGGCGCCAGCAGGCTGTCTTTGCCGATGCCCGGTGCCCCGCCCAAGAATAGCGCATGGTTGATTTTCTCCTGCGGACGCTGCACCCGATGAGCGAGCCAAACGATCAATCGAGGGGCATCTGCCGGATAGACTTTGTAACAATGCTCGACCCAGCGGTCCGCTCCGGCCGCGCTGCGGAGGCGGATTGTCGGGCCTCGATAGAGGTTCAAGCAAGTCACGCCTTGACGCTCAATCCAGCCGCCATCAGAAATGATTTTGTCATGGATCTCGAGCGGCATGCCTGGCGACCAAGTCATCTGCGTAGCAGCGCGGTTCATATCGAGCCAGTCGCTGGCGCGGGTCGACTTCCCGTCGATATTTTCGATACGCGGGATCCGAGCGTTGACGCTCGCCGCCGGCCACATCTCTCGACTTGGGATGAAAATATAAGAATGCGCTGGCAAGTAAGCATAAAAGTCGTCGAGCACAACGCCATCGTTGTTGCTGCCGACCACGTCAGCCGCCGGCGGCGCCCACAAAGGCACATTCATGCAGATATCGACCAAGCCGTCAGCGCGTTTTGGATCGACGTCCAACCAATCTGAGACGTCGCCCTTTTCTGGCAGGTCCGGCAGCTGTACTACGCGGACGGTTGCAGCCACGCCATAAAGAACAGTTGCTGCAGCAATCGCCTTTTCGGCTCCCTTTGTATCGTTGTCAGGCAGGATGAAAACGTCGCGGTCTTTGAGCGGAGCCACGATGTCGGATGTCCACTTGCTGCCACCGGAGATGGTTGTGGCACAGCAATTGAGCGAGAGAAGACGATCAGAATCCTTCTCGCCTTCGACAATGAAAACGGTTCGCACGGCAGATTTCCGTAACTCTGGCAGCCGATAAAGCAGGCGCTGCACGTCGCCGAGGTTCCAGCTCCAGCCATCGCCGACGGGCCGGCGCTGTCTGAACGACTTTGGCTCAAGACGCTGCACCTGGTACTGCAATACGCCCGCGACGTTGCAGTAGTCGTAGGTAGCGACTACTCGGCTCACAGCAGCCACGGGCGTGATCAAGGGCTCCATGGCGTCACTGACCAGAGTAACCTCAGGGGCCGTGTGCTGGATGACTGCGCGTGCCATGACCGCGGCCCGCTTGATCGCAAGGTTAGGGGGCGCCGGTAGGTCGCCACGCCCTTGATACTGCAGGAACGGCGGCAGGCCGATCCGCGAGCGTACATAGTCCAAGCAGTCAATCCGGTCGTCCCCGGAGTGACTATGGATCAGAAGCCCGAGCGGCGCGGTAGCGCAAGGTCGAACCGCTAACGAGCGATCGGTCGGGCTGTGCTTGGGGCCAGGTGCAAGAACTTGACCGTCACTGATCACGCCGCCGAGTGCGTGGGCGAGTTGATGCAGAGTGAGGTTTGAACGATCGTTGCTCACGGGACGGATCCGATCAGGAAGGGGCGGGCCGCAATCCGAAGCGACCCGCAGATGATGAACCGGTTTAGAACGGGACCTGATCGTTCATGTCCTTGTCCAAGACCACAGCATCGATGATGACGCCGGGATTGACGACGGCTGCGGGGCTTCCGGTGCCGTCCGGCTTCGGGGGCTTCCGGGGCGGCGGCGCGTCACCGCTTATCGGGGCGGTGGGCGGCTCGAAGCCCACCACGATGAAATCGGGGTAGAAGGTGGTGCCGCCATGTTTCTTATTCTTGTAGGAGCCGCTGCCGAGCTTCACGATGGGCAGGCCGTTGAGAGGATTGCGCGCGTAGACCGCACAAAGCTTGCCCAAGGATCCCATGCCGCCAATGGAACCAGTCTTGAAGACAGCGTACGCGCCGGTCTCACCATCGATCATCGGGCAGTGATACTGGAATTTCACCGGATCGCGCGGGTTGCCCACAGAATCTTTCTCCCAATCGGCCGTATTGTCATATCCGGACGGGCGCTCGGGCGGCTCAGCTTCAGCTACCAGAGAAACTTCTTCGCCGAGAACCTTGCCGCCGCCGAACACAGTGTGGCCGTGGCCGAGCTGGTCGATTGCAACAACGTACTCGCGGCCGGTGACGTCAAGATCGCCAATATAGAAATGGCCTTGGTTAAACTTCATAATCGTATCGCCAGACTGCGTGTCGCGCGCTACCTTGAGGAGCCGCTCGATGGCGGTCGTGTTTGTGGTTTGCAAATTTCCGTTTTCGTTTTTCAAGTTCATTCTCCGAAGCAGCCCAAATGAATCGGACGTGTGCCCACGCGGGCTGTATACGCGGGTCCCGAATTTACTATTTGATTAGGTGATGATGGTTGCGAGCAGGCCGAGGCGAACGGCCTCGCTGCGCGGCACGATCGGAATTCCGCCAATGCGGACAATGTTAAGATCGCCACGCTTAATTTGCCGCCACACAGTCGGGCGAGACGTGCCGGTCAACGCGGTCCATTCGGCAAGACGCCAACCAAGCCGGTCGCCCCCCGTCGTCAGAATCTTCATAGTCTTGTTGATCACGAGCCACCTCCATTCGAGTTGGCTCAATCTATTTCGCGACATCTGTCTTGTCGGCATTGCGTTTTGTGGACCGAATTTATCGGTCTCGTCCGCCATCTCTCTTGGTGAATAGCGTCGTTCCAAAAATTTGGTCGATCTCCAGACAGAATCGGTGATAGGGACCGGTTCGTCTCCCATCGCGTACCGTGCGGCGACCGCTCTTGCCGGTCAGGGTCTGATAGGCGGTCTGGACTGATCGAATCGCGGCGTGCTCGGGCTCACCGGGACGCCGAATCTTTGAGCGGCCTTCCTTCGTGCGTCTTGCAAGCTCGGCGACGATATCAGGCAACACGTATTCCGGCTTCGGAATGACGGTCGTGAACCCGGGGCTTCGATAGGTAAGGATAGTGCTGCGGTCCAGTCTCCAGCCGCGGTTCGTTTTCACTAGTGGCTTCCATACCTGTCGAACGGCGAGAGAAAGCGCCACCCACGCAGTACGCCACTTCTTACTGTCAACTTTCTTACCAGCAATTGCTTTTTTTGCCATCCGGGCGATGTCCCGCAATTGACGCGCGGGACCGTACGCCCGCTTACGAGGGCGTGCGAAGTAGCCGTGGGAGTCTTTGCCAATGTCGTGACCACGAGCGAGGGCCAGCATTGCGACGCAGATGATTATTGCCTGTTCAGCTGCCACGACGCGGTCGCCGTAACCGCAGAGCACGGCTGTCAATTGGGTGCGCACTGTTGGCGGGGTTATTGCCACGCTATTCAGCTTGTCGCATCGGTATCACCTTGGCGGTGTCTGCCGGGGCGGCGAAGCAATATCGAGCCCATTCGTCCATTAGGAAACGGCGCTTGTCGAACAGGTCCGAGCGCAAATATGCCGCCGAGGTTTTATTTTGAACGACGTGCGCCAGTGCAGCATCCGCGATCTCAGGTGGCGTGTTGGTCTGCTCTGCTGCCCAATCGCGAAATGTCGAGCGAAACCCGTGAATGGTCGCAAATTCGATTTTCAGGCCGTTGCGCAGCAGTTTGGTCATGCCTGACGCAACGCAAGGCGTATTTGGTTTCAACCCCGGAAATATGAAATCGCCCTGCCGAAGGGCGCGCATCCGATCGAGCACGTCGATCGCCGCGCCGCTAAGTGGCACGCGGTGTTCTCGACCAGCTTTCATGCGCGCAGCCGGAACAGTCCACATTTTTCTTTCCTGATCGATTTCATCCCAGCGAGCGCCGATCGCTTCGCCGCTTCGGCATGCGGTCAGGACTAGGAACGACAACGCGGCCGCTGGGCTCTCGTCGCGTTTGCTCAGCTTGCCCAGCAAGTCCCCGACCTCGACGTATTGCATAGCGGCGTGATGCTGCTTCGCCGCAGCCGGACCATTCGCTGCAAACAAGTTTTCAAGATGGCCGCGCCAGCGCGCCGGGTTCTCGCCATCGCGGTTGCCACGCGCCTTCGCAAATTCGAGGATGGCTTCAATCCGCCCTCGGATCCGGCCCGCCGTTGTCGGAGTCTTGCTCCAAATAGGCTCCAGAGCCCGGATCACAAGCGAGGTGTCGATGACCCCGACTGGGAGTGAGCCAAACACAGGCGACACGTGGGCCGCCAGGGTGTTCGTCCATTGCTCACAGCTCTTGCCACCGCGCCAGCCTGTTCGGTGGGCCTCGACGTAAGCAGCAGCGACGGTATCGAACGTGACGACACGGGCTAGCTCCAGTCGCGCAGCAGCCGTTTTGGCTGCTTTAGCCGCGATGGGGTCTTCACCGGCGCGAAGCTGTTGGCGACAAGTAGCGGCAAGGTTACGGGCCTCGCTGAGGCCGACGTCGCTTACCGGTCCAAGTCCCATGCACCGAATTTTACCTAGGAACCGATACCTAAATATCCAGCTACGTGAACCGCCTTTTGCCACCTGCAAAACCAATCCACCGCCGTCGCCGTGGAGGCCGCGCTTAGTGGCACGGCCGACTGCTAGCGCCGTAAGCTTCATCCGTGCCCTGCTGCTCGCCATTACGGTCCTTCCGAAGATGTCAGCTCGCAAGGCTTACCCCCTCACTTACCCACACACTGGGCCTGAGATTGCCCGAAACAGACCGTATCACCTTGAAGCGTGAAACGGCTATATATCATTGCAAAACAACGACTTTTGGACGATTTGAAATGTTCTGGAATTCTATGAAATGGCCAACTAGGGGATACGTCCTCCCCCCGCCCGCAGGCGCCGCCTCCCGCCCCACTCCAAGACGCCTCATGAAGCGCCCCTCATTGGACGGGATGTCGTGGACGATAGTCCTAAAAGGAATATTGTCAACAATGACAGGAAAATATTTTGAACGTCGGGCTCGGGGGCTGCGTCCTCCCTTCTCGTTGGCGAGGCGGCACGGCCGGAGGCCCATCGGTCTACGGCACCGGCCACGCGCTCGATCGCGGCGGCTGTTTGTCGTTTGCCGCGACGCGCGTAGGATGGCGACAGGCGACCAACAAGGATTGATGGTTTGGATTTCCGGCAATTGCGCTACGCGCTCGCGGTGTCGAAGGAACGCAGCTTCACCAAGGCGGCAAAGCGGCTGAACATCTCGCAGTCGGCGGTCAGCGAGCAGGTCAAGCTGCTGGAGGAGGAGATCGGCTTCGAGCTGTTCACGCGAACCTCGCGCGGCATCGAATCCACCGATCGCGGCCGCACCTTCCTGTACGAATCCGAGCGGGTGATGGGCGACCTGCTCAGCCTCACCGACACCGCGCGGCGGCTGCGCGGCGCGCTGGCGGACACGCTGACCATCGCCATGGGCTCCGGCATGGCGCAGATTTTCATTCCGCGGCTGTTCGACGACCTCAAGAACAATCTGCCCGGCATCCGGCTGGAAATCCTGACCGCGCCGACTCGAAACATCTTTACCGAACTGCACGAGGAGCGCATCGACGCCGGGCTCGCCATCGAATCCGATCCGGAGCGGCTGCCGGCCGGGCTGGTGTTCGACCGCCTGATCGACGCCGAGATGGCGTTGATCCTGCCGCCGAAGCATCCGCTGGCGCGCAGCAAGCAGCCGGTGGACATCGGCCGGCTGCTGGCCGAGCCGTTCATCATGAGCGAGCTGACCGTAGGCTACGGCCAAGTGGTGCTGTCGCTGTTCACCGATCTCGGCATCCGGCCGAATGTGCTGGCGGTGGTGGATAATATCGAGACCATCAAGATGATCGTGCAGTCCGGCGGCGGCATCGCCATCGTGCCGCGCGCCTGCGCCGCCAACGAGGTGGCCCTCGGCCTGCTGAAAGCGATGAGCATCGCGCCGGCGCGCAATGTGGCGTTCAGCCTGTTCCGGCGAAGGCAACCGATGTCGCGCCGCAAGGAAGCGGCGCTGTTAAAGTTGCGGGATATGTTGAAGGGGTAGGGTCTCTTGTCCCGGACGGCTGCGGCATGTCAGGCGATGCGCTTGCATCGCCGCAAGTGCCGCTGCGCAGAGCCGGGATCCCGGTTTCTTTCTTTATCAAAATACCGGGGCCCCGGATCTGCAGCGCACCACGCCCAACTGGGCGCGTTGCGCAGCGTCCGGGGAACGGTTGTGGGCCGGTTCGAGCGCCATCTGTTTTTCCGATACCCGCATCGATATTCGGTTTTTGACTCGGACGCCGCTGCCGACCCATGCTGGGGCAGCTTCACGATCGATCGGCGCGCATCATGTCCACCGCTTCTCCCCGTTTTCGTATCGGCATCGACACCGGCGGCACCTTTACCGACATCGTCGCAGTGGACGCCAGGTCCGGCGCGATGTCGGTCACCAAGGTTTCGAGCACGCCGTCCAACCCGGCGATCGGCCTGGTGCGCGGTGTCAACGACATTCTGGCGCAGGCGGGCGCCGGGCCGGCCGATGTCGCCGGCCTCGCCCATGGCACCACGGTGGCGACCAATGCGCTGCTGCAGGGCGGCATCGAGTCGCTCGGGCTGATCGTCACCTCCGGTTTCCGCCATTTGCTCGAGATCGCGCGGCAGTCGGTGCCCGACGGCTACGGCAATTCGTATTTCTGGGTGAAGCCGGAACGGCTGGTGCCGCTGCAGTTCGTCCGCGAGGTCGGCGGCCGCTTCGACTTCAAGGGCAACGAGCTGCGCGCCCTCGACGAGGCCATGGTGCGCGATGCCGCGCGCTATTTCCGCAAGCACCAGATCCAGGCGATCGGCATCTGTTTGATGCACTCTTACGCCAATGACAGCCACGAGCGCCGCGTCGCCGAGATCGTTGCCGAGGAATATCCCGAGGCGACGTTGTCGCTGTCCTGCGTGGTGCTGCCGGAATACCGCGAATACGAGCGCGCGGTGACGACGCTGGTTGATGCCTTCGTGAAGCCGTATCTCGATCGCTACCTGAAGCGCGTGCATGACGAGTTGGGCCCGCTGCAGAGCGTGCCGTTCCTGGTGATGCAGTCGAGCGGCGGCGTTGCCTCGTCCGAGCAGATTTTGCGCAAACCAATCACCACCGCGCTGTCCGGCCCCGCGGCCGGCGCGCTCGGCAGTGCAGTGATCGCCGAGATTGCGGGCTTTCCCGACCTGGTGACGCTGGACGCCGGCGGCACCTCGACAGATTTCTGCCTGATCGAAGGCGCCAAACCGCAGCTCACCAATGGCGGCTCGGTCGGGCAATTCCCGGTCCGCATCCCGATGATCGACATCACCACCATCGGCATCGGCGGCGGCTCGATAGCCTGGATCAGCCGCGAGGGTCATCTCAAGGTCGGCCCGCGCAGCGCCGGCGCGGTGCCGGGGCCAATGTGCTATCCGAACGGCGGCAATGAGCCGGCCATTACCGACGCCAATCTGGTGCTCGGCCGACTGCCGCCGGCGCTGATCGGCGGCGGCATTGCGCTCAACGTGGAACGCGCCCGCGCCGGCATCGCCGCGCTGGCGGAAAAACTCCCCGGCAACATGACCGCCGAACAACTCGCCTCGGGGATCATCGAGATCGCCAACTGGGCGCAGGCCAATGCGATCCGGCAGATGACGATCCAGCGCGGCATCGACCCGCGCGAATTCGCGCTGCTGTCGTTCGGCGGCGCCGGCCCGGTGCAGTCGCCCGCGGTGATGGACTTGCTGGGCATGAAAGCCTGCATCGTGCCGCCGAACCCGGGCAACCTCTCGGCCTTCGGCCTGCTGGCGGTGGACTGGCGTACCGATCACATCATCACCAAGGTGATGCATGAGGACGCCATCGACCTCGCCGATATCGCGTCCCGCTATGCGGGGCTGGAGCAGGAGGCGGTCGCCAATCTCAAGCGCGATGGCATTGCCGAGGCGCAGATCCGCCTCGTCCGCGAGGCTGATCTCCGTTACGCCGGGCAGTCGATGGAAGTGCGGGTCGTCGCACCGTCCGGACCGACCAATGAAGCGTTCCTCGCCGGGCTGATCGGCGCCTTCCATGCCGCGCACAAGAAGACCTTCGGCTACGATTATGCGGGTACGCAGAAGATCGAACTGGTCAATCTCTGCGTCTCCGGTTTCGGCGTGATCGAACGGCCGCAGATGCCCAAGCTGGAAGCGGGCGACGGCAAATTCGCGCCGTCGGGCACGCGCCCGGTGTATTTCGATACCGGCTTTATCGACACCCCACTGTACGACCGCGCGACGCTGCCGCCGGGGGCGAAGATCGTCGGGCCCGCGGTGGTCGAGGAATTCGGCTCCACCACGGTGGTGTTTCCCAACCAGTTCGTTGAGGTCGATCCGCACGGCATTCTGGTCATCCGCCCGGTCGCGCAGGAGAGCGCCAAATGAACATGCACAAGCCCCATCCCTGGCCGACCGCGCCGGAGCGCGATGTCAGCACCGTCGATCCGATCGTGTTGCAGATCGTCGAGGGCACGCTGAACTCCATCGAGGCGGAGATCGAATACGCCATCGAGCGCACCGCGCGCTCGCCGATGATCCGCGAGGCCCATGATTTTCGCGTCGGGCTGTTCGACCGCTACTGCCGCAAGCTGACGGGGCGCTCCTATTCGGCGATGCCCAACGGCGTGGTGCGCGACTTTCCGCCGGAGACCATGAAGCCCGGCGACGTGTTCCTGATGAACGACACCTATCTTACCGAAGGGTCGATCGGCCATCTGCCCGACCTGTGCAGCACGGTGCCGGTGTTTCACGACGGTATCGTGGTCGCCTACA
>NZ_JAQGJD010000284.1 GCF_028290785.1 Tardiphaga sp. | reverse complement strand
GGCTTTCGTCGAATGCCGCATCAAGCCGTATTACCTGCACCACGGGGACCTGGCGCCGGGCACCGCGCATCTGCGCACCACGATCGACGAGGGGCAGGCGCTGATGCGGCAGTTGCGCGGCCATGTTTCCGGCCTGTGCCAGCCGGATTACGTGCTGGATATCCCCGGCGGTTTCGGCAAGGCGCCGGTCGGCCCAGACTATTTGTCGCGGGAACGTGAAGCGCCCGGGGAATCGGGCTATCGTATCGTCGATTACTGCGGCGACGTTCACCTCTACCCACCGAAACCGTGAGCGTTGAAGTTGGCTGAACTGTTTAGGGTCGGAGAAGTCCAATGAAAAAAATCATCGCGGCCGTCGCTTGTCTGGCGATGCTGGGAAGCTCGCTGGCGAGCGCGCAGGATTCGACGCGCAATGCGCCGCCGACGTCGGTGAAACGCGCCCAGCAGGGCGACCAGCCGCGTTCGGTCGTGACTGCGCCGGTCGGTCACCGTCAGCCGCGGCCCGGCGACCTGCCCGCGGAAACCGGCAGCAACGATCCCGGCAGGATCGACGCCCAGGACCGCGAGCTCGACCGCATGATCAAAGGCATCTGCAAGGGCTGCTGAAGTGACAAGGTAGGGTGGGCAAAGGCGCCCTTGCGCCGTGCCCACCGTCTGTACGGTGGGCACGCCAACGCGCGCTGCGCGCACGCTGGCTTTGCCCACCCTACGAAAGGTGACGCCTCAAACCTTGTTGCGGGCCGCCAGCGCCACGCCAATCAGCGACGCGCCGCCGATCACCAGGTTGATGCCGACCAGCAGGCCGATCGCCCATTCCGCCGAGCCGGGCAGGCCGGAGATGATGAAGAACGCGATCAGGATGTCCATCGCGCCGGAGAACGCCATCCAGCTCCAGCGCTCGGACAATTCCTTGCGGTGCTGCAGGGCGTACATGATCGAGGCGACGCCTTCGGCGAGGAAATAGGCCGCGACCACGAAGGTCAGGGTCAGCAGGCCTTGGGCGGGCCTGGCGAGCAGGATCAGGCCGGCACCGATGCCCAGCACGGCCGAGGCCAGCGACCACCAGAAGCCCGGCGACTGCCTGGCCCAAAACGTCATCACCAGTCCGGCGATGCCGGAGACCAGGAACATCCAGCCCAGCATCACGGTGACGGCGATGCCGGCGACCGGCGGCACGATGATCGCGGCAAGGCCGAGGATGACCAGCACGACGCCTTCGAACAGGAAAGCCTTCCAGTGCGCGCGTACGGCTTCGCTCATTTTCGACTGCAGGGCCGCGAGGTCCGAAGGAAGCGTCATATCAAAATTCCCGATGCCGGCGCCGATGGGCTGGCTGAAGCCCGACTATACAACCGGTAGCGGGACACGGGAAGTTTGTTGGACTCAATGCTGCCCGGACATCACGTGGCCGCCGGGCGCTGCGGCGCGCAGCCGGTTGCGGCCGAGGATATAGGCGGTCGTGGTCAGCACCAGCAGGACGATGCCGATGGCGATCGAGACGAAACCGAGCGGGATCAGCAACATGGTGACGTTGCGGTCGGGGTTGCTGAACCAGTGCTGGATCGAAGACAGCAGGAAGGCGGTTCCGGCAAAGCCGGCGCCGCCGCCGGCCAGCAGCAGCGCCCACATGCCGCGCAACTGGCGAAGCCGTTCGCGCGACACTTCGGTATGCGGTGCGTGGTGGGCGCCGATCCGGCGCACCAGCCGCGCTGCCAGCGCGATAGTGCCGAAACCGATCGCCAGGCCGGCGGCCTCGAGCACCCGGCGCATCACGCCGACGACCTCGGGATACTGCTGCAGCGTCAGCAGCGGCAGGTCGAACGCCGCGTGCAGCGAGACCGGCGCCAGCACCACCAGCAAGGGGGTGCGGATAAAGGCGAGGCCGTCGCGGCGATGCGCGCCGAGCGCCCGCCCGGAACGGGCGATGGCGATGTAGGCGCCGGCAATGACCCCGAGCGCGCCGTGGAACGGCACCGTCAGCACGCTGCGCAGCACCGCCAGCGAACGCCACATCTCGGGATATTGCATGAGGTAAACGAGGTTCTCATAGGCAGCGAAGCCGAGCCCGGCGGCGGCGCCATAGACCACGGTGTCCATCGGGTCGGCGGAGCGGGCGCGCTGGGTGGAAACTGCGAGGATCACCAGGATCTTGACGATCTCCTCGGGCGCCGCGACGGCGAACAGCGCATGCAGCAGCATGGCCAGCGTCGGGTTGTCGGTGAGGCCGGAGATCGCCGCGAACAGCGCGCGGGCATAGCCGAGCAGCGAGATGCTGGCGGCGCCCAGCCCAAACGCGGCCCAGACCAGTCCCGGAGGTCCCGGCCGCTCGTCGGCGGCGACGACCAGCCACAGCACCAGCAGAGCGGGCGCGACGGCAGCGATGCCTATGACGGTGGGGAGCGATTCGAGCAGGTTCATCGGTGGACAAGTATAGCGACCGTGTCGCCGCGCGACAGGGCGAGGGTGGCCGCGGATCGCGGCCAAAAGCCGCCTTTCCGGCACGGTGGAACCATTTTGCGTCCGGCCGATTGGGCTGCAGAAGCCCACGAGTCAGCAGGATGCAGCCATGACCGACGACGCCACCACACCTCCCTACATCTACGAAGGCGTCGATCCCGTGCCGGAGCCGAAATCGACGATCTCGGAGACGATTTCGGAAGTCACCGACACCGTGAAAGACACCGTCCACCGCCTTGGCGATGCCATCGAATCCGGCAAGAAGCCCGGAATGCCGTTGAGCATCCTGGCCAATGTTGCCCGCGAGGCGCCGCTAGGCTCGTTGCTCGTGGCCTTCCTGCTCGGCGTGGCGGTAGCGCGGCGGCGCTAGCGATCACGCATCACACCGATGCCTTCGATATTTTCTTCGCGAGATGTCCGGTCTCGTGGTCGCGGCGGAGCTGACCGAGCGAGGTCTCGTTGAGTTTCAGCAGAATGTCGCTGAGCGTCGCGGTGTCGGGATGGCCGGCGGCGAAGTACTTTCCGTAGATCTTGCGCAGCGTGGCCAGCGATGTGGTGCCGTACTTATGGGTGATCTCGCCATCCTTGTTGTGATGGCGTTCATCGAGGGCATGTTTCATGTTCGCTCCCTGCCGGGGAACACGCATGACCTTGCAACTTGAGCGATGCAGGTTGCGTCCGGCACGACAGAGTAGGCGCGGGACGGCGAATTCGACAAGCGCGGATTAATTGGATGCCAAGCGTGCCGCGCAGCAATCAGCCGCGAGATTTGCTGCGACCGCGTTGCACGACGGCCTTCGGCTTGCCCCGGGTTACAGCGGCGCGCGCGCGGCGGCGGGGGCGTTCACGCACGGAGGAGGGGGCTGCGGCTTCCGGCGCCGCCTGCGCGCTGGCGAAGGACTGCCGGATGTTGTCGAGCGAACCGGTGAGGTTGCCGACCTGCTCATTGAGCTTGCGGGTCTCGGCCTGCTGCAGAGCAAGAAGTTTCGTCATCACCACCAACTGATCCTGCACCACCTGCAACTGGTCGATCGACTGCTGCTGGGTTTCTTCGATGCCCTTGGTCTTTTCCACCAGTTGCTCGGAGGCTTGCGCGACGCGGGCCTGATTGACGCGAGCGATCGTAACGCGCTCCTGCTCCGGCGCGGTGCCGGTGTAGCCGCGCCAAACCGCGATGCAGCCGATGCCGATCACGACGACAGCAAGCACGGCGGCGGCCAGCAGGACGGGTTGAGGACCTATGCGCCAGGGCGCGTTCGTCTTGGACATGTGTGGCATGACGTCAACCATGAAGAACAAAGTCTCCGGGGAAGCGATGGTTCCTGGCCAGTCGCGGCCGTCCACGGGCTAATTCTGCACGGGAAGCGGATTAATTCCAACGAAAATCATGGCCGCGACCAAATCGAGCGGCGCCGATGCACTCCGGAAGGCAAATAGTGCGCCGTCCGAAATAGATCTGCGAACTTGTATACTATTGAAATCGTTTTGTAATTTAAGTTGAACTAATACATTAAAATCGCTGTCGCGTAGTGGCCGAGCGCTGGCTTAGCTTCGTCTCGGTTGAGACGGTCCAATAATTCTGGTGCGCAAAATACCGCATCGCGATCCAGCTCGGCCGTCCGGAATCGTCGCTGCTGAGGACATCTCGGACTAGCTTTCTCAGGTCTCGCTTCATGCATTTTGACCTAAGACGGCGGATGACTACACGCCGCATCGGCAGCACTATCGATTCATCCGTCGGCAACATTCGCGAGGTCCCTTTCACGCTGCGGGAGTGGCCGAGAACGTCGCCAGATGCTCTCGAGGAGCATGCCCCCCGACATCGACGCGACGAAGACAAATAAGCGCGGTGATAACGTCGCGAGACTTTCCAACGCCGGTCCTGGGCACAAGCCGACAAGACCCCAACCGATCCCAAATAGCGTTGCTCCCAGAATGAGGGGCTGATCGATTTTGGACTTGGTCGGCCAGAGGCTTTTCGCGGCGAAGAGAGGCCGGGAACGGCGCTTCGCCAGCATGAAACCCGGTATCGACACCGTGAGTGCGGCGATCATAACGATGGCCAAGCTTGGATCCCACGCGCCAAAGATATCGAGAAAGGCCAAAACCTTTGTCGGTTGTACCATTCCCGAAATCAGCAGGCCGGCGCCGAACACCAATCCGCACAACAGCGAAGCGGTCATTAGCATCGTCAGACTCCGAACACGTGACGGGTGATCGCGACGGTTGCGATTGCCGCCAGCATGAAGATGGCCGTTGCTGCGACAGAGCGACTGGACAGCCGCGCCACTCCGCAGATGCCGTGACCGGAGGTGCAGCCGCCCCCGAGCCTTGTGCCGAAGCCGACCAGAAGGCCTGCTATTATTATGATGCTCCAACTGGCCGGCATTCCTGGCGACGGCATTTGGTGGCCCATCACGCCGGCAATCAAAGGTGCCAGAATGAGCCCCGCGATGAAAGCGATGCGCCAGCCTTTATCGTCGCCGCTGAAATCGAGCACCCCGCCGAATATGCCGCTGATTCCGGCAATCCGGCCGGTCAACAGCATCAGCATCACGGCGGATAACCCGATCAGCCCGCCGCCGATTGCGGCGGATATCGGAGTGAAATGGGCCATGACGCTCTCCATCATTTCTGACGCGGGATCTCGGAGGCTTCGTTTCGCTTGCTACAATCGCGTCACCCGCAGGCGCAAGGCGTTCCCGACCACGCTGACCGAGGATAGCGCCATGGCCGCCGCGGCAATGATGGGCGAGAGCAGGATCCCGAACGTCGGATAAAGGATACCCGCTGCGATCGGGATACCGGCGGCGTTGTAGATGAACGCGAAGAACAGGTTCTGGCGGATGTTGCTCATGGTCGCCTGTGAAAGCTTGCGCGCACGAACAATGCCGCCCAGGTCGCCCTTCAGCAGGGTGATGCCGGCGCTTTCCATCGCAACGTCGGTGCCGGTTCCCATGGCGATGCCGACTTCAGCGGCGGCCAGCGCCGGGGCGTCGTTGACGCCGTCGCCGGCCATGGCGACGATCCGTCCGGCCTTCTGCAGTCTGGCGACCACGGCGCTCTTCTGGTCCGGAAGCACCTCGGCCTCGACGTCGGTAATCCCCAGCGACCGAGCGACGGCGTTTGCCGTGGTGCGGTTGTCGCCGGTCAGCATGATGACCTTCACGCCTTCCTCTGCCAGAGCCTTGAGCGCCGCCGGCGTCGATGGCTTGACCGGGTCGGCAATGGCGAACAGCCCGGCGAGCTTGCCATCGACGGCGATGTTGATGACCGTGGCGCCGTCCGCCCGCATGCGTTCGCCCTCCGCGTCGAGCGACTGGCTCTCGACGCCGAGCGAGGTCAAGAACTTCGAATTACCCAGCAGGATGGATTTGCCATCGACCTTGCCCGCGGCCCCCTTGCCGGTGGGCGAGTCGAATTCCTCCACCCTGCTCAAAGCGAGATTCCGCTCTTTGGCGGATCGCACGATGGCATCGGCGAGAGGGTGTTCGCTGGCCCGCTCGACGCTGGCGGCCAGTCGCAGGATTTCGTTCTCGTCGAATCCCGCTGCCGGAACGATCGCGACGACCTTCGGCTTGCCTTCGGTCAGCGTCCCGGTCTTGTCGACCACCAGGGTGTCGATCTTCTCCATGCGCTCCAGGGCTTCGGCGTTCTTGATCAGAACGCCGGCCTGTGCGCCGCGCCCGACGCCGACCATGATCGACATCGGCGTGGCCAAGCCGAGCGCGCAAGGACAGGCGATGATCAGGACACTCACCGCCGCGACGAGGCCGAACGCCATTCGGGGCTCCGGACCGAAGGTGGCCCAGGCCCCGAAGGCGACGATGGCCACAGCGATCACCACGGGCACGAACCCGCCGGCGACCTTGTCGGCGAGCCGCTGGATCGGCGCGCGCGAGCGCTGCGCCTCCGCCACCATCTTGACGATCTGTGAAAGCAGCGTGTCGCGTCCAACCTTGTCGGCGCGCATCACGAAACCGCCGGACTGATTGAGGGTGCCCGCAATCACCTTGCCGCCGGCCTCCTTGGTGACCGGCATGGATTCCCCGGTCACCAGCGACTCATCGAGCGACGACCGGCCTTCCAGAATGACGCCATCGACGGGGACCTTCTCGCCCGGCCGGACGCGCAGCCGGTCGCCGACGGCCAGGCTGTCGATCTGGACTTCGTGGTCGGCACCATCGTCCCCGATGCGACGGGCGGTCTTGGGGGCAAGCTCGAGCAGAGCCTTGATCGCGCCGGATGTCGCCGCACGGGCGCGCAACTCGAGGACCTGACCGAGCAGGACGAGGACCGTAATCACTGCAGCGGCTTCAAAGTAGATCGCAACCGCGCCATCATGGCCGCGGAAAGCTGCGGGAAATATCCCGGGGGCGACGGTTCCCACGACGCTGTAGAGGTAGGCAACGCCGGTGCCCATCGCGATCAGCGTGAACATGTTGAGGTTGCGCGTCAGCAGCGATTGCCAGCCGCGCACGAAGAACGGCCAGCCGGCCCAGATCACGACAGGCGTGGCGAAGACAAGCTGGATCCAGTTGGACAAGGTTGGATCGACCCAGCCGTGGCTCCCGACGAGGTGGCCGCCCATTTCAAGGACCACCGGCGGGATCGCCAGCGCCAATCCGATCCAGAAGCGGCGCGTCATGTCGGCCAGCTCCGGATTGGGCGGCGCATCCAGGCTGGCCACCTCGGGCTCAAGCGCCATGCCGCAGATCGGGCAGCTTCCGGGCCCGAGCTGGCGGATCTGCGGATGCATCGGGCAGGTGTAGATCGCTCCCGCCGGCACGTCGGCTTTCGGCGTGCCCTTGTCGAGATATTGTTGCGGGTCGGCGACAAATTTGGTCCGGCATCCTGCCGAGCAGAAATGATAGGTCTCGCCGCGATAGTCGGACCGATGCTGGCTTGTCGCGGGATCGACGGTCATCCCGCAGACGGGATCGCGCACGGTCTTCTCGCCATCGGAATGATGGGCGCCATGATGATGGCTGGAATGATCGTGACCTCCGCCGCAGCACCCGCCCTTGGTCGCTGCAACGGCTGGAGCCGGCGTCGTTGTCGATGGCGCCGCCGCCTTGGACGAGCAGCAGCCCCCGGAATTCCCCGAAGCGACTTCCGCATTTGCGTTCGCATTTGCGTTCTTGGCGTCGGTCATTACCTTCTCCGTAGCTCACTTGTCACCCATACCTGGTAGGGGTATATAGCCACAATGCGAAACGACATCAAGACATCCTGCCAAAAACGCCTCAGCCGGATCGAGGGACAGGTCCGCGGCCTGTCCAAGATGGTCGAAGAGGATCGCTACTGCATCGATATCGTCACGCAGATCTCTGCGGTTCGCGCGGCGCTGCGGCGTGTCGAGGAAGAAATCCTGAAGGATCACGTGTCCCACTGCGTCGAACACGCCATTGCGAGTGGCGACAAGGCCGATCAGCGGGCCAAGATATCCGAACTCATGGCAGTCATCGGTCGGGCCGACCGGTAGTCTGCGCCCTGAATCGCGGCGGCGGGTTGATGCTGATCAATGCCGTCCGATCGAAAGCCGCTCGTGTGCCATCGTGGCGTGGTTCGAACTGCGCGAACGTAAGCGGGCAAAAGCAGGGCAACAAGAATGGCAGCGCGTAACGTGGAAACCCGGCGAAAACCCGAGCATGTCGTTTGCCTCGGCCACCGATAGGGGGCCGAGAGCATCGTATGGCGTCTTTATCAATGATTTCAGAGGGGTAGTTTGGTGCTCCCTAGCGGAATCGAACCGCTCTCTCCACCGTGAAAGGGTGGCGTCCTAACCGATAGACGAAGGGAGCAAAAACGTTGGCAAAAGTGCGACTCGTTAAAAGTCGTCCCAGCCGCCGTTTCGCCAAGGCTTATCTCAAATAACCTCGTGACGTCAAAGCCTTGGAGCTGATCTTGTCACGCGCTGCGCCGAACCGAAGGCAGTTGATTGGGCGGCAGCGGCCGAACGTATAGTGGCGTTTCGCGGGAGGGGCAAGTCGCCTGCGAGATATCTCGGTTGAAGCCGCCAGAGCCGCGCCCGCGCCGCCACTTTTCCGGGTTTAGCACTGTGTCGCAACGGTTCTTAAAGCATGCGAGGCGTAGGAGGAGGGCCTGGAGTGGTACGATGGCCGTGACGAAAAAACGCGATGTGCGCCGATCGGTGCAGCAGCCTGGCTGGATTACGCTCGAAGGCGGATTCGCGGTCCGGCCGTGCAACGTGCTGGATCTGTCGGCAACCGGGGCCAAGGTGGTGGTCGATGATCCCGGCTCTGTGCCGATGAAGATCCGCTTGGCGTTTGCGCGCGACGCCCGCACCGGCCGCGCCTGTGAAGTGGTATGGCGCCGCGGCAAGACGCTCGGCGTCCGTTTCGTCTGATCGCCGGAGCCTGCCATGCGGCCCGACATCGTGATCCCCGTGCTGATGAGCTGCGCGCTGCTGTGGTGGATCGGCCGCGGTATGGGCTGGACCACGCGGCTGCTGGTGGCCGCCATCACGCTGGTGCTGATCGTCGCCATCCTGCTGGTCGAGCGCTCGCTGCAATAGCGCTCAGGACATCGGCGGCGCGACGAATTCCTGGAAGCCGGGGCGACGGGCTATGGTCTCGAACCAGCGCTGCAGATGCGGTAGCGCGGGGCGGTTGACGCCCTCGACGCCGAGCCAGCGCCGCGCATAGGCGCCGATGGCGATGTCGGCGAGGCTGAACGCTTCGCCTTCCATGTAGGCGCGATCCGCCAACTGGCGATCAACGATGCGCCACTGCACCGCGGCGGTGTCGGCGGCCTGCTGCATCGCGACCACGTCGCGCTCCGCGACCGGGGTTCGCACCAGGCCCCAGAACAACGGCCGCTCCACCGGCTGCAGCGTCGACAGCGTCCAGTCGAGCCAGCGCTCCATGCCGGCGCGGACCTTCGGCTCGGCGGGATAGATCTGCGAGGTGCTGGCATGGGTCAGCGCCAGATAGCGCATGATCGAATTCGACTCCCACAGCGCAAAGTCGCCATCGACCAGCGTCGGCACGCGGCCGTTCGGGTTCATCGCCAGATAATCGGCATCGCCAGTGCGGCCGTACTGCATGCCGGCGTCGATGCGCGTGAACGGCACCGCGAGTTCGCGGCAGCACCACAGCACTTTTTGTACGTTGACCGAATTGGCGCGGCCCCAGATCTGCAGCGTCGGTGGCGATGATGGCACGGTGAGCTTCCTCTGGCGCGGTGAAGATCTGCGCTGGTTTAGCCATCAACCGACCCTCGCGGCAAGGCCGAGAAGCGTGAGCGCAGCGCACAAAAAATCAGGCCCCGTGCGAGCGGAGCCTGATTGGTCGTCGTATCAGCCTGATGTCAGCGACCGAAGAACAGCCACAGTAGAAGGATCACCGGAATCGGCACACCCAGCAGCCAAAGCAAAAGTCCACGTCCCATCGTCGTCGCCTCCATGAAAAAAACTTCGCATCATGAACGCGACACCCCGCATCGGGTTCCACCCGATGCGGATGACGGCGGAATTGTTTTGCTACCAATGTCCGGTATTCGGCATCGAGCTCCACGGCTCCTGCGGCGGCAGCGCGTCGCCCTTCTGCAGCAGCTCTATCGAATGCAGATCGGGCGAGCGCACGAATGCCATCTGGCCGTCGCGCGGCGGGCGGTTGATGGTGATGCCGAGCTTCATCAGGCGGTCGCAGGTCGCGTAGATATCATCGACCTCGTAAGCCAGATGGCCGAAATAGCGGTCCTCGCCGTATTTCTCTTCTTCCCAGTTGTAGGTCAGTTCGATCAGCGGCGCGCCGCGGCCCTTGACCTGCGCCAGCAGCCCTTCGTCTTCGGCCGCGCACAGAAACACCAGGGTGAACTTAGCCTTGTCGTTGGTGATGCGGCGGACTTCCTTGAGCCCGAGTGCGTCCTGATAGAACTTCAGCGCGACGTCCAGATTGCGGACGCGAAGCATGGTGTGGAGGTAGCGCATGTCGGATCTCCCGTCGGGATGAGTGGCAGTTCGGGCGCTGGATAGCAGAAGAAGGCGGGCAGGGGCAGGGTGGCTTTCGCCAGGTGGCGTGGAACTGCGGGTCGCTAGATGAACATCTGGCCGACCGCCAGCACGACCATGGTGCCAATGCCGATCTGGATCAGCAGACGCATACGTCGGTCGCGGCGGGCAAATTCGCGATGCGACTGGCCGGTCATGAATTCGTGGAGAAGGTGGCGGTCGTGCATCGGCGGCTCCGTGGTTGCCGGCATAGAATCTGCGTCGCGATTCGCCGTCAACCGAAACAGGCTGTGGACAACGGGGACAGACGCCGATTGCGAATTGGCCGGAGGCATCTGTCCACGCAGCGAGCCGGGGCACGCTTCGACACAATCGTGTCCAGCGCGCCAACCCGGGAAATTAACGATCGGAAACAGCTTCGTTCAAATTGGCGGCGGCCGATAACCTTCAAAAGTTAGGTTAAAACGCGAGTTCGATTGTGGTGGCGCGCCGGAGCTGTATGTGTAGGGCTGGCGAGGGTCATCATGTCCAGCTCATTCCATACGGCCGATCGACAAACCCACCGGCGCGTGATGCTGGTCGGCCTGCTGTTCTGCACGGCGTTCGTGCTGGTGAGCTACTTCGCGCGCGAGCAGCCGGAAAACACCTACGTGCTGAAGAAGGCCGACCGCATCGTCCGCACTGCAGGCGGGTCGGCGTCTGCGCACTGATCCTCGGCGGGTTGTTGCCGCGATGCGGCCAGCCGATGTCGTCGATTAACGACTTGCCACCAGCCGCAATCGCGGCTTCAGCATGTCCTCGAGATCTTCAGCCAGTTGCCGCACGCGCGGATCTTTCGACGTTGCGGCGCACACCGAGAACTGATGCACCGAACGGGCGAGGGCTTCGCGCTCCTCGCGGGTGCGGGTAATGTGCGGATGCGCCAGTCGCATCACCATATCGCCGAGGTTCACCAGCAACTCGTCGATGATTTTTTCAATCTTGTCGATCTGTTCGATCACGCGCTACTCCACTGACTGGGCCAACGCGTCGTTCGGACGACGCATTCGCCGGATGTTGAGTGGGCAATGGGGACAAAGGTGGGCTGTTCCGACACAGCGCGCGCTATGGTGAACGATACGTAAACGTCCGTCGGACGGTTCCGCGGACGCGCGAGCCAGAACGAAAATTTTGCCGTTCCTGCAACCATCAAAAATAGATGGCGTTATCTGGCGAGTGTTATGAAAGGAGCTCGACATGAACCTGAAAAAGACAGCCTTGATCCTGGCAACGGTTGCGGCGATCGGCGCGACCGCGGTCACGGCGCCGGCCGAGGCGCGCGGTCGCGGATGGGGGCCTGGCCCGGCGATCGGATTTGGTCTGGCGGCCGGCGCGCTCGCCGCGGGTGCCTATGGCGCCTACGGACCGTATGGCTACGGCCCCGGCTATTATCGCCCGCGCTATTATCGGCCGGCCTATTACGGTTACGGCCCGGGCCCCTACGCCTATTACGGAGGTCCGCGTTACTATCGCCACTACGGCTACTGGTGATGTGATCGACTAACGACGAAGGCCCGGAGCAAAATCCGGGCCTTCGCTGTGCAAGGGTGATCGTTGAAGCCCGCTGTCTAGTGCCCTTGTTGGTGCTCTTGGTCCTCGAAGCTGATCCAATCGATCGTGCGCACCTTCTCGATGGTGGCTTCGTAGTAATCCTCGCGCTCGCGCTGGAACCTGGCCTGGGTTTCCCTGAAATCGGCGACGCGACGTTCGATATCGGCGCGCTCCGCCGAAATTCGCTCTTCGTTCATGGCAGTTCCTTCGATTTATTCGGTAACCAGCATCGCCATCAAATGCGGCGTCAATCGGATGCGACGAACAAGTCCGGTGGATTGGCTGCGCGCGCAGGTTGCGCCGAGCAGCCTATCAACAGCCTGCCTGCATCCGCGCCTACGACGCCCGGCGGCGCGGTACTTCCCTCGATGGCGGGCAGTTGCTGTCGGTTCCCGGCGTTTTTTCCTCGATATCGGCATCGCGCCGATAACTGGCGGCGATATCTTCGAATTCCTTGCGGGATTCCGGAGTTTGCATGGTTTTGGCGACGCGGTCGGCGACGAGGGCCTGCTCGCGTAAGTAAATGCTCCACGCAGACATATGACATGCCTCCAATAAAAAACCCCGCGTCACAGTGGGTGATGCGGGGTTCTGTTTCACCCAGAGGGTGACTGGAATAGCAACGGCCTCGTCGGCCGAAAGTTCCGTCAGGTCGCCGTCTCCGGGGCGAGTGCCTCCTCAAAGTCCCGCATCCGTGCGGAAATCCAGTCTTCATCCGCGCAACTCAGCAGCAGCATTTCCCGCTCCGCTCGCCGGCAGAACTCGGGATCCGGATCGATGCTCTTCCAAAGTTCGATACGTGCCTGCAAATCCATGATGTTCTCCCTCGCGTCCCAATACGCCGCCAACCCGTTTGGATTCGTGATGCTCCGGTGACGGATCGGCTGCGAATGTTCTTATTTTGTTCTAGTTCATGTCGCCGATTTTGTCCATCGGAATGGCGTGGGTTTTGCCCGGAAATGCAGCGGATCGGAGTCCGTACCGCGGCCCCGAAAAGAGTCTCCGCTTGGGCGAGAGCCGGCGCCGGATAACAGAGCGGTCATCCGCAAATTTCTGCAAATCCCGCGCAAGGCATTTGGAAACTGTCGCAGCCTTCGGCTATAACGCCGCCCAGACCAGCGCCCTGGCAGAACCTTCGCGCTCCGTCTTGCAGGGGAACGGTATGGACAAGCAGGCGATGCGCGAAGAGGCCGAGCGCCTGATCCGCGAAAGCATGGAGCGCAAGGCCATCGTCGTGAAGCAGGGCGATACCCGGATCATGGCGGTATGCGGCAAATGCGGCGCGCCGAACAAGGTCACGGCGCCGAAGGGCGTCGCCCGCGTTAGCTATGCCTGCAAGGAATGCGGACACAAGCAACACACGCTCTGACCGCCGCGCCGAAGTAGGCGCGAAAATTGCTTTGGAGTTGGCGACGGCGTGGGCAGTCATGCGGTCGGACGGCTTGGCCGAACGGGCGCAAATATTTTTTAAGGGCGTGAAACCTTAACCCATGGACCCGTATTAGGACGCTGCTGTTGGGTGTCGGGGATTAGAAATGCGTATCGCGTTGTCGGGGACTTTGGGATTTCTTGCTGCGGCTGTGGCGACGCCATCGCTGGCGCAAACCATCCGGACGTCGGAGCCGTTGTTGCTGGCACCGTACGAGATCGCGCTGGTGCAGGATGGCAGCTGCGCCATCGGCCAGGTGCTGAAGGTCACCGGGGCGATCCGCGGCCTGCGCCGCAAGAAGCTCTGCATTCCGCTCGGCGAAGTCCAGGCCTCGCTCGGCATGATGCGATAGGCCGCATTTACCGCGTCGCGGATACTGGCCGTTAACGCTGGATCGATGGTCTCCTTTAAGGACGGGCGCGCCGTGGTAGCCTACGGAGATGATCCAGCTTGTCCCGGTTGCAACGGTATTGGCTTCCGAGCGCGGCGTGCAGCCGGCGCCGGTGATCGACGCGTCGGATGCATCACAGCGCGACTATTGGGCCTACCGGCTCAACATTTCATCGACCGAGTTGAGCGCCGCCATCGATCAAGTCGGCTCGTCGGTGGCTGCGGTGCGCCGACATCTCGGCAAATAGGCCGCGACCTTCAAACAGACCATTGCCGACAGACGAAAGCCCCGCCGGGGGAGGACGGGGCTTTCGGAAGAATAGAGCATCGGGGAGCTGCTCCGGTGTTACAACCGGGTGTCCTTTGAATCGTTCCCGAGCACTGTTCGGATTTTGGCTTTCACCGTTTCGCAATAGGCTTCGCGCTCCTCGATGATCCGGCTCTGCCGGGCGCGGAACGCTTCTACGCGCTGCATGATGTCGGCACGCTCCGAAACCAGGGTGGCCAGCGGCTTGGACGACCTCGCTGCGCGCGTAGCCGGAACCGGCTGTGGAGCGGCGATCACCGGCGCTGGCGCAGCGGCCGCATTCAACGTAGCAGCGGCCTCTTCAGAATCGGATCTGCCGGAAGCGGGAGTGCCGGCCGCGCGCATTTCGGCGGCAGCCATCAGCGGAGCGGGATGCGCCGCCGCAACTTCCTGTACAAACGCCAATGTCTGCGCCACCAGCCGGTCGCGCTCTTCCATCCACGATGTCATGACATGTACCTCAAGCCCGTAGGCATTTGATCCAAGATAACTGAGCACGTCAATCAAATTGCGAACGGGAGGTTGACGTGGATAATCACGGCGTGCGGCTTGCGGCGCAGACGGCTTCCCGATAGCTCGGAACAAACGGAGATTGTCATGGCCAAGATCGATCTGGACTCACTGAGCATCGAAGAGCTCGCGGCGCTGCGCGATCAGGCTACTGACAAGCTGGCGGAGAAAGTTGCCGCGCGGCAGGCCGAACTTGAAGCCGAGCTGGAAAAGCTGTCGCACTACGGCAAGTCGGTGAAGAAGTCGCAGGCCACGCCAGTGGCGAAGCCGAAGAAGGACGAAGCCTCCAAGGACGAGTCCGCGAAGGACGTGTCGCGCGCCGCTTGAGCGTGCGCAACACGTCGATTGGTATTTTAGTACTGTAAAGGCGCTTTATTCGCCTCGTTTGAATTGTTATTCTGAGTGCGGTGCTCCGGCACCGTCGCGCATTTACATTTTAGAGAGCGTGCGGGGAGCCTATTCAGACTCCAAGCGATCCACGCCATGCATTTTATTGGAGCGCAGGATGCCGATCCCCCAGATCAAATCGCTTTCGGTCACCGAACTGCTCGCGCTACGCGAGGCCGTCGATCGCCAGTTGCAGGAGCGTCGCGCCGAATTGCAGGCGCAACTGGCGCAGATCGGCAGCAACGGCAAGGCCAGCACGGCCAAAGGCACGACGGTGCCGCCGAAGTATCGGCATCCGAAGACAGGCGAGACCTGGACAGGCCGTGGCGGCGTCGCCGGCTGGCTGGCGAAAGAACTGGCGGCCGGCAAGAAGCGCGACGACTTCCTGATCGTGAAAGCGGCGAAAAAACCACGCGGCAAAACGAAGTAGGCGACGCTCCCAGAGTTTGCGTGCCTGCCGACGACGGGCGTGGCACTGGTCGGCGGTCTGCGGCATTGTCGCGGGTACAGTCTGCACCGGATCCTCTCGATGATAGCAACCAGTCTCAGCAGCGGCGTCGAGCGGCTTGGCGACATGATCGCCGGAGCCGCGACCATCGTGCCGTTCACCGGCGCCGGCATTTCCACCGAAACCGGCATTCCGGATTTCCGTTCGCCTGGCGGCATATGGACGCGCAATCGGCCGATTCCGTTTGACGAGTTCGTCGCCAGCCAGGACGCCCGCAACGAAGCGTGGCGGCGGCGGTTCGCGATGGAGCAGACCTTTGCCGCCGCACGACCGGGGCGGGGACATCGCGCGCTGGCGTCGTTGTACAAGGCCGGAAAGATTCCAGCCGTCATCACCCAGAACATCGACAACCTGCACCAGGCCTCGGGCTTCGACGCTGCCGACGTCATCGAGCTGCACGGCAACACCACCTACGCACGCTGCATCGGCTGTGGAAAAGACTATGAGCTGGCCTGGGTGAAAACGAGCTTCGACCACGACGGGCAGGCGCCATCGTGCACGGTCTGCGATCAGCCGGTGAAGACCGCGACGATCTCGTTCGGCCAGGCGATGCCGGAAGCGGAGATGCGCCGCGCGACCGAACTGGCGCAACGCTGCGACCTGTTCATCGCGATCGGTTCATCGCTGGTGGTATGGCCGGCCGCGGGTTTTCCGCTCCTCGCGAAACAGTCCGGCGCCAAACTCGTGATCATCAACAACGAACCGACCGAACAGGACTCCGAGGCCGACCTTGTCATCCGCCACGACATCGGCGAGACGCTGGCACCGTTCGTCGGTAACTGATGGATGATTGATTCGTCGGAGCGCAAGCCTGTTCATAGCTCGCACTGTGTTCGTTTTTTGTCTTTGCCGAACAACCGACAGTGTTATCTTCGATGTGCGAGATTCGCGGCGCGTCATCATGAATTGTCATCGATGGGCACGCGGGGGTGGCTGTCAGTTGCGAAGACGGTCCGCAATCAGGTGTGGGATCCGGGGTCATGGGGTCGGACGGATTTGAGTCCAAGCGGTTGGGAAGCCCGATACCGGGTGGCACCGGTTCACAACGATCCGGACCGACGGAATTATCTGGTAGTGCCGATCATCGCGACGCGCTGGACCCTTTTGCGGGTCTGGGCCACGGCGAGTCGGCCGATCTCGTCGAGATCAGCGGCGTCATCAAATGGTTCGACGCTTCGAAGGGTTATGGCTTCATCATCCCCGACAATGGCGCGGCCGACGTGCTGCTGCACGTCACCGTGCTCCGCCGCGATGGCTACCAGACCGCCTATGAAGGCGCCCGTCTGGTGGTCGAATGCGTCCAGCGTGCCAAGGGTTACCAGGCGTTCCGGATCGTCTCGATGGACGAGTCCACCGCGATCCACCCGGCGCAGATGCTGCCGCCGCGCACCCATGTTAGCGTGACGCCGACCAGCGGGCTTGAGCGAGCGCAGGTGAAATGGTTCAACCGGCTGCGCGGGTTCGGCTTCCTGTCCTGCGGCGAGGGCACCCCGGACATCTTCGTCCACATGGAAACCCTGCGCCGCTTCGGCATGACCGAGCTGCGCCCCGGCCAGTATGTGCTGGTGCGTTTCGGGCCCGGCTCCAAGGGCATGATGGCCGCCGAGATCCAGCCGGAATCCGGCGCCCCGGGACTGTCGTCGCACTGATTACGACCTGCGGCGCGCCACGACGGCCATGCATCGTCATCACGTCGCTGTGCAGCCCTACCGTCTGGTATTTGCCATCATCGTCAGGCTAGGGTCGCGGCGCCCGGCGCTCCGACCGGGTTTTGCGGTGGATTGCTGTCGATGAATTTTCCTGGTTTCGCCCGTTGCCGTGCTTCCTTGCTGGCGCTGGCCGCGCTGCTCCTGATGGTGTCGCCGAACGGGGCGGTGCGGGCCGCGGAGGTGCAGCCGCTGGAGATCGTCACCAAGTCCGGCGTGCAGATGTTCTCCGTCGAGATGGCCACCACCGACAAGGAACGCGAAACCGGCCTGATGTACCGCAAGGAACTCGCCGACGGCCGCGGCATGCTGTTCGATTTCTCCCCCGAGCAGCAGGTCTCGATGTGGATGAAGAACACCTTCATCTCGCTGGACATGATTTTCATCGGCGCCAACGGCCGGATCCTGCGCATTGCCGAGAATACCGAGCCGCAATCCACCCGCATCATTCCGTCCGGCGGCCCCGCCAAGGGCGTGCTGGAGGTGATCGCCGGCACCGCCAAAAAATATGGCATTGCCCCCGGCGACCAGATCGTGCACCCGCTGTTCAAGGCGCGCTGAGCGGGCGGGGCAACCCGCAGACGCGCCTTGCTGGCGCGCCCCGAAGCGTGTATCGACACCGCATCGTCGGGGTATAGCGCAGCCTGGTAGCGCGGCAGTTTTGGGTACTGCAGGTCCAAGGTTCGAATCCTTGTGCCCCGACCATACCCCACTGACATTTCATGTAATTTTCGCCGTTATTGTGATGCGCGGTCGATTTGACGTGCCGTTGGCGTCACGCGCTCCCTTAGCCCACAAGCGCGTTGATAGGCGGCGCCGGACGCATCCATTCCTTGTCATGGAACATCTTCGCCTTTGTCGTGAATCTGTCATGTCCGGCCTGTAGCTGCTGCCGTTGAACGATCTGCTTGGCATCGCCGACAGACAACATTTAATTGCCAGCCGGAGACTCCTATGAAGATGCGTTTTGCTGTTGCAGCGCTGTTTGCTGTCGCGTTTCTCGCGCCGCAGGCGCCCGCCCGGGCCGCCGACGTGATCTGCTACAATTGTCCGCCGGAATGGGCCGACTGGGCGTCGATGGTCAAGGCGATCAAGGCCGACCTCAATATCGAGATGCCGCACGACAACAAGAATTCCGGCCAGGCGCTGGCGCAGATCCTCGCCGAGAAGGCCAATCCGGTCGGCGACATCGGCTATTTCGGCGTCACCTTCGGCATGAAAGCCAAGGCGCAGGATGCGCTGGAGCCCTACAAGCCCGTCCATTGGGACCAGGTCGATGCTGGCCTGAAGGATCTCGACGGCTACTGGACCACGATCCATTCCGGCACGTTGGGCTTCTTCGTTAACAAGGATGCGCTGTCCGGCGCGCCGGTGCCGAAGTGCTGGGCGGATCTGCTGAAACCCGCCTACAAGGGTATGGTCGGCTATCTCGATCCGTCCTCGGCGGCGGTCGGCTATGTCGGCGCCGTCGCGGTCAACCTGGCGCTTGGCGGTTCGGCGGAGAATTTCGAGCCCGGCCTGCAATTCTTCAAGGACCTCAAGAAGAACGATCCGATCGTGCCGAAGCAGACGTCCTACGCCCGCGTGGTGTCCGGCGAAATGCCGATCCTGCTCGACTACGACTTCAACGCCTACCGCGCCAAGTATTCGGAGAAGGGCAATTTCGAATTCGTGATTCCCTGCGAAGGCTCGGTGGTGTTTCCCTATGTCGTCGGCCTCGTGAAAAACGCGCCGGACAAGGACAAGGCCAAGAAGGTCATGGACTATCTGTTGTCCGACAAGGGCCAGGCGATCTGGACCAACGCCTATCTGCGTCCGGCCCGCAAGATCGAGCTGCCGGAAGCCGTGAAGGCCAAATTCCTGCCGGACAGCGACTATGCCCGCGCCAAAAGCGTCGACTGGGGCAAGATGGAGCTGGCGCAAAAAAGCTTCACCGACCGCTACCTCGCCGAAGTCCGCTGATCGTGTAAGCTCGATCTTCTTCCTTCTCCCCTTGTGGGAGAAGGTGGCGCGGCGAAGCCGCGACGGATGAGGGGTTACTTGGCGCGGAGCTTTTTGGCTACCCCTCACCCGACCGCGCTGACGCGCGGCCACCCTCTCCCACAAGGGGGGAGAGGAAGAAAGCGCGCCAGAATGTACCATGTCGCATAGAACCTTTGTCTGGATCTGCCTGCTGCCGCTCGTGGTGGTGACGATCGCCTTCTTCCTGCTGCCGATAGCGCAGCTGGTGGTGGTCGGCGCCACCGGCCCGCGTGGGCTCAGTGCCTACCTCGCCATCCTCACCGAGCCGCGTTACCGCGCCACCATGATCAACACCGTGGTGCTCGCCGCGGCGACCACGATCGCCACTTTGGTGATCGCGACCATCGCCGGACTGTTCCTGCAGCGCCATCGCTTTCCCGGACGCGCCGTGCTGATCGCGATGCTGACCTTTCCGCTGGCATTTCCCGGCGTGGTGGTCGGCTTCCTGATCATTCTGCTGGCCGGGCGGCAGGGCCTGATCGGTGCGATTAGCAATGCGGTATCAGGCGAGAAGATCGTGTTTGCCTATTCGATCTTCGGGCTGTTCCTCGGCTATCTCTACTTCTCGATTCCGCGCGTGATCCTGACCATCATGGCCGCGGTGCAGAAGCTCGATGTCGGGCTGGAGGAGGCCGCGCGCTCGCTCGGCGCCAGCCCGTGGGCGGTGCAGCGCGACGTGGTGCTGCCGGCGCTGGGACCGGCTTTCGTGGCCTCCGGCGCCATTGCGTTTGCCACCGCCATGGGCGCGTTCGGCACGGCTTTCACCCTGGCCACCAATATCGATGTGCTGCCGATGCTGATCTATACCGAGTTCACGTTGGCGGCGAATTTCTCGATCTCGGCGGCGCTTTCGATCGGGCTCGGCGTCATCGCCTGGGCGATCCTGGCGCTGGCGCGGTCGTTCAGCGGCGGCGCCGTCGCGGCGGCGGGGTAGGCCATGCGCGATCGCCTGATCTTTCTCGGCCAGCTCGGCTTCACATTGCTGGTCGCCGCTTTCCTCGTGGTGCCGGTGATCCTGTCGCTGTCGGCCGGAGTTACCGTGAATTACTTTCGCGGCATCCAGTCCGGCATCACCCTGCAATGGGTGAGGCAGGTGTGGGAGCTCTATGCCGGCGAAATCTTCCTGTCGTTCGTCATCGCCATCGCCACGCTCGTCGTGACGCTGGTCGTCGGCGTGCCCGCGGCCTACGCGCTGCATGTGCGCGGCGGAAAACTGTCGCGCGTGATCGAGGAAATCATCACGCTGCCGCTGGCGATCCCCGGCCTCGCCATCGCGCTGGCGCTGCTACTCACCTATGGCGGCTTCGGCAGCTTCCGCCGCTCCTGGCTCTTCATCCTCGCCGGCCATGTGATCTTCACCATGCCGTTCATGGTGCGATCGGTGATGGCGGTGTTTGCCAGCATCGACATCAAGACGCTGGACGAGGGCGCGGCCTCGCTCGGCGCCTCGCCGTGGCGACGCTTTCGTAACGTCATCGTGCCCAATGCAATGCCCGGCATTCTGGCGGGATCGCTGATGGTGGTGACGCTGTCGCTCGGCGAGTTCAACCTGACCTGGATGCTGCATACACCGCTGACCAAGACGCTGCCGGTCGGTCTCGCCGACGCCTATGCGTCGATGCGGCTCGAGGTCGCCTCCGCCTATACGCTGATTTTCTTTGTCATGATTGTCCCGCTTCTGGTGGCGATGCAGATGTTTGCCGATGAGGGCCAGAAGAGATGAGTGCAATCGCAGGACACGGCGCCGCCGTGCATATCGAACGCTGCGGCAAGACTTTTCCGGACGGCACGCAAGCGCTGGCGCCGGCCTCGCTCGACATCGTCAGCGGCGAGACGCTGGTGCTGCTCGGCCCCTCCGGCTGCGGCAAGACCACCATGCTGCGCATCATCGCCGGGCTTGAGCAGCCCGACGCCGGCGGCCGCGTGCTGTTCGATACCAACGACATGACCCCGGTGCCGATCGAACAACGCAATGTCGGCATGGTGTTCCAGTCCTATGCGCTGTTTCCCAACATGAGCGTGTCGGACAATATCGGCTACGGCCTGAAGATCCGCGGCATCGACGCCAAGGCCCGCGCGGCGCGTATCAAGGAGATGGTGGCGCTGACAAATATCGGCGGGCTCGAGGATCGTCGCATCGACCAGCTTTCCGGCGGCCAGCGCCAGCGCGTAGCGCTTGCCCGCGCCGTCGCGATCCGTCCGCGGGTGCTGCTGCTCGACGAGCCGCTGACCGCGCTGGACGCCTCGTTGCGCGACCGGCTGCGTGGCGAGCTGAACCGGCTGCTGCGCTCATTGGGCATCACCACGATCTACGTCACCCATGACCAGGCCGAAGCGATGGAGCTGGGCGACCGCATCGTGGTAATGCGCAAGGGCGCCATCGCGCAGATCGGTACGCCGCGCGAGATCTACTTCACGCCGCAGAGCCGCTTCGTGGCGGAGTTCGTCGGCGCGGCCAATATCGTCGAAGGGCCGGTGATTGGCAGGCGGTTGATGCTGACCGGCGGCAGCCTTGCGCTGCAAGAGGCGGCCGATATCGCTGCGGCCGTGGCCATGATCCGCCCGGAGACGATCCGCATTGTCGGGCAGGGCGATGCCTCCCTGACAGGCATCATCGACAGCGTCAGCTTCATTGGCGACCGGCTGCGACTCGTCGTCACCGGCGCCGCCGAGAAGCCGCTGGTGGTCGACGCCCCCAATACGATTGTCGCAGGAATCGGCGATCATGTGGGCTTGTCCGTTGCGCCGGAAGCCATCCGCCTGTTGCCAAGAGAAGACTAAGGGAAGTCCGATGCCGTCAAAACCGATCCTGATCGCCCAGATCTCCGATCTGCACATCAAGGCGCCGGGCGAACTGGCCTATGGCAAGGT
>NZ_JAQGJD010000278.1 GCF_028290785.1 Tardiphaga sp. | reverse complement strand
AAGGGCGTTAAGCCCGGCGAAACCGCCCCGACCAGTGTCTCGCTGTTCGACCAGGGGCTGATCCAGGTGTTCCAGGCCTCCGCCACGGGGCTGGAGCCCAAGAAGCCGTACTTCGTCGGCCTCGCCGAACATGCCGACGGCCACGGGCCTCTGCAGCCGCTGGCGGCGTTTATGACCAATCCGGCAGGCTCCGCGATCGTCAATGCGGTCGGACCGATCCGGCAGTTGGTGGCGAACGACAGCAAGTCCGAGCGGCACTATCTGGTAATCGCCGAAGGCACCGCCGCGGCACCCGGCGCCGTGGTCCAGCTTCAGGCACACTGACCGCGTAAAACGCATCGGTGCCGGCAGAGGCCGGCATCGCCAGCAAGGTAATGCCATGCAAGACATGCTGCATCAGATCGAGCCCTTGATCCCCGCATTGCGCCGCTATGCGCGGAGCCTGCTGCGCGATCGCTCGGCCGCCGACGATCTGGTGCAGGATTGCCTTGAGCGGGCTGTTAGCAACTGGAGCCAGCGCAAGGACGGCAATGCGCGGGCGTGGATTTTCACCATCCTGCACAATCTGGCCATGACGCGACTGCGCCGGACCTCGACCCGGCCCCGACACGTCGAGCTAGACGACGCGCAGGAAGGAGCCTTTGCCCAGGCGCCATCGCAGGAGGACGGACTGCGCTACCGCGAATTGTTGGCAGCACTGGATCGCCTTCCGGAAGAACAGAAGGCGGTTTTGCTGCTCGCCACCGTAGAAGGCCTGAGCTATGCGGAGACAGCCGGCGTGCTCGACATTCCGCTGGGCACGGTGATGTCGCGGCTGTCGCGCGCGCGCGAGCGCCTGCTGAAAGAGATGGACGGACAACAACGCGTGGCACCTGTCGCCCATTTGCGCAGCGTCAAATGACGGAATTCATGTGTTCGATTACTCAAACGCGAGAGATTTTGCGAGATCGAATAATTGGACGGAATTAACGTCCAACTATCAAGCAGTAGGTTCAGGGGCCGACCGAATTGTCGATTGGCCAAGCGTAAAGGGCGAGAACGATGACCGAAGATCCAACGATCAGGGCGTTCAAGCGAGCTCCCTCAATTGATATGTCGACGTGGTATAAAGGCATCCTCATCACCAGCCTCGCAACCGAGCGGGATACCGGAGGAGCATTTGAGTTTGTCGTCACCAGGATGAAGAAAGGCACTGAGCCTCCACCGCATGTGCATGAACGCGAAGACGAAACATTCTACGTCTTGGAAGGCATGATCGACATTTACGTTGGGGACGAATGTTTCCATGCGTCGGCCGGCGAATGCATTTTCCTGCCAAAGCGCAAGGCGCACGCCTTCAAGATCCAGTCGCCCGAGATCCATATGTTGGTGTTCATGACGCCGGGCGGCTTCATGAAAGCATCTGCCACGATGGCGATCCCGGCGCAAAGCCTAGATATCCCGCCCGATAACGGGATCACGTATGCAACGGTGGATCTCGGCGAGACGATAAAAGTGTTTGAAGAGTATGGCGTCCGCTTTGTTCCGCCCGACAAGATTGCGCTCGAACTCCCTGCGTTTCCTCAATGATCAGTCTAATCGCGCCCACTTCACAATCGGAAAACCATAATCGCCGCGCGTGATTTGATGATTTCGGAGAGTAAAATGACCAGCCGCCCCATTACCGAGGAAGACTTGCACAGCTATGTCGATGGCGTTCTCGCTCCCGATCGGAAGGATGAGGTCGCGGCCTACCTCGAGGCGCACCGCGATGTGGCCGCGCGCGTCACCGGCTATGAAAAACAGCGCGCCGCCCTGCGCGCTGCGCTTGCCCAGATAGTCGTAGAGCCCTTACCGCCGGAGCTCGATCTGGCCCGCATGATCGCGCGGCGTGGCCGGTCTCGCCAGACACCTTGGTGGGCCGCCGCGGCGGCAGCGGTCGTGTTGCTGTGCGTCGGCGGCGCCGGAGGTTGGTCGCTCCATGGCCCCCTCGCGCCGAGCGAGGGCGTCGCTGCAATTGCCCAGGAAGCTGCGCAGAATTTCGCGGTCTATGGTTCCGACCGGATCCACCCAGTGGAACTTCGCGCTACAGATCGCGCTGAGTTGATTGACTGGGCCACGCAGCGCCTCGGCCGCTCGGTTGGCGTGCCCGATCTTGCCGCCTCCGGCTATCGCTTTATGGGTGGACGTATCGTGGCCACCGCGCATGGACCTGCGGCCATGTTCATGTATGACGACGACCGCGGCACACGGCTGGTGGTGCTGGCGCGCCCGATGCAAGCCGACCACAATGCGCCGATGACGCGGCACGCTGATGGTCCTGTCAACGGTTTCGCCTGGGCCGACAACGGCCTTGGCTACAGCCTGGTCGGGCAGACGGCGCCGGAAACGCTGCACCCCATCGCCAACGAAGTTCGCCGGCAGCTGTCCCCGCAGATCTGAACCCATTCTAGAGAGATCATCATGAAGATCACCGCTAGTTTCATTGTCTTGCTCGGCGGCCTGCTATCTTGCGACGGCGCCTCTGCCCACGCTCATCTGACCTTCGCCGTGCCCGCA
>NZ_JAQGJD010000249.1 GCF_028290785.1 Tardiphaga sp. | reverse complement strand
AAGCGTGGCGGATGTACAAGCCCGACGCCGAGCCCTCGGTGCATCTGACGGTGTTTCCGGATGGGCTCGATGCCTACCGCGACGATGCGCTGGCGGTGAAATGGGAAACCATCCGCGGCGTCCGCCGCGTCGTCACCGGCGCGCTGGAAGTCGAGCGCGCCGCCAAGAACATCGGCTCGTCGCTGGAAGCCTCGCCGCTGGTCTATGTGACCGACCCGGCGATCTTTGCGATTCTCGCCGGTATCGATCTCGCCGAGGTGTTCATCACCTCCAATGCGATGATGACCAATGAAGACGCGCCGGCCGGCGCTTTCACCCTGAACGACGTACAGGGCGTCGCCGTGGTGGTGGAGAAGGCGGTCGGCACCAAATGCGCGCGGTCGTGGAAAATCCTGCCAACGGTGGGCGAGGACAAGGAGTATCCCGACGTCTCGCCGCGCGACGCCGCCGCGCTGCGCGAATGGAAGGCGCTGGGGGTAGGCTAAGTCGATCGCCGAAAGACATGTTCATCGTCGTCCCCGCGAAAGCGGGGACCCATAGCCACCGTCCTCGAAATCTGGGCACAGGATCAGCCATGTCTTCTTCGCCCGGATTAGCTCTTCACGGCGTATGGGTCCCCGCTTTCGCGGGGACGACATCGAGTTTGGGGCGAGCCTCCTGATGCCGCCGACCTCCCCTGCCCTCCGCGCCGGCCTGCTTACCGCCCTTGCGACCCTGATCCTCGACCAGGCCTCAAAGCTCTGGCTGCTGTTCGTGTTCGACATCGGCCGCCGCGGCGCGGTGGCGGTGACGCCGTTCTTCGACCTGGTGCTGGCCTGGAATACCGGTATTTCCTACGGCTGGTTCTCGGACTCCGGCCCCGTGGGGCAGATGGTGCTGATCGCGGTCAAGGCCGCGGCCGTGGTGGCGCTGGCGATCTGGATGGCGAAATCCCAGACCCGGCTGGCGACCGTGGCGCTGGGGCTGATCATCGGCGGCGCGATCGGCAATGCCATCGACCGTTTCGCCTGGGGCGCCGTGGTGGATTTCGCGCTGCTGCACGTCGAAATAGCCGGCCAGACCTACAACTGGTACGTGTTTAATCTGGCCGATGTCGCCATTGTTGCCGGGGTAGCGGCTCTGCTGTATGACTCGTTCCTGGGCGTACCCGCCGCAAAAGCGCCCTGATCCCGGTCGATACGGTGACCTAAGGGCGAAGCGACCGGAGCGCGCCATCATTGGCGATCCCCGAGATATTTGAACAGGATGAGCATGATGCGCGAGACCGATACCGGTTCGACTGTGCACACTTCATCGGCCGTGCTGTGGCGCGGTCTGCGGCTGACCGCCATCGCCCTCGGAATCGGCCTCGTGATGTCGGCCGGCGTCGCCCGCGCCGCGGACGACGAGGAGGATGACTCCTCGTTCGAAGACAAGATCATCAAGCAGATCATGACCGGCCTTGGCGGCACCAACATGGAAAACCAGGGCATCGACTACCGCGAGCGCTCGCCGCTGGTGGTGCCGCCGAAGATCACCCTGCCGCCGCCGGATGCAACCGCGGCCGATGTGCCGAACTGGCCGAAGGATCCCGACGTCCAGCAGCGCAACGCCGCCCGCGAAGCCGCCAAGCGCCCGCGGGGCAATTCGCTCGAGGCAGCCCGGTCGCTGACGCCGAAGGAAATGGCGATGCAGCGCTCGAAACCGACCCAGACTTCCGAAAGCATCACGCCCGGCGATCCCAACAAGAACATCGTGCTGAGTCCGAAGCAGCTCGGCTACGACGGCGGCCTGTTCAAGACCATGTTCGGCGGCAACAAGGGCGAGACGGCCCAGTTCAAGGGCGAGCCCACCCGGGAGTCGCTGACCCAGCCGCCGTCCGGCTACCAGACGCCATCGTCCGGTTATGCCTATGGCACCGGGCCGAAGGAAGTGCTGCAGAATTCGGCCAACATCAATCCGATGACCGGCAAATATTGACCCGCAGCGTTCGCGTTGCGTCCCGTTGTAGCCGAACCATTTGATCATCTGGCCCTGCGTTTGGCCGGAACGCGCGGATGCGTTCCGGCGCGATCGCTTACCCGCGCCGAGGAGCAGCTCACCCCGTCATGACCTCATCATCCCGATTGGCCGTGCGTTCCGTCGCGGCGCTGGCGCTGCTGCTGGCCCCCACCTTCGCCACCGCGCAGACCGTCACTTCGGAGCGCCCCGCCACCTTCACGCTGGCCAACGGCATGCAGGTCGTGGTGATCCCGGATCACCGCACCCCGGTGGTGACGCAGATGGTCTGGTACAAGGTCGGCTCCGCTGACGAGACCCCCGGCAAATCCGGCCTCGCGCATTTTCTCGAACATTTGATGTTCAAGGGCACCGCCAAGCATCCGGCCGGCGAATTCTCGCAGGTGGTGCAGCGCATCGGCGGCAGCGAGAACGCCTTCACCTCCACCGACTACACCGGCTACTTCCAGCGCGTCACCAAGGATCAACTCGGCCGGATGATGGAGTTCGAAGCCGACCGCATGACC
>NZ_JAQGJD010000248.1 GCF_028290785.1 Tardiphaga sp. | reverse complement strand
GCAACTGGACGGTGAGGTCGGCCTGGTCCCAAGGGAAACTGGAAGCCGGCACGCGAACTTCCTGCAGCCATGGCTCGCCGCGCCGCCATTTCAGCCCGTTGGCGATGTAGTTCGCGGTCGAGCCGATTACATCGTCGGGGCTGCGCAGCAGGTTGCGGTGGCCGTCGCCGTCATAGTCCACCGCGTAGTTGAAATAATGCGTTGGCAGGAACTGGGTCTGGCCGAGCTCGCCGGCCCACGAGCCGATCATCTCCTCCGGCGCAAGATCGCCGCGGTCGATGATTTTAAGCGCGGCGATGGTCTCGTCCTGAAACATTTTCGAGCGGCGGCAGTCATAGGCCAGCGACACCAGCGAGGGCAGCGTCGGCAGGTTACCCATCTGGGCGCCAAAATCGCTCTCCAGCGCCCAGAATGCCGCAATCACCGCCGGCGGCACGCCGTACTGTTTCTCTGCGCGGGCGAACGCCGCCGCATGGGCCTTGATCTTGAGCTGCCCGTTCTGCATCCGGTAATCCGCGGCCATGCGGCGGGCGAATTCGGTGAACAACTGGCCGAACACCCGCTGGCCGCGGTCTCGGTTGACGATCTTGGGGTCGTAGACCAGCCAAGGCGACGACGCTGCGATAGCGCGGGATGACACGCCAGCGGCGGTGGCCTGCTGCTTCAGACTGACGAGGAACTGGTCGAAGGACTGGCCGCCATGGCAGGCGGCAGCGCGTGGACTTGCTGTGATCGCGGGCCTCACCGTTGCGGCGGCGCCAGCCGTCGGCGTAGTCGGTCGGGCCTGAATGGGTGGTGCGAATTGAGCGGAAGCCGGCGAGGCCAGACCGGTGATAGCAAGCGCCGCAATAGAAATAATAGTGGATCGCATCCGCAATGACATTCGCAGCATCAGCGCCGGCCTCTCCCCGTCATGCCCGGCCTCGTCCCGGGCCTCCACGATCTCAGCCGATAGGAATACAGACGTGGATGGCCGGGACAAGCCCGGCCATGACGGAGGTGTTCGGCTGATCCATGCGTTTGACGATCCGGACGCGCGCTAATTGGCTTTACCAGCCATCGCTTTACGTCTTCCAGCCTTCCATTTGCGGCCGTTCGACCATCCATCGTGTCACAGCCTGATGATAGTTCAGCAATCCTGGCACCGTCATGTGGGTCTTCAGGTATTTAAAGCCGGCCTTTTGCAGCGTCCGGTTCGGCGCAGTGTTGAAGGCGTTGGGCTCGCAAAACAGCGATTTGAGCTTTAGCATGTCGAAATAGATGGCGGCGCTCTGGCGGACGCCGGGGGTGCCAATTCCGCTCTGTCTTCTCTCGGGCTGCAGTACGTGAAGATGCATGGTGGCGTGCTCGCCATAGACGATCTTGTCGCAGCTTGAAAATCCAACGGGCTTGTCGTCCATCAGCCACAGCACGACCACCGCGGCGCGGCTTTTGGGCGGCAGTGCATATTGCTGCGCGATGCGGTCTTGCCAGATCCCAATCGTTGGAATTCGCGTGGGATCGACACCCATGTTTTCCAGAAATTCCGGCGTGGAATTGTGGAAGTAGGAGGTCACCACATGGGCCTCAGATGGAAGCATTTCCCGGACCTGCAACGTCATCGTTCCATCCCGATGTCATCTTAAGTAGAAAGATGGCGCTACTATAACTCTCGTGCATTGCTGAACGCAAAGCTCGACACCCTTCGCGTGTTCTCATCCAGGATCAGCGTTCGCGTGATCGGCGGCTCGGCGCGTTGCGGGCAATTTTCGCGTTCGCACAGCCGGCAGTTGACGCCGATCGGGGTGCCTTCGGCTTTCTCCAGGTCCATGCCCGACGCATAGACCAGTTTCGCTGCGTGACGAATCTCGCAGCCGAGGCCGATGGCAAAACGCGGCTGCGGCTGGCCGTGCGGCGCTGGCGGCCGGCGTACCATCTGGGCGATCGAGAAATAGCGGCTGGCGTCGGGCAGCTCGATCACCTGCTTCAAGAGGCGGTCCGGCGTGTCGAAGGTGGAATGTACGTTCCACAAGGGGCAGGTACCGCCGAATTTCGAGAACGGGAAGGTACCCGACGAGAACCGCTTGGAGACGTTGCCGGCATTGTCCACGCGCAGCATGAAGAACGGCACGCCGCGCGCGGTGGGTCGCTGCAGCGTGGTGAGGCGGTGGCAGACCTGCTCGAAGCCGACGTTGAAGCGCTGGCCGAGCACCTGCAAGTCGTAGCTCAGCGCCTCTGCGGCGCCATGGAACGCGGCGTAAGGCATCAGCACCGCGGCGGCAAAGTAGTTTGCCAGCGTGATGCGGTACAATCTGCGCGGCGTGTCGTCGAGCGGGCCGGCACGGCCGACGATGGTCTCGAAATGGCTGCTGCATTCGGCAAGCCCGAGCTGGAACGCAAGCTGGAACGCGCGGCCGGGACTGTCCACCAGTTCGGAGATCAGCAGTTGCCGGCGGTGCCGGTCGAAGCGACGTAGCGTCTCGCGCATCACGTCCACCGGCATGATCCGGGTGACGATCGAATGTTTTTCCCGCAGCCGCGTCGAAAGCGCGGCGTAGAGATCCGGCGCGGTCTCGTTGATCTCGTCGCGCAAGGTTTCGGCGGCCTGCTCCAGCTCGGGGAAATAGTTGCGGTTGGCCTCGATCAGGTCGCGGACCCGCTCGATCGGGTTGGCCTCGTAATGGCCGCCCTCGTTGCGGTCGGCGAATTGCGCTGCCACCAGCGTCTCGCCGCGCCGCGCTTCGGCATAGGCGGCGTACATCCGCTGCAGCGCGTGAGTGACGCCGGGGCAGAGTTCGGCGAGGTCGCGCAGCTCCTGCTTCGGCAGGTCGATCTGCCGAAACAGCGGATCGGAGAAAATCTCGTTTAGTTCGGCGAAGAAGCGGTCCTCGTCGGCGGTGGCGAGGTCGCGCAGGTCGAGGTCGTAGGTCTGCGCCAGCCGCATCAGGAGTTGCGCGGTCACTGGACGCTGGTTGCGCTCGATCAGGTTGATGTAGCTCGGCGAAATGCCCAGCCCCTCGGCGATCTGGGTCTGCGACAGGCCGAGTTGCTGGCGAATCCGCCGGAACCGGGGACCGACGAACAGTTTCTTTGCGGAGTCGCCAGCCATCGCCAAATACCTGTTTGTGACAATTATGACAAAATGACATTTATTACAAGTCGTGATGTTACATTGCATCACCATTCAAACACAAGCCATCTATCGCATTGAGCGAGTTTGGCGTTTATCTCACGACACGCTTCGCAGGGTGCTTGTCACGTCTGTCGATAAAATTTCTTCACTGAAGGATTGATGAGATGAACTTCCAGCCACGTGGGATCAGCGATCAGGCCATCCAGGGGCCAGCCTCCTATCAGAGCGAAATCGGAGCCGCCGAAGCGCTCCTGAAGGACAAGGACACGTGGAATGGCGTGAAGGCCGAAGCCGTGGCCCGCATGCGCCTGCAGAACCGCTTCAAGACCGGCCTCGACATTGCGCGCTACACCGCTGCGCTGATGCGCGCCGATATGGCGGCCTATGACGCCGACAGCACGAAATACACCCAGTCGCTCGGGTGCTGGCACGGCTTTATCGCCCAGCAGAAGCTGATCTCGGTGAAGAAGCACTTTGGCACGACCGATCGCACCTATCTCTACCTATCTGGCTGGATGATCGCCGCGCTGCGTTCGGAGTTCGGCCCGCTGCCCGACCAGTCGATGCACGAGAAGACATCCGTGCCGGCGCTGATCGAAGAGCTCTACACCTTCCTGCGTCAGGCGGATCAGCGCGAACTCAACGATATTTTCCGCAACCTCGACGCTGCCCGCAAGGCCGGCGATCAGGCGAAGGAGCAGGCGTTGATCGAGAAGATCGACACTTTCCAGACCCACGTCGTGCCGGTGATTGCGGACATCGACGCCGGCTTCGGCAACGCGGAAGCGACCTACCTGCTCGCCAAGAAGATGATCGAAGCCGGCGCCTGCGCGCTGCAGATCGAAAACCAGGTGTCCGACGAAAAGCAGTGCGGCCACCAGGACGGCAAGGTGACGGTGCCGCACGAAGTCTTCCTCGCGAAGATCCGTGCCTGCCGCCACGCTT
>NZ_JAQGJD010000240.1 GCF_028290785.1 Tardiphaga sp. | reverse complement strand
CGTAGCGGCGCAGGTTCAGACCGAAGTGTCCGTAATTCTCGGCGGAATATTCGGCCTGGGCCTGAGAGCGCAATACCACTTCGTTCACCAGCGGTTCGGAATCGTGACCCTTCACCTTCGCCAGCACACCGTTGAACAACGACGGTCGCAGCGCACCGGCCTTGGCAAATGGCAGATCGAGGGTCTTGAGGAATTCCTGCAGGTTGTGAACCTTCTCCTGCGAAGGCTCGTCGTGCACCCGGTAGATAAGCGGCAGGCCCTTTTTTTCAAGCATCTCGGCCGCCGCGACGTTCGCTAGGATCATGAACTCTTCGATGAGTTTATGGGCATCCAGGCGTTCCGGCACGATGACGCGATCCACGGTGCCGTCGGACTTCAGCAATATCTTGCGCTCGGGGATATCGAGATCGAGCGGATCGCGTTCGTCGCGCGCCAGCTTCACCAGGGCGTAGGCGTCGTACAGCGGCTTCAGGATCGGTTCGAGAATGGGGCCGGTGGTATCATCCGGTTGGCCGTCGATGGCCGCCTGTGCCTGCGCGTAGTTCAGCTTTGCCGCCGAGCGCATCAGGATGCGATGGAAGGTATGCGAGCGCTTGCGGCCGTCGGCGCCGATCACCATGCGCACGGCCAGCGCCCCACGCGGCTCGTTGGGCACCAGCGAACACAGGTTGTTGGAGATCCGTTCCGGCAGCATCGGCACGACGCGGTCGGGGAAGTACACCGAGTTGCCGCGGATCAGCGCGTCGCGGTCCAGCGCGGAGCCGGGCCGCACATAGAAGGCGACGTCGGCGATGGCGACGGTGACGATGTAGCCGCCCTTGTTGTCGGGATCGGGTTCGGCATAGACCGCGTCGTCGTGGTCCTTGGCGTCCGGCGGATCGATGGTGACCAGCGGCACCGCGCGCCAGTCCTCGCGGCCGGCCAATGTCGCGGGTTGCGCTTCTTCGGACTCGGCTATCGCGGCTGCCGAAAATTCCTGCGGGATTTCGTGGGAGTGGATCGCGATCAGGCTGACGGCCTTCTCGGTGGATAGCGAGCCGAGCCGCTCCTTGACCTTGCCGGATGCCAGGCCGTAGCCGCGGGTGTGGATCAGATCGACGCTGACGAGATCGCCATCCTCGGCGCCGTTGGCGTCGGCGGGGGCGATGTTGAGTTCGCCGCGTCCGGCCTGTTTTTTATCGACCGGGATCAACCGCCCGCCGCCGCCCGGAATGCTGCGAAAAATGCCGAGTAGTCGCGCCTTCGCCTTGTCGATCACCTTGATAACGCGGCCACGGTAGGCAACCGCCTCGCCTTCGGCCTCGATCTTCTCGATGCGCAACATCGCGCGATCGCCAACGCCGGCGGCAGTGCCGGGCAGGGGGCGGCGCGGCGTGTGGATGCGGATTTTTGGCGTGACGCCTTGCGTCGCTTCGTCCCATTCGGTGGGCGTGGCGAGCAACTCGCCGTCGCGGTCGCGGGCGGTGATGTCAACCAGTATCGTCGGCGGCAACGTGGCGGGCTGGTGGACGGTGCGGCCCTGCTTGGCGATCACGCCTTCATGAGCGAGCTCGCGCAGGATCTGCTTCAGCTCGATGCGGGCGGCGTTCTTCAGGCCGAACTCCCGCGCGATCTCGCGGGTGCCGATCTTGCCGGGATGGGTACGCACGAACGCGACGATCGCGTCCCGGGTTGGAAAGCCGTTATCCCGTTTCTTGCTCACAATTATCCGTTCTTGCCCGCGCTCTTTTTCGCGGCAGGTTTGGCAGTCTTCTTGGCCGGTGAGGTTTTCGCGGTCACGGGGGCACGCGCCGCGCTCGCGGCAGCACCCTCGGCTTTCGGCTTGGCTGCGATTTTCTTGACGGCCTTCTTGGCCACCTTCTTCTTGGCTGCTGCCTTCTTGACGGGCTTGGCGTCGATATCTGCGGATTTAGCCGCAGCCTTCTTGGCCGGCGTCTTTTTCGCGACGGCCTTCTTGGCGCCACGCTTCGGCTTGCCGCCGCCCTTGGCGGCGCGCTCGTCGATCAACGCGATGGCTTCTTCCAGCGTGATCGTCTCCTGCGTCTTGTCGCTGGGGATCGTCGCATTGACGCCGCCGGCGGTGACATAGGCGCCGTAGCGGCCGCCTTTGACGGCGACGCCGCCGAGGGTGGGATGCTCGCCGAGCGGCTTGCCTGGGTCGGCGCCGAACTTGCGGCCGCTCGGGCCCTTCAGGATCTTCTCGGCGATCAGCGTCACCGCGCGATTGAGCCCGATGTCGAACACCTCGTCGCCAGCCTCGAGGCTGGCATAGGTTTTCTCATGGCGCACGAAAGGCCCGAACCGGCCAAGCCCGGCGGTGATCGGCTCGCCCGTTTCCGGGTGCTTGCCGACTTCGCGGGGCAACGACAGCAGTTTGAGCGCGAGGTCGAGCTCGACGTCGCTGGGCGACGTGTCCTTGGGGATGCCCGCGCGTTTCGGCTTCTCGCCTTCGGCGTAGTCCTTGACGTCGCCAAGCTGGATGTACGGCCCGAAACGGCCGGCCTTCACCGCCACGTCGCGGTCGGTCAGCGGGTCCTTGCCAAGGATGCGGTCGGCGCTGGCGCCGGAATCCGCCGCGAGCGGGCGGGTGTAGCGGCATTCCGGATAGTTCGAGCAGCCGACGAAGGCGCCGAACTTGCCGGCCTTGAGGTTGAGCTTGCCCGTGCCGCAGGTCGGGCACTGCCGGGGATCGCCGCCGTCTTCGCGCGGCGCGTAGATGTGCGGCCCCAGCATGTCGTCGAGCGCGTCGAGCACCTGGGTGACGCGCAGATCCTTGATCTCGTTCACGGCGCCGATGAAGTCGGTCCAGAAATCGCGCAGCACCTGCTGCCAGGAGATTTCGTTGTTGGAGATTCGGTCGAGATTCTCTTCCAGCGCCGCGGTGAAGTCATACTCCACGTACCTGGCGAAGAAGTTCTCCAGGAAGGCCACGACGACGCGGCCCTTGTCCTCGCCGTACAGGCGCTTCTTCTCGAGCCGCACATAGCCGCGGTCCTTGAGAACCTGCAGGATCGACGCGTAGGTCGAGGGCCGGCCGATCGAGAGTTCTTCCATCCGCTTCACCAGGGAGGCTTCCGAGAAGCGCGGTGGCGGTTCGGTGAAGTGTTGGGTGACGGCGAGGTTCTCTTTCTTCAGCGTCTCGCCTTCGCTCATGGCGGGCAGGCGGCGTGAATCCTCGTCGTCGGTGTCGTCGTCCTTGCCTTCCTGATAGACCGCGAGGAAGCCGTCGAACTTCACCACCTGGCCGGTGGCGCGCAATTCCAGCACGCGGGCGCCGGCCTTGGCCGAGATGTCCACGGTGGTGCGCTCCATTTCCGCGGATTCCATCTGGCTGGCGATGGTGCGGACCCAGATCAGCTCATAGAGCTTGGCCTGGTCGGTATCGAGCCGGCCGCGCAGGCTGGCGGGGCGGCGCGACAGGTCGGTCGGGCGGATCGCTTCATGCGCTTCCTGGGCGTTCTTGGCCTTGGTCGAGTATTGCCGCGCGACGCCGGGGACGTACTGCTTGCCGTAGTCCTCACCGATCACTTCGCGCGCCTGCGTGATCGCCGAGCCGTCGATCTGCACGCCGTCGGTTCGCATATAGGTAATGAGACCGGTGGTCTCGCCGCCAATGTCGATGCCCTCATAGAGCCGCTGCGCGATGCGCATGGTGTGCGCCGGCGCGAAGCCGAGCTTGCGGCTGGCTTCCTGCTGCAACGTCGAGGTCGTGAACGGCGCCTGCGGATTGCGGCGCGCCGGCTTGGCTTCGACGGTGGTGACTTCGAACTTGGCGGCCTCGATCGCCTTGCGGAAGTCTTCAGCCTCTTCGCCGGTGCCGATGTCGAGGCGCTGAATCTTCTTGCCGTCGGCGCCGATCAGGCGCGCTTCAAAGCTTTCGCCGCGCGGCGTCGCCAACGTGGTGACCAGCGACCAGTATTCGCGCGGGATGAATTTTTCGATTTCGAGCTCGCGGTCGCACACCAGCCGCAACGCGACCGACTGCACGCGGCCGGCCGAACGCGCGCCGGGCAGTTTTCGCCACAGCACCGGCGACAGCGTAAAGCCGACCAGATAATCGAGCGCGCGGCGCGCCATGTAGGCATCAACCAGCGCGCCATCGATCTGGCGCGGGTTCTTCATCGCCTCGGTCACCGCCTGTTTGGTGATGGCGTTGAACACGACGCGTTCGATCTTGTGATCCTTGATCGCGCGTTTTTCCTTCAGCACTTCGAGCACGTGCCAGGAAATCGCCTCGCCTTCGCGATCCGGATCGGTTGCGAGGATCAGCTTGTCGGCGCCCTTGAGAGCCTTGGCGATGTCGTTGAGACGGCTGGCAGCCTTGGGATCGACCTCCCAGATCATCTGGAAATTGGCGTCGGGATCGACCGATCCGTTCTTGGCGGGAAGGTCGCGAACATGGCCGAACGATGCCAGCACCTCGTAGTCGGGCCCGAGATACTTGTTGATCGTCTTGGCCTTGGATGGCGACTCGACAATGACGATATTCATGTCATTCCAATAGCTTAATGGGGAAAGTCGGGCCGGTTCCGCGAGAGTCGCGTCGGCCGTTTCGCCGCGAACATGGGTGTGAAGGGGGCGCGTGTCAAATATTGATCTGTTGATGGCCGCTGAAAGCAGCCCAGGTGAATATACTCTTGGTTGTATTGTACATCTTATGGTTGCGTAAAACTGAGCGTTCGTGGTAACTAGGGAAGGTCGCAACAATCTGTTGCCGAAGGGACTGTCGATGACGCCACCGCCTGGAAGCGATCGTTTCGACGATGGCGAGCCTCCGCGGGACGGCGGTCCGGAGGAAGCCGCTCATTATATAAAGAGTGCGCTCGAAGACCCTCGCGCGCGTCGCGCAGCGCCATGGTCACGGCATGCTCGTCTACCTGATCGACATGGCCCACATGGAGGCGGAGGAGATCGTGCGACAGGCCGGCAACCGCCGTTCAGCCCGCTGATGCGACCGGCTTGATCGCGGTATCGCCGACGCCGAGCAGCCGGCCATCCGCGGCGTGCAGTTCGAGCGGGCGCACCCGCTTGCCGGCTTTGCGATCGACCATGATGTTGGTGGCTTCGCCGGGCGCAAACGCAAAATCCTCGCCCCACTGCCGCAGCGCCACCATGATCGGAAATACCGCGCGGCCTTTCGGCGTCAGCACGTAGTCCTGATAGGCGCTGCCGTCGGACGCGGGCTCTGTCGTCAGGATGCCATCGGCCACCAGCGCCCGCAGCCGGGTCGTCAGGATATTCTTGGCCAGTCCGAGATGCTTCTGGAATTCGCTGAAGCGACGCAGCCCCATCATGGCGTCGCGGATGATCAGCATTGACCAGCAGTCGCCGATCGATTCCATCGATCGCGCTATCGGGCAGGCGTTGTCTTTCAGGCTGGTGCGCTTGGCCATGGCGGCTCTCCTCGGCGTCCTCACGAAAACGTGGGCATCCGAATATCTGGTTGCAATATAAAACCGGTCCGCCTAGATGGCAACACGGTTGCAAAAAGCAACCGGTTGGCTTCAGGAGCGCACCATGAGACTCGCAGGCAAGACGGCGTTAATTACCGGCGGCAACAGCGGTATCGGACTGACCACCGCACGGCTTTTCGTGGCGGAAGGCGCCAAGGTGGCGATTACCGGTCGCGACAAGGCCAGGCTGGACGCGGCGGTCGCGGAGCTCGGCTCCAATGCGGTGGGGATCGTTGCCGATGCCACCGATATCGCCGCCACCGAGAACGCCGTTGCCAAAGCGGTGGAGAAATTCGGCAAGCTCGATATCGTGTTTGCCAATGCCGGCATCAGCGGCAGCACCCCGGTCGGGGGTACCTCCCTCGACCTGTTCGAATCGATCCTGAAGACCAACATCACGGCTGTGTTCTTCACGGTGCAGGCGGCAGTGCCGCATCTCAATGACGGCGCCTCGATCATCCTCAACGGCTCGGTAATCTCGGTGCTGGGCAACCCCGGTTACGCGGCCTACGCCGCGAGCAAGGCCGGGGTGCGCGCGATGGCCCGCGTCATGGCGTCGGAACTGTCGCCGCGCGGCATCCGCGTCAATGTCGTTTCGCCAGGTGCCACCAGCACGCCGATCTGGAGTCGCCACGCACCTACGCCCGAAGCCGTCACCGCGCTCGAAGCGAAAATCTCCCAGACGATTCCGCTTGGCCGTTTCGGCAAGCCGGAACAGGTCGCGAAGACCGTGCTGTTCCTGGCGTCTGACGATGCGTCGAACATTCAAGGCGCCGAGATCTTCGTCGATGGCGGCTCCACTGCTTCACCGGCTGGCGCTCCGGCGTATCGCGGCTAGGCACCATCGATCCATCGCGCGGAGAGCCTGCACCACAACCTCAAAGTGGCGTGCGGGTGGGATGCGTTGCGAGGATGTATTTTCAGTATTTGCTCTGGTCCGCTGAACCGCTGCGCATGACGTGAAGACTCCCGTGGGAGGGCAGGGCCACCCACGGGAGTTCGATATGGCAGATGTCACACGGATTGTTGCGGTTCCGAAGCCTGCTGAGGCCACGGAAACGCATCCGCTCGTCGCCATCGCGCTGTTTTGCGCGATCGGACTGCTGCTATCGTTGAGCGTTATCGTGCTCGACCAGTATTTGCCCGGCGAGTGGTTCTAGCCTATGCCGCGCGCAGATCGGTTGCCGCCTGCAGCGCCGCAGTGACTGCCTTTTCGCGATGGTCCGGTCCAAGGTTGACCCCCTCGGCAACAATGACTTCAATATCGGTAACGCCAATGAATCCGAACACGCCGCGCAGATAGGTTTCTGCGTGTTCATAGGCTGCAGCGGGTGCGCCGACGCCGTAGAAATTGCCGCGCGATAGCGCAATGACGATGCGTTTGCCGCCGGCCAGGCCCTGGACGCCACTGGCGTCGTACTTGAACGTCTTGCCAGCCACCGCGATGCGGTCGATCCATGCCTTGAGCTGCGTCGGGATCGTGAAATTGTACATTGGCGCACCGATTACCACGATGTCCGCAGCGAGGAAGTCGTCGAGCGCCGTCTGGCCGGCGGCGAGGTCCGCACCCAGGCTGACCTCGGGCGTGGCTCCCTGTGCGGCGGCGAGATGCGCGCCCGACAGATGCGCCAGCGGCGTGGCGGCGAGGTCGCGATAGGTCACTTGCAGACCCGGCGTGGTGTCCGTCAGATGGCGGACGACCGCCGCGGATACCTGCCGGCTGACGAAGTTTGGGCCCAGCACGCTGGAATCGATGTGAAGCAGTTTCATATCAGTTTTCCTATGGTATAGGTTTGTAACTGACGCTACATGAGTGACTATTGGAAAACGCACAAGAAGGCACAGATTTGAAACCCGAGCACATCGATGTGCCTGTCCTTCCGCCCAACGCGCATCTCGGCAGCGACTGCCGCGGCGTCGCGGCGGTGCTGTCGCGGGTCGGCGACAAATGGAGCGTGCTGGTGATCATGCTGCTCGGCGGCGGGCCGCGCCGCTTCAACGAACTCAAGCGCATGATCGGCGGCATCTCGCAGCGGATGCTGACGCTGACCCTGCGCGGGCTGGAACGCGACGGCCTCGTAACCCGCACGGTATTTCCGACCGTCCCGCCACGGGTCGATTACGAACTTACCGATCTCGGCCGTGGCCTGAGCTTGCCAGTGATGGCGTTGGGTGCCTGGGCGCAGGAGCATCAGCCGGACATTGAAACCGCGCGACAGAATTTCGACGGCCGCAATTCGACCGGCTGAGCTTGCTCAGATCATCGACACCAGCCCGCCGCCATGGCGCTCGAGACGGCCGGCGAGTTCGAGCTCCAGCAGCACCGTGCGTACCACCGCGGCCGACGTGCCGCTGAGGCGGATCAGGTCGTCGATGCCCACCGGGCTCGGCCCGAGCAGCGCGACGATCCGCGCGCGGTCGCTATGATCGGGCTCGTCGAAGGAAGCGATATCGTCGGGCTCGCGGCTTGGCAGTTCCACCGGGCGCTCCATGATCGGCGTGACGGCGTTGATGACGTCGGCGGCCTCGGTAATCAGGGCCGCGCCCTGCTTGATGAGATCGTTGGTGCCGGCGGCGCGCGGGTCGAGCGGCGAGCCAGGCACGGCAAACACCTCTCTGCCCTGTTCGGCGGCGCTCCTGGCCGTGATCAGCGAGCCCGAGCGATGCGCGGCCTCGATCACCACGACGCCCAGCGAAGCGCCGGAGATCAGTCGGTTTCGGCGGGGAAAATCCCGTGCCCGCGGCACATGGCCGAGTGGCATTTCCGAGATCGCTCCGCCCTGTTCGAGGATCGCGAACAGCAGGTCCTCGTGCTCCGGTGGATAGATTTTGTCGTGGCCGCCGGCGAGGACCGCCAGCGTGCCGCTCCGGACGGTGGCGCGATGCGCGGCCTGGTCGATGCCGCGGGCTAGGCCGGAGGCAATGACAAAGCCGGCGTCGCCGAGATCATGCGCTAGCTTCGCTGCGAATTTCAGCCCGGCGGCGGAGGCGTTGCGCGAGCCGACAATGGCGATCATCGGCCGCATCAAGGCGTCGGCCGTGCCGCGGACGCCGAGCAGGGGAGGCGCGTCTTCGATGCCGGCCAGGCGAGGCGGATAGCCGGCTTCACCGGGCGCCAGCAGCGCGACGCCGATCTTGCGGCAGGCTGCAAGTTCACGCCGGGCGTCGTCTTCGCTGGCAATCCGGCCGGGACGCGTGGCCCCGCCGCGACGCGCCAGATCCGGCAGCCGCTCCAGAGCCGCGCGAGCGCTGCCGTAATGATTGACCAGCGAACGGAACGTGCGCGGGCCGACATTATCGCTGCGGATCAGCCGCAGCCAGTCGATGCGCTGGGCGTCCGTGAGGTGTGCTGTGCCCGATGTATTGCTGTCCAAATGCTGCCCCTCCGACGAACAGCATTGCGCAACTTCAGGATGTGTTCAATTGACATTCGCACGGAGGGTGCGAGAGTAGGGGTGAGGCCGCGGGACGGCTTCTGTGCAGTGACAGCAATGCTTTTGGAATTCAACAACTACCAGCGGGTTGGCGCTTCGAGCAACGCCGCTGTCGGTCGTGAATTTGAGGAAGCCGCGCAGATCTTCTTTCACTCCGAAGGCGTGGTGCTGGCCCGCAATTTCGTTGTGCCCGTCGGCTACAAACTGCGGAAGAACAAGCGCTTCGACCTGGGCAGCGCCAGTCCACGCATCCTGGTGGAGTGCAAATCATACACTTGGACCGCTTCCGGCAATCCGCCGAGTGCGAAGATCAGGGGCATGAACGAGGCGATGCTGCTGTTCAGCGTAGCGCCAAGGGACTATCGGAAGATCCTGTTCGTGCTCAAACACCTTCATCCGCATTCGAAGGTGAGTTTGATCTCCCACTACATCAGGAACAACGGCCATCTGATCGGCCCCGGCGTCGAGATCTGGGAATTCGATCTCGGCGCAAGGCAAGGCGCGCGGGTGTTCTAGAGCGGGCGTCGCACGTTGGCTTCTTGCTACTTCGCGCCGATCTTGCCTTCGGTGCCGGCCGTCAGTCGCTTGATGTTTTCGCGGTGCATGAACCATAGCAGGGCGGTGAGGACCGTCGCCAGCACCGCCAGGTTGGGGGCCTTGGCCCACCACAGGAAGATCGGTGTGATGGCGCTGGCGGTCAGCGCAGCAAATGACGAGTAGCGCGAGGCAAAGGCGCAGGCCAGCCAGGCCATGCAGAATACCAGCGCCGCCGGCCAGAACAGCCCGAGCATGATGCCGATATAGACCGCGACCCCCTTGCCGCCCTTGAAGCCGAGCCAGACCGGAAACAGGTGGCCGAGAAAGGCGGCGAGACCTGCGACCATTGCCGCGTTGGGTCCGCCGACGCTACCGGCGATGATTACGGCCACTGTGCCCTTCAGCGCATCGAGCAGCAGCGTCGCCGCGGCGAGGCCCTTGCGGCCGGTGCGCAGCACGTTGGTGGCGCCGATGTTGCCGGAGCCGATGGTGCGGATGTCCTGGGTGCCGGCGAGCCTGGTCAGCACCAGCCCGAACGGGATCGAGCCGAGAAAATAGCCGAGCGCGGCGGCGAATACATAAACGACAATCATGACGACCTACACATGTTCATACACCGTGCGTCCGCCGACGATGGTGCGCGCGACGCGGCCGGTGAAGCGGGCCTCGTCGAACGGCGTGTTCTTGCATTGCGACTTCAGGTCGGCGGGATCCAGCACCCACGGCACGTCGGCGTCAATGACGATGATGTCGGCGACAGCGCCGGGGCGCAACGATCCGCCGGGCAGGCCGAGCAATTCGGCCGGCCGCGTCGACATGGCGCGGATCAGCCGGGTGAAGTCCAGTTCCCCGCTATGGATCAGGCGCAACCCGGCCGACAGCATGGTTTCCAGCCCGATCGCGCCGGGGGCGGCCTCGGCGAACGGCAGCCGCTTGGTCTCGACATCCTGCGGATTGTGGTCGGACATAATGACGTCGATCAGGCCGGAGGCGACCGCAGCCACCAGCGCCTGGCGGTCGTCCTCGGTGCGCAGCGGCGGCGACAGTTTCAGGTAGGAGCGGTACGGGCCGATGTCGATTTCGTTCAGCGTGAGATGGTTGATCGAGGCCGAGGCGCTGACGCGCAGGCCAGCGTCGCGGGCGCGCTGCAGCACCTCGATCGACTCGATGCAGGTCAATGAGGCCGCGTGGTATCGACCGCCGGTCAATGCGACCAGGCGCATGTCGCGCTCCAGCAGTACGGCTTCGGCAGCGTTGGGAATGCCGATCAGGCCAAGCCGCGAGGCGCGCTCGCCCTCGTTCATGACGCCTTCGCCGACCAGGTCGGGGTCCTCGGTGTGGTGCACGATCAGCGCGTCGAAATCGCGTGCGTAGGTCAGCGCGCGGCGCATCAGTTGCGCGTTGGTGATGCTCCTATCGCAATCAGTGAAGGCGACGGCGCCGGCGGCCTTCAACAGACCGATCTCGGTCATCTCAAGGCCCTGCATGCCCTTGGTCAACGCCGCCATCGGATGGATGTTGACGATGGCGGTGTCGCGGGCGCGCCGCAGCACGAAATCGACGGTGGCCGGATTGTCGATCACCGGCGAGGTGTCGGGCTGGCAGATGATGGTGGTGATGCCGCCGGCCGCCGCCGCGCGGCTGGCGGAGGCGAAGGTCTCGCGGTGGTTGGCGCCGGGCTCGCCGACGAAGGCGCGCATATCGACCAGGCCGGGCGCCACGATCATGCCGGCGCAGTTGACGATGTCGGTGCCCTCCGGCACGCCGGCGGCGCCGATGCCGCGGCGGGCGTCGCGGATCACGCCGTCGGCGATCAGCACGTCGCCGGGGCCGTCGATGTTGCGCGACGGATCGATCAGGCGGGCGTTGGCAAGCAAAATGGGGCGGCGGTCGGTCAGCATGGGATCACGCATTCGGGAGGTTGCGCGCAAGCGCTTCAAGCACGGCCATGCGGACGGCGACACCCATCTCGACCTGTTCGCGGATCAGCGATTGCGCACCGTCGGCGACGATGGAGTCGATTTCGACGCCGCGATTCATCGGGCCGGGATGCATCACCAGCGCGTCGGGCTTGGCGTAGGCCAGTTTTTTCTGGTCGAGGCCGAAATACTGGAAATACTCGGCGGAGGAGGGCACGAACGAACCGTTCATGCGCTCGCGCTGCAGCCGCAGCATCATCACGATGTCGGCGCCTTCAAGCCCCTCGCGCATGTCGCGGAATACCTCGACACCCATTCGCTCGATACCCGGAGGCAGCAGCGTCGAGGGCGCCACCACGCGGACGCGGGCGCCCATGGTGTTGAGCAGCAGGATGTTGGACCGCGCGACGCGCGAATGCAGGACGTCGCCGCAGATCGCGATCACCAGCCCTTCGAGCCGGCCCTTGTTGCGACGGATGGTCAGCGCATCCAGCAGCGCTTGCGTGGGATGCTCGTGCGCCCCGTCGCCGGCATTGATGACGGAGCCATCGACCTTGCGCGCCAGCAGTTCGACCGCGCCGGAGGCGTGGTGGCGCATCACGAGGATGTCCGGGTGCATCGCATTCAGCGTCATCGCGGTGTCGATCAGCGTCTCGCCCTTCTTGATGGACGACGATGTCACCGACATGTTCATGACGTCGGCGCCGAGCCGCTTGCCGGCCAGTTCGAACGAGGACTGGGTCCGCGTCGAGTTCTCGAAGAACAGGTTGACCTGGGTGCGACCGCGGAGGCTGGTGCGCTTTTTGTCGACCTGGCGGTTCAGCTCGACATATTCCTCGGACAGGTCGAGGAGGCCGGTGATATCCGCGGCGGAAAGGCCCTCGATGCCCAGCAAATGCCGGTGGCCGAGGACAAACGTCGATTTCGTTGCAAGGGTCATTAAAGCAAGAGCTATAGGCAGAGTTCAAAAGCGGGGCAAGCGGCAATCGGCCGGTTCCGGGTTATCCCCCGGTCTGTCGTCAGAAGGGTAAACCCCGTCAGCAAAAATCGCCGCAAAGTCGCCGCGATTGCAGCCCGTGTGAAATCGCTGCCGATGCGCGTAAACTGCGCCGAATCCATTCGGGACCGGAATCCATCCATGACGCACGATACCGCCGCCACGACCGAGGCGCTGAACCAGTCGCCGCCGTTCGAGGACATCGACCTGTTCGCGACCGATCGTTCGCTGGTGGAGGCGGTGGCGCTGAACGAGGGATCGTCGGCCTATGTGGAGCATTCCGAATTCGGTCAGCTCTGGGGTTCGGCTGCGATGGCGGCGCGCGGTCGCCTCGCCAACGAGAACCCGCCGAAGCTGAAAACCTTCGACGCCCGCGGCAACCGCCGCGACGAGGTCGAGTTTCACCCGGCCTATCACGAGTTGATGGCGCAGTCGGTTGCCGCCGGCATTCACAATTCGACCTGGAGCAAGGACGGCCAGCCGGCCGGCAAGGCGTCGGAAGTCGCGCGCGCGGCAAAATTCTATATGGCGGCGCAGGTCGAGACCGGGCATCTCTGCCCGATCACCATGACCCGCGCCGCGGTGGCGGCGCTGGCGTCGCAACCGGACGTGCTCGCGCAGGCGATGCCGATGATCGCCAGCCGCCATTACGATCCGCGCTTCGCGCCGTGGACGGCCAAGCGCGGCATGACCCTCGGCATGGGCATGACCGAGAAGCAGGGTGGTACCGATGTGCGCAGCAACATCACGGCGGCCACCCGCGACGGCGATGCCTACCGAATCCAAGGCCACAAATGGTTCATGTCGGCGCCGATGTGCGACGCCTTCCTGGTGCTGGCGCAGGCCGGTGACGGGCTGAGCTGCTTCTTCATGCCGCGGTTTCGGCCGGACGGTTCGGTCAACGCCATCGAATTCCAGCGGCTCAAGGACAAGCTCGGCAACCGCTCGAACGCCTCGTCCGAAGTGGAATTCAAGGATGCTTACGCGCTGCGTGTCGGCGACGAGGGCAAGGGCATCCGCACCATCCTCCAGATGGTGCAACTGACGCGGCAGGATTGCGCCGTCGCCAATGCCGGTCTGATGCGCTCGGGCCTGGCGCATGCGCTGCATCACGCCCGGCATCGTAGCGTGTTCCAGAAACATCTGGCCGATCAGCCGATGATGCAGAGCGTGCTCGCCGACATGGCGCTGCATGTCGAAGCCTGCACGGCACTGGTAATGCGGCTGTGCCATTCGTTCGACCGCGCGCCGGAAGATGCCGCGGAAGCCGCCTATATGCGTCTGCTGACGCCGGCGATCAAATACGGGGTCTGCAAGAGCGCGCCGGGCTTCCTGTTCGAGGCGATGGAGTGCATGGGCGGCAACGGCTATGTCGAGGAGGGCATCCTGGCCCGGCACTACCGCGAAGCGCCGGTCAATGCGATCTGGGAAGGCTCTGGCAATGTAATGTGCCTCGACGTTTTGCGCGCGCTGTCGCGCGAGGGCGACGGCGCGATCGCGGTGCTGCAGACGCTGGTCGATGAGACCCGCGGATTGCCGGGCGCGTCGGAGGCGGCGTCGTTCGTGATCGGGACATTGTTGAGGACCGACAGCGAGCGGGTGGCGCGGCAGGCAGTGGAATCGCTGGCGCTGCTGGCTGCCACCGCGGCGCTGAACCTCGTGCACCCCGCCCATGCCGAACTGTTCGCGAGGACACGGCTCGATAGCGCGCGCGGCACCATGTATGGCGCGGCGGAGTTGAGCGAGGCGCAGTGCCGCGGCCTGCTCGAGCGGGCGCTGCCGCAATGACGTCGCTGGAAACGCCGCTCGTCCCTGTCGCTCCCGTCGAAGCACCGCCGGCGAAGAGGCCGCCGCGGGTGTGGAAGTTCGTCGGCACCAGCCTGTGGGGGTTGTTCGCCTTTGCCGCGATGTTCGTGGGCCAGTTGACGGTGGTCGCCTACTACCTGCTGGTGAAGGATGCGCCACTGGACGCATCGCTGCTGACGACGACGCTGGCCAATGGCACCACCATCTCGATGTCCGTCATCATGGGACTGCCGGCGGTCTGCCTGGCGCTGTGGCTGGCGACCTGGTGGGCCCGGATGCCGTTCGCCGACTACCTGGCGCTGCGCGGCGCCTCATGGAAGCATTTCGTGCTCGGTTCGGTCTGCCTGATCGTGCTGGTGACGGGGTGGGACTTGCTGGCCCGCGCCATCGGCCGCGATTCCTCGCCGGGCTTCATGCTGGACGTGCTGAAATCGGCCCGCGCCGACGGCGCGCTTTGGCTGTTGGTGATTGCGTTCTGCGTGGCCGCGCCGGTGACTGAAGAGTTCTTCGTCCGCGGCTTCCTGTATCGCGGCTGGTCGGAATCGTTTTTGCGGCCGTGGGGCGCTATCGTGTTGTCGTCGGCGGTGTGGACCGCGATGCACATGCAGTACGACTGGTTCTTTTTCGGCGAAATCTTCTCCATCGGGCTGCTGCTCGGCTGGCTGCGTTACCGCAGCCATTCGATTTGGCTGACAATATTCGTCCACGGGCTGAACAACTCGGCGGCCACGGTGCAGAGCTTCTGGCTGGCCACTTACCCCTGAAGTTACGCCGCCAGCGCAATGACGACCGGCATGGTGAGTACGGCGAGCAGCGTTTGCAGCGTCAGGATCTGCGCCAGTAGCGGCGCGTCGCCACCCATCTGGCGGGCGAGGATGTAGCCGTTCGAGGCCGACGGCACCGAGGCGCAGCACGCAACGACCGCAAGGCTGGTGCCGGTCAGGCCGAACGCCATGCCGAGCGCGATCGCCATGGCCGGCATCACCGCCAGCTTCAGCACCACTGTGAGCATCGCCGCGCCGCCCAGACGGCGCAGGCCGTCGAGCTTCAGTCCGGCGCCGACCACCAGCAGGCCCATGGCGAGGGAGCATCGACCGAGCGCATCGGCGAATTCATGCAGCGGTTTGGGGACGGGCAAGCCGATCAGGTTGATGGCGAGACCGACGATGCAGGCCCAGATCAGCGGGCTCTTGGCGATGGTCAGCAGCAGGTTCGGCCAGGACAGCCGCCGCGGCGAGGCGTAATGCGCCAGCACCCAGACGGCGAGAATATTGAGGAGTGGGATCATCGCCACCATGCCGACCGCCGCCAGCGTGACGCCCGGATCGCCCCACAGGTTGCCGGCCACCGACAACGCCACGAAAGTCTGCCATCGCGTCGCGCCCTGAAACACCGATGTGAAGGCCGGTCCGTCGATGCCGAGCCACCGTACCAGCAGAGGCCGCAGCGCCAGGCACAGCGCCGACATCAGCAGCACCGACAGCAGCAACGCGCCGCCGACTCCGGCGATCGGCACCGAGGCGAGGTTGGCGCGCGACAGGGTGTCGATCAGCAGCGCGGGAAACAGCACGTAATAAACGAGGTGTTCGAGCCCGACCCACACCACATCCTGGGTCAGCAGAGCGCGGCGCAGGATGTGGCCGAGCACGATCAGCAGGAACACCGGGACCAGGGCCGCGAACGCTGTCAGCATGGTCAGCGGATATCCGGCGAGCGCAGCAGTGCGGCGAGGCGATCCAGCGCGCCCTGCAGGATGAAGATCGCCGCGTGTTCGTCGATCACCTTGGCGCGCTTGGCACGGCTGACGTCGTTGGCGATCAGTTCGCGCTCTACGGCAGAGGTCGATAGACGCTCGTCCCAGAACCCGATCGGCAGTTCGGTCAGCTTGGAGAAATTGCGGGCGAAGGCGCGGGTCGATTGCGCGCGTGGGCCCTCGCTGCCGTCCATGTTTATGGGCAGGCCGAGCACGAAGCCGCAGATTTGGCGCTCGTTCGCGAGTTTGATCAGCCGCGCGGCATCGGCCTTGAAGGCGGTGCGCTCGACGGTCTCGACGCCGGTCGCCAGCCGGCGATCCGGGTCGGACACTGCGACGCCGATGGTCTTGGTGCCGAGGTCAAGGCCGATCAGCGCACCGCGCGCCGGCCAGTGCGCGGCGGCCTCGACCAATGGTAGGATGAGTGCAGGCATGTGCTCCGCATAACACGCTTGTTGGCCAATAGGAAAATTCCTCCATGGACGCCCTTACCCTGTTCGGCCTGTTCGCTGTCACCGCCATGCTGGTCTGCTACACGCTGGAGGACCGCAGCCGCTGGTACGTGCTGGCTTTTGCCGGCGCCTGCGGGCTGGGCTCGCTGTACGGCTTCCTGCAGGGCGCCTGGCCGTTCGGGCTGGTGGAGGCGATCTGGGCCGGGGTCGCACTGCGCAAGTGGTTGCTCATCCCTCGCGCCAGCGCATAGCTCGCCGCAATGAGGTTGTGCTAGGTTGAGTGTGGCCCGGCAACGATGCGCGCGCCGATCCCTCCCTTTATTGAACGAGCGTCCACATGTGGCCCAACCGCAGGCTGATCGATCTGTTGAAGATCGAATTTCCCATTGTACAGGCGCCGATGATCGGGCCGGTCGATACCGACATGGTAATCGCCGTTGCGCAGGGTGGCGGCTTGGGGTCGCTGCCCTGCGCAGCAGTGACGGTGGAGAAGGCCCGCGAACAGGTCAATATTGTGCGGCAGCGGGTATCGGCGCCGGTCAACATGAATTTCTTCTGCCACACCGGCGTCGAACCCGACCCGCAGCGCGAGGCCGGATGGCGCAAGCGGCTGTCGGCCTATTTCGCCGAACTCGGACTGCCCGTTGATGCGCCCAGCACTGTCGCCAACCGTGCTCCCTTCGGCGAGGAGATGTGCGCGCTGGTGGAAGAGCTGAAGCCTGAAGTGGTCAGCTTCCATTTCGGCCTGCCGGAGCCTTCGCTGCTGGCACGGGTCAAGGCCGCCGGCTGCATCGTGCTGGCGTCGGCCACCATCGTCCGCGAAGCGGTCTGGCTGGAGCACAACGGCGCCGACGTCATTATCGCACAGGGCGCCGAAGCCGGCGGCCATCGCGGCATGTTCCTGACCTCGGACATCACCACCCAGCCCGGTCTGTTCGCGCTGCTGCCGCAGGTGGTCGATGCGGTGAAGCTGCCGGTGATTGCCGCCGGCGGCATTGCCGACGGTCGCGGCATTGCGGCGGCCTTTGCGCTGGGCGCCGCCGGGGTGCAACTCGGCACCGCCTTCCTGCGCACCCCGGAATCCAAGGTGAGCGGACCAGCCCGCGCGGCGCTGGCCGAATCGGCCGATGACGGCACCGTCATCACCAATGTCATGACCGGGCGCCCGGCACGCGGCGTCATCAACCGGGTGATGCGCGAGGTCGGGCCGATCTCGGCCGATGCGCCGGCGTTTCCGCATTCTGCGGTGGCGCTGGGCCCGCTGAAGGCCGCCGCCGAGAAGCTCGGCCGGGTGGATTTCACCAACCTGTGGGCCGGGCAGGCGGTGCGTATGGGGGGCGAAATGCCCGCCGCCGAGCTGACCCGGGCGCTGGCAGCGTCGGCGCTGGCGCGGATGCAGCAACTGGCCGGCTGAGGGGCGTGGTTGCGGCGCGAAACCTCCGTCTGCTATACGGCGGGCTGAATTCCGCCCCGAGGCTCCCTATATGTCCGTCGATGCCGCCACCGTTCGCCGTATCGCGCATCTCGCGCGGATCGCGGTTACTGACGCCGAGGTTCCCCATCTGCAGGGCGAGCTGAACGCCATGCTGGCCTTTGTCGAGCAGCTGCAGGAAGTGAACGTCGAGGGCGTCGAACCGATGACCTCGGTGATGCCGATGGACATGAAGAAGCGCGAAGACATCGTCAACGATGGCGAGATCGTCGACAAGGTGACGGCGAACGCGCCGGAGTCCGAGGACCATTTCTTCCTGGTCCCCAAGGTCGTGGAATAACGGACGGGAACATCGCATGTGCATGCTTTGCGACGATGAAAAATCCTATCAGCTCTACATGGATTACCTCGACGCCATGGAGAAGCAGGGCAAGATCGTCGATGCCGACAAGGCACTCGACGCCGTGCTCGACCAGCTGCAGGCCGCCGATCTCGCCTCCGAAAAACTCCGCCGCGATGCGCCGGAAAACGACAAGACGCTCTCTCCGTTCTTCTGCAGCCCGGTCAATAAATAGATGACAAACCTGACGTCGCTGACGCTCGCGGAGGCCCGTGACGGTCTCGCGAAAAAATCCTTCACGTCGGTCGAATTGACCGATGCGCATATCGTGGCGGTCGAAAACGCGCGGGTGCTGAACGCCTATGTGCTGGAAACGCCAGTGCATGCCCGCGCGATGGCCGCGGCGGCCGATGCGACTATCGCGAAAGGCGAGGCTGGCCCGCTGGCCGGCATTCCGCTGGGCATCAAGGACCTGTTCGCCACCAAGGACGTTCACACCACCGCGTGCTCGAAAATCCTTGGCAACTTCATTCCGCCCTATGAATCCACCGTGACCTCGCAGCTCTGGCGCGACGGCGCGGTGATGCTCGGCAAGCTCAACAACGACGAGTTCGCCATGGGCTCGGCGAACGAGACCTCGGCGTTCGGGCCGGTGGTCAATCCGTGGCGGCGCGATGGATCGGACGTCAATCTCGTCCCCGGCGGCTCGTCCGGTGGCTCCGCTTCCGCCGTGGCCGCGGGTCTGTGCCTTGGCGCGACCGCCACCGACACCGGTGGCTCGATCCGCCAGCCGGCGGCCTTCACCGGAATCGTCGGACTGAAGCCGACCTATGGCCGCTGTTCGCGCTGGGGCATCGTGGCGTTCGCCTCGTCGCTCGACCAGGCGGGGCCGGTGGCGCGCACGGTTCGCGACACCGCCATTCTGATGCGCTCGATGGCTGGCCACGACCCCAAGGACTCCACTTCGGTGGACCGCGCCGTGCCGGACTATGAGGCCGCGATCGGCAAGTCCGTGAAGGGCATGAAGATCGGCATTCCCCGGGAGTACCGCATCGACGGCATGCCGGCCGAAATCGAAAAGCTCTGGATGGACGGCGCCGCGCAGCTCAAGGCCGCCGGTGCGGAACTGATCGACGTGTCGCTGCCGCACACCAAGTACGCACTGCCAGCCTATTACATCGTGGCGCCGGCCGAAGCGTCGTCAAACCTGGCGCGCTATGACGGCGTCCGCTACGGCCTGCGCGTGCCCGGCCGCAACATCGGCGACATGTACGAGAATACCCGCGCCGAAGGCTTTGGCGCCGAAGTCCGCCGCCGTATCATGATCGGAACCTATGTTCTGTCGGCGGGCTACTACGACGCGTATTACCTGCGCGCGCAAAAGGTCCGCACGCTGATCAAGCGGGACTTCGAGGAATGCTTCGCCACCGGCATCCACGGCATCGTGACCCCGGCGACGCCCTCGGCGGCGTTCGGCATTGGTGAGAAGGGCGGCGCCGATCCGATCGAGATGTATCTGAACGACATCTTCACGGTCACCGTGAACATGGCGGGCTTGCCCGGCATCGCGGTTCCCGCCGGGAAGGATGCCCAGGGGCTGCCGCTCGGGCTGCAGTTGATCGGCCGGCCTTTCGATGAAGAGACGCTGTTTTCGCTCGGCGAGACCATCGAGCAGGCCTCGGGGCGATTCACGCCGCCGAAGTGGTGGGCCTGATATCTGCGCCAAATAATCGGGCCGGCATAAATCTGGCCCGAGTGTTGCAGCTTTGACGTTGCGTTTTATGGAAGGCTTGGTCATGGTTTGTCCATGAGCATGGTACGCGTATGAGCGCCGACGACGGTCTCCCGTCCTCCCAACAGGTCGACCAGATTCTGGGTTCGTCCAAGCTTGCGTTGGCGATCGAGAATGATCGCTACAAGCATCTGCTCGACCATGTTCCCGTCGCCATCGCCATCTCGCGCGGTTCCAGCAGCGAGCAGCAGGTCGTCTACGCCAACAAGGCGTTTGAAATCCTGATGTCCATGATGGTTTCCGACGTGGAGGGCCAAAGCTGGACCTGCCTCGACGGCTTCCTCAACGAAGACAATCCAGCCCAAACGCTCGGCGAAGCGATCCGCGACGGCGAGGATTTTATCGGCGTGTTCCGCCCGGCCGGACCGGTCGATCGCCTGGTCATCGTGCAGGCCTATGCCTCGGTGATCGAGAGCGACGACGGCGTCGAGAACTTTCGGATTGCCGCGCTGGTCGATGTCGGCGGCCGCGAACGGGCGCAGATCGAGCAGTTCGAGAACCAGATCCGCGACCGCGACATGCTGATGCGCGAGCTGCAGCACCGCGTGAAAAACAACCTACAGCTGGTCACCGCGCTGGTTCGCATCGAAGCGCGCTCGGCTGCGGAGGGCGAGTCCGTGGCGCTGGCGCGGCTGGCCAGCCGGATCGACGCGCTGACGGTGTTGTACCGGACGCTGTCGGCGGAAGACGCCACCGCGGATATCGATCTCGGCCAGTACCTCGCCGACGTTGCAACGGCCGTCATGGCCGCCAATGCCCCGCAGGGTATCGAACTCGACGTTCAAGTTGGCTATTGCCCGATGTCGATCAACGTCGCCATGCCCGCGGGCCTGCTGGTCAACGAGATGCTGACCAATGCGCTAAAATACGCGTTCGTCGGCCGTGCCGGCGGTCAGTTGAAGCTGATCTGCAAGCTCGAAGATGGCCGCGTTACCGTGGTGGTTTCCGACGACGGGGTTGGCCTGGGCGAGGGCCAGGAATGGCCGTCGCCGCGCAAGCTCGGCGCGCTGATCCTGCAGACGCTGAAGGAAAATGCGCCGAACGTGAAGTTCAACGCCGTGAGCATTCGCGGGCAGGGCACCTGGTTCACGCTGGTGTTCGACACGGTGCCAGGCACGCCGCCGAACTGATCCGGCGCCGGGGCTTAGTCTTTCAATAACCATGATCCCGACGCATATGCGTCCTCCCTGCCGTTTTGCATCAAATGGCAACAGTTTCCCTTACGATGTGTTGAAAGCTTTCCGAAACGCACGGTCGTCACTGACTTGGCCCACCCGGCAAGTCGGCGGACATGATCGGCGGAAGGCGCGAGCGGAAGTCTAATGAGCAGGTTGGGTTCATTCGGTGTCATCGTCACGAGCGCCGCTTTGCTGCTGGGATGCGCGTCGGTCTACAACATTCCCCTCAATGTGCCGCTGGGCTCCGCCGGCGTCGTCGATCACTTGACCATCGGCTTCGCGGACCCCGCCGCGCTTGACGATCTGTTGATCGGCCTGTCGTTCTCCGGCGGCGGCACCCGCGCCGCGGCGTTTTCGTTCGGCGTGTTGCAGGAGATGGACAACACCCCGATGCCGCATGCCTCGGACAAGATGCTGGACCGCATCGATTTCATTTCCGGCGTGTCGGGCGGCTCGGTGACCGCGGCCTATTTCGGCCTGAAGAAGCGCGAGGCGCTGACCGATTTCCGCGAGCGCTTCCTGTTGCTCAATGCGGAGGAGGGCCTGCAGACCACGCTGTCGCTGGGTACCATCGGCCGCGCTTTGGGTGGCGGCATCAACGATTCCACGGCCTTCACCAAATGGCTCGACGCGCATCTGTTCGACAACGTCACCTTCGGCCAGTTCCGCAATGTCGGATCGCCGCGGGTCTGGATCAACGCGTCCGATATCTACAACCATGTGCCGTTTGTGTTCGACGCCACGGCCTTCACCGCGATCTGCAGCGACCTCAGCCAGTACCCGCTGTCGAGCGCGGTCGCGGCATCGGCCGCGGTGCCGATCGCCTTTGCGCCGGCCGTGATCAAGGCCTATCCGGGCACCTGCCACGATCCGCTGCCGCCCTGGATCGCCAAGGCCGCTGCCAACCGCAATTCCTCACCGATGCTGGGTTCTTACGCCAAGGCCGTGATGCGCTACCGCGAAGGCGCGGTGCCTTATCTGAAGCTGATGGACGGCGGCCTGGTCGATAATTACGGCATCTCCGGCTTCACTATCGCGCGGGAATCGTCCGACACCGCCTATGGGCCGCTGACGCCGCAGCAGGCGGTGAAGCTGCGCCGCGCGATGTTCCTGGTGATCGACTCCAAGGCCGGCATCTCCGGCGACTGGGTCAAGACCGTGCAGGGCCCCGACGGCGTCGATATGCTGAAGGCGGCGATCGACACGACGATGGATTCCAGCGTCGGCGCCAGCTACTCCGCCTTCGATCGCACCATGAAGGACTGGCAGGCCTCGATGATCAAATGGCGCTGCGGCCTGTCGGGCGCCGAACGCGCCCGCTACGGCGCCAAGCCCGGCTGGGACTGCAAGAACGTGCAGTTCTTTATCGGCCGGCTCGGCTTCGACCAGCTCGAGCCGGAGCGGGCCGCCGTGCTGGAAGCCGTGCCGACCCGATTCCAGCTGCCGCAGGGCCAGGTCGACGACGTCATCGCCGCCGGCCGCGACACCTTGCGCGCCAGCCCGATTTTTCAGGCATTTGCCCGGGGGCTGTGAGCGTTCGATTGCTGTGCGAGCGGCGCCGGAAAACGCCGCAGGGGGTTTTCTCGCCCCCGCCATCGGAGTAAAAGCCGCCTATGAACGCACCTGTCAAACCGTCGAAACTCATCAAGGGCGCCACCGGCGACTGGGAAATCGTGATCGGGCTGGAAGTCCACGCCCAGGTCACTTCTAACTCCAAGCTGTTCTCCGGTGCCTCCACCGAATTTGGCGGCGCGCCGAACAGCCATGTGTCGCTGGTCGATGCGGCGATGCCGGGCATGCTGCCGGTCATCAATAGACATTGTGTTAGCCAGGCGGTGCGCACGGGCCTCGGGCTGAAGGCCCAGATCAATCGCCGCTCCACCTTCGACCGCAAGAACTACTTTTATCCGGACTCGCCGCAGGGCTATCAGATCAGCCAGTACAAATCGCCGATCGTCGGCGAGGGGGTGGTCGAGGTTGACCTGCCCGACGGTGGCAGCATAGCGATCGGCATCGAGCGGCTGCATCTGGAGCAGGACGCCGGCAAGCTGCTGCACGACCAGAACCCGACGATGACGCTGGTCGATCTCAACCGCTGCGGCGTGGCGCTGATGGAGATCGTCTCCAAGCCGGACCTGCGTTCATCCGAGCAGGCCAAGGCCTACGTGTCGAAGCTGCGCACCATCCTGCGCTACCTCGGCACCTGCGACGGCGACATGGAAAAGGGCAGCCTGCGCGCCGACGTCAACGTCTCCGTCCGGCACCCCGGCGATCCGCTCGGCACCCGCTGCGAGATCAAGAACGTCAATTCGATTCGCTTCATCGGCCAGGCTATCGACTACGAGGCGCGGCGTCAGATCGGCGTGCTCGAGGACGGCGGCTCGATCGATCAGGAGACGCGGCTGTTCGACGCCGGCAAGGGCGAAACCCGCTCGATGCGCTCCAAGGAAGAGGCGCACGACTACCGCTATTTCCCGGATCCCGACCTGTTGCCGCTGGAATTCAGCGAGGAATACGTTGCGGCGCTGAAGGCCGACCTGCCGGAACTGCCGGACGAGAAGAAGGCGCGCTTCATCGGTGAAGTCGGGCTGACGCCCTACGACGCCGCGGTGCTGGTCAGCGAGCGCGAGAGCGCCGACTTCTTCGAGGCGGTGCTCGACGGGCTCAAGGACAAGGCGCGCGACGGCAAGCTGGCCGCCAACTGGGTGATCAACGAACTGTTCGGCCGGCTCAACAAGGAAGGCCGCGATATCGCGACGTCACCGGTGTCGGCGGCGCAGATCGCGGACATCGTCGATCTAATTGGCGAGCAGGTGATCTCCGGCAAGATCGCCAAGGATCTGTTCGAGATCGTGTGGACCGAAGGCGGCGACCCGCGCGCGCTGGTGGAAGCGCGCGGCATGAAGCAGGTCACAGACATGGGGGCGATCGAGAAGGTGGTCGATGACATCATTGCCGCCAACCCCGACAAGGTGGCGCAGGCGCAGGCCAAGCCAGCGCTAATGGGCTGGTTCGTCGGCCAGGTGATGAAGTCGTCGGGCGGCAAGGCCAACCCGCAGTCGGTCAATGACCTCTTGAAGAGCAAGCTCGGCCTCTGACGGCGACCGGATGTGCTGCCGATGCCGCGCGAGCGGCATCGTTTTGATGGTCGATGGCGTCGTCGAATGTCGTCCAGCGGACGCTGATGCGTCGCAAGTCCGACAAGCGAACCACGAATCAGCCATCGGAAATCCGGCAAAAAATCGGGTTGCGCCGGGCGCCGATAAGTCGCAAATGCGATTTTTCTGAAAATTTATTTATTGCCAAAAATCCCGACTCAGAGTCCGCGACTCCCATTTTCAGCTTCTCGGCGTGAGTCGGCGATGCCGGCCGTTTGTGTAGTTGATTGATATCACGAATCTCGAATAGCTGCGCAGCACAGGCATTTCCTGCAATCTTGACAATCGAAAACGTAGGGTTTTCGCGCATTATTCGCATCGCTGCGAAGGCGCAATGCGAGTTGTCCCTGAGCGCGTAGGGCGAACGGCGCCATGACGTCATCAACACTTCCTTAAGCGGACACTGTTTTTTTGAATTTGTTGGTGTATTCGAGATGTAGTGCATTTCGATTCTCGGGTGCACGCAGCGATTAAGCCATCTCAACACTATCGGAGGGCACCATGGCCAAGAAAGCTAAGAAGGCGAAGAAGGCAGTGAAGAAGGCAACCAAGAGCGCGGTGAAGAAGACTGCGAAGAAGACCAAGAAGGTTGCCAAGAAGAAGTAACTTCTTCTCCTGAGAATATCTGCCGGCGGCGACGCCGGTGACGTCACGAGAGCCTCGACGAGAGTTTGCTTCTCGAAGCGGATTTGAAGGCGGGGCCTGGTCGGCGAACAGAGGGTGTCGGCGAGACATCAGGTCAAACGGCTGTACCGTACTTCAGGGCAGGGCGTGCTCTACCCGCGAAACGGTTCGGCAAGGAACGCAGTACTCGTTATTGGTGTTCTTTATTCGGTGCGGATCATTGGTCCGCAGTCTCAAGCGGTCTCCGCCATGAGATCTGATCCTGACGTGTTGCCGACGCCCTCGTCTTCTGCCGGTGCGGTTGATCCCCGGCACGATCGATTTCCCATTTCCCCGAGACCATTTCGTTCAGCCGTTTGCGGCACGACCGCCGTCGGTGTTTTGCGCCGGGCTTGCCGCAGGCAGGTATTGCCGCCGCCTCCCTGCATCGATGGTTACGGCATCGCCAACCGGCAAGGTAAACCGATTCCGCGATTTCGCGGAAAAGCCCTGCAAACACTGGTTTTTGCATCGCAGCGCGCGCCGAGAAGCCGCGCCTGTTCACAGTCGATTCATCGCGATGATTAAACTGCTCTTCAAATTTTATCGGTCATGATGATCCCAACAAGCCGGCAAACGGCGGTTGGGATTGCATCGAATAACGGACAGGAGCCGCGCTCGGATCAGGGCGGCAAAACCAAAAAGGATAGAACGATGTTTCAGGGAACGATTGATTTCGGCTCGGCCACGCCGATCGAGGCGACCGCCATCCAGGACGTGCTGTTCGAACGCGGGTTGTACTGGGCCAGCGGCCGTTCCGGCATCGTCGATCTGATCGCCGCGCACAAGTGGTTCAATCTCGCGGCGCTCAAGGGCCGCGTCGATGCCATTGCGATGCGCCGCGAGGTCGCCGAGATGATGTCCGAGGTCGAGATCGCCGCCGCCCAGCGCGAAGCCCGCGCCTGGATGAACACCGTCCACTGACGGGTGCAGGCTCCGCCAACCGCACCGTCCAACAACGCGGTGAACTCGTCGGCACCGGGCCTCGACTTCTTTAGTTGCCTCTCAGCGCGTAGGCCACGTCCATGATGGCGGCACGCCGTCCAGCACGACGGTCTCGCCCAAACGCTTCTCCAGAAATATCTGCCGACTGTCCGGCTCGGCATCGAGGGCGGACACCAGGGCCGCGGCATGGGAGACGACCACGATCTGCGAGCGTTTCGCGGCCTGTGCGATCAACCGTGCCAGCGGCGCGAGCAGGTCGGGATGCAGGCTGGTCTCCGGCTCGTTCAGCACCATCAGTGCCGGCGGCCGCGGTGACAGCAAGGCTGCCACCAGCAGGAGATAGCGCAGCGTGCCGTCCGACAGCTCCGATGCCTTCAGCGGCCGCAGCAGGCCGTGCTGGGTCATCTCCAGTTCGAACATCCCGCCTTGGCTGGTGACCTCGATGCGCGCGCCTGGAAAGGCGTCGGCAACGGCTTCGTCCATCTCATCGCTGGCGCCGATCTCGCGGATGGTCTGCACGGCCGCGCCGAAGTCGGCGCCGTCTCCGGCCAGTACCGGCGTATAGGTGCCAACCTGCGGCTTGCGAGCGGGGGCGTCGCGATCGGTGCGCAAGTGGTCATAAAATCGCCAGTCGCGCATCTGCTCGCGCAGCCGCAGTAGTTCGACCGCGTCGTGCGGATCGCTGCAATGGGTCATCATGCTGTCGAAGGTCGACAGATGCTCGTAAGCCAGCCGCCACGCGCCACTATCGTCGCGGATCCGGACGCCCGGACCGCTGCGGGTGGCGAACACGTTGGAGCGCCCCATCATCTCGCCGGTCCACAGGTTCTCCGACTTGATCGCGGGGTCGCTGGAGAATTTGGACGTCGAGTCGGGCAGGGGCAGGCCGAGATCAATGGCGTAGCCATAGTCCGTGCCGCCGAAGCCCAGCTTCAGGCTGACGGGACTCTTGCGGACGGTGCCTTGCACGCTTTGCCGTCCGGTCTTCATGGCGCGTGAAAAGGATTCGGGCCCCGCCCATAGCGTCGATTGCAATCCGCCCTCTGCCGCGAGGGATTGAATGATGCGGCCCTGCGCGATGTCCGCCAGCAGCTTGAGGGCGCGGTACAGGCTCGACTTGCCGCTGCCGTTGGCGCCGGTCACGACGTTGAGCGGGCCGAGGACGATGCGCACGTCGCGCAGCGAACGATAGCCGGAGATGGCGAGGCGAGTCAGCATGCGGCGCTATCTGTTACTTGTTCGTGATCGGCGTCACGGGCTTGTGACGAGCATTTCGCTTGTGTCGGACCTGTGCAACCCGATGTTTCACCTGTCACCCATCATCACAGACGCCGCTGGCGCCAGAGCACGACAAGGAAACAGCTATGTCGATGAAAAAAGGTTTGATTTCTTCCATGGGCCCGAGTGTTGCTCTGGCCGTTGTCGCCGCCGCCCTGTCGGCGACTGCGCCGCCTGCAGCGATCGCTGCGCCGGCTGCTTCATTCTCCACCGGCCAGGCCGCGATCTCCGCCACCGACGTCAGCGCGGCGCGCCGGCGGCATCACGCCCGCACCGCGCCGCGCGAGGCCTTTGGCAGCATCAGTGGCGGCTCCGTGACCTACGGAGCGCCATCGTATCAGGGGTATGGCTACGGGTATGGCGACAATTCGCACAATCAGACCTGGTGAAACGGAGCCGATGAGGCGATCGCCGGACGATGTCCGGCGAATGCCAAGCTTACCGGCAAGATATCAGCAGATAATTGGCGGAGCCGGAGGGATTCGAACCCTCGATACCCGGTAAAAGGTATGCCGCTTTAGCAAAGCGGTGCCTTCAGCCACTCGGCCACAGCTCCATCATGGCTGGATATGCCCGAGGTGGCCTTCAGCCGCAAGCGCAAGATCGCTGCTCACCACGTTCCGTCCCTGAAATTCGCACCGATCGGCGGGGGCGGGCGGGGTGTACCTCGTACGGACCGCCCTTGCGCGAGCTGGAGCGACGCTGCGCGCCATGCGGAAACGCGCGCCTGGGGGGCTGCTTATCAACAGCAATCGGCCGATCAGACCTTTCCCGGCCAACCAGTGACGCAAGCACTTCCGCGAATCGCAGCGTGCGTGAGCGGGATTCGAGGTTTAATCCCGTGATGCGTGTGTCCTTGTGCGATGCACGCATAAACAGACACACACGGGGCGTTACGCGCCTCTTTTAAAAACCCTTTTAAAAGCAGTAAGTTAGGCGGTTCCGCCAATCACGAAAGCGTGTGATTTGTGCAACACCCCCTTGGAAACGGCCGGATGGTGGCGCCTTTGCGGCGTTCCATTGTTGCGAAGCGGGAAGGGTTAGGAGATGGTCACGGTGCGACGGAGGGGGGCATCCCGAGGTCGTCCCGTGAAGGTGGTTCGTTCAGGACCTCGCTCGCATTCGTGCGGGCGTGTCCTAAAGAGCCGAAACGCCTAGCGGGTTGTCAGGGACTAAGGGACTTGTCTTCAGGGTGATCCTCACCCCGTTGCGGAACCTTCCCTAAAGCAACTTGGAGGTTTACATGAAGACGATTAAGGGCCTTATTCTCGGCTCAGCGGCGAGCATTCTCGCCATCGGCGGAGCCCAGGCAGCCGATCTTCCCGTTAAGGCCAAAGCGGTCGAATACGTGAAGGTTTGCTCCCTCTACGGCGCGGGTTTCTACTACATCCCGGGCAGCGACACCTGCGTCAAGATCGGCGGCGCGATCCGTCTCGAGACGACCCTGAACGGCCAGGCTTCCGGCAACGGTAACTGGTACGGCGGCGCAGACGGCTCGCAGGCATTTGGCGCGAACTGGTACGGCACCCGTACCCGCTTCAACCTGAACGTCGATACCCGCACCGCCACCGAATACGGCGTTCTGCGCGCTTTCGGCGACATGAAGGTTGACTTCACCCGCGGCACCTCGGGCATTTCCGGCGGTACCATTGCTGAAGTCGATTACGTCTTCATCCAGTTCGCCGGCTTCACCCTGGGTAAAGCGGTCTCGATGTTCGATCCGCAGTGGATCCTGTCCAAGCCGACCATCTCGTCGGGCTTCCAGGCCGGTTCCAACGATGCGACGGGTATCCCGCAGCTCGCTTACACCGCTTCGTTCGGCAACGGCGTGTCGGCAACGATTTCGGCCGAAGACGCCCAGCCCTACCGCACCGCCGGTCTGGTCAACACCTCGGCTGCGTTCATCGCTCCGTTCCAGGCCAACGTCCTGCCGGCCGGCACTTACGGCCTCGGCAACTTCACGGGCAACGCCGTCAGCGGCGATCACGTTCCTGACATCGTCGGCAACATCCGTATCGATCAGGCCTGGGGTTCGGCCTTCGTGTCGGCCGCCGGCCATGAAGTTCACAGCACTTACTACACCAACGCCGACTCCGGCCGGCCCGAGACGACCTGGGGCTACGCAGTCAGCGGCGGCTTCGAGTTGAAGAACCTTCCGACCGGTGCTGGCGACAGCTTCAAGCTGGAAGCCACCTACGCCAAGGGCGCCGCCAAGTACGTCTGGGGCGGTACGCAGGATACTTCTGGTGCAGGCCGCTATGCCCGCGCAAGCGGAAATAGCGCTGGCAGCAGCATGGCTTTCGGTTACGTGCTTGACGGCGTGTACTCCGGTACCAACTCCGCTAACGGCACCGGCATCAGCCTCAGCACCGCCTGGGACGTCAGCGCGTACTACGAGCACTACTGGAACCCGAAGTGGCGTACGTCGCTTTACGGTAACTACAGCACCATCGACTACGGTGCAGGTGGCAGTGCTGCTCTGATTGCCGCTCTGTCGGCTGGTGGCGCGACCGCTGGCGTGACCGGCACCCTCAATGCTACCGGTGGCAGCATGAAGTTCTCGTCCGCCCAGGTTGGTACCAAGACCGCCTGGCAGCCTGTCAAGGACCTGACCTTCTCGGCTGACTTCCTGTACACCCGTCTCGACCAGAACCTGGTCGGCACGTACACCTCCACCTCCGCCGTCTCCGGCGCTCCGTCGGGCCGCCAGTTCACCCTGGGCGACCAGAACATCTACCAGCTCCAGCTCCAGGCGCTGCGCTCCTTCTGATCCTGATCGTCTCACGACGCTCATTGTCTGAACCAAAGACCCCCGGCAGGAAACTGCCGGGGGTTTTTGCTTGAGTAGGGCGGATTAGCGAAGCGTAATCCGCCACCCTGATAGCCACGGCGGATTACGCGTCCGCCTCGCTCTGCAAGCGACGCGTCCGCTAATCCGCCCTACGCATATTCTTGGATGCGGCCTATTCCACGCTGCCACGATGCAGGTCGGCTTCGATCTGCAGCTTCGAGCCGCCGCCGAAGCGGGCGCGATAGACCTGCAGGTTCTCCATGATCCGCTGCACGTAGTTGCGGGTTTCCGAGAACGGGATCGATTCCACCCAATCGACCGCATCGACCTTGGGATCTCTGGGATCGCCGTAGCGTTCGACCCATTTGCGCACGCTGCCGCGGCCCGCATTATAGCCCGCGAAGGTCATGATGTAGGAGCCGCGATAGTCTTCGAGCAGCCCGCCCAATTCGGCCGCGCCGATCGACGCGTTGTAAACCGGGTCGCTCTTGAGTTTAGCCAGATCGAATGTCGCGCCGTATTTCTTGGTGACGTAGCGTCCGGCGTCCGGCGTCACCTGCATCAGCCCGTAGGCGTTGGCCGGCGACACCACGGCTTGATTGAACGCGCTTTCCTGCCGCGCGATGGCATAGACAACGCTGCGCTCGACCTCCGGACCGACGGTCGGATAGGCGGGAATCCCGACGGTCGGATAGGCGTAGTGATCGAACGGCAGGCCGCGGTTCAGCGCGGACTTGCCGATCAGCAGCATGCCGCGGGCATCGGAATTGCGCGCGGCGACTTCGCTGAGACCGAGCACCGCGTCGGGATCGCCGTTCTCGCCCATGTCGCCGAGAATCGGGATCGCGATCTCGCGTTCGTCCATGGCGTAGAGCAGGGCCACGGCCCGCACGATTTCCAAGCGCTCTATGCCGCGACCGCGCGCGCTCGGTGCACCGTTGATATCGAGCTGCGGAAGGCCGAGCTTGGCGCGCGCCAACTGGCCGTAATAGCTGGTGGATTGCTCCGCGGCCGAGGCATAGGCTTGGCGTGCTTCCTGGCTGCGGCCGGCGGCTTCCGCGGCGCGGCCCTGCCAGTAGCCGGCGCGCGCCAGCGCGGTCGGATTGACGCTGCCGACGCCGATGCGGGCGAAGTGCTGCGCGGCGGTGGCAGGGTCCTTCAGGAAACGCAGCGCGATCCAGCCGGCGGTGAATTCCTGTTCGGTCTTGTAGATATCGCGCGCCGGCAGCGCGGCGTCGCGCGCAATCAGATAGGCCGAGCGATGCTCGCCGACGTCGAGCATTTTTCGCGATAGCAGGCGGCGCTCGATCCACCATTCGTCGAGATTGTGCAGGCGCGCGGGCTCGCGCGGCGCCGAGATCATCAATTGCGCGGCTTCGGCGAAGCGTTCGTCACGGCGTAACTGCTGGATTTTTGCGAACATGTAGCCGGGATCGCTGTGCAGTTCGCCGGGCACCGCTTCCAAGAGCGCCTTGGCGTTGCCGGCCTTCTTGGTGACGGCGATGCGCGCGCGCGCGAGCGCCATCTGCGCCGGGCCGAGCCGCTTGGCGGCCCTCAACGCGGCGTCGGTGTCGCTGCCATAGAGCAGCAGATCCATTCGTGCCTTGTGATCGCCGCCCGAGATGAACGGGCCGAACAGGTCGAGCACGGTGGTTTCGACATCTCCGGAAATCGAATCCTTGCGCCAGGCGTCGCGGACATGCTGCTCGGCAGTGGCGCGATCGCCGCGCGCGATCAGGGCGCGGGCCAGCGCGAACTTGCCCTTCGCCGACAGCGGTTTCTCGTTCTGGAAGTAGCCGAGCACGGTGTCGTCATCGCGATGGTCGTCCCACAGCGCTGCTTCGGCGCGGCGGCGCAGGAAGGTCTGCGAGGGCCAGCTCGGATTGGCGCTGAGGAACGCGCGGTAGCGCTCGACCGAGGCGCCATTGTCGTCGCTGCGCAGGATCAGCCATTCGGCAAGTTTTCGCGCGACGGGATCGCCGATTCCCTGTGCGACCTGCGAGGCGTCCACCGGCTTGTGCTTGCGGATGAGGTCGATGACGTTTTCCACCGCTTCGGCATCGGCCTGTGGCGTCGACGAGGTCGCCGCCATCGCGGCAGGTGCGATCTGTCGCTTCGCCGGCGGCGTCACGGCGGCGTGCTGACGAGTGGCGGGCTGGATCGCCGGCGCCGGGCTGGCCTGATCGGCGGATAACGGCTTGGCGGGGGATGCGGCCGGGGTGACTTTCGGCACGACGTTGCGCGCGATCGGCCGTGGTTTCGGCAATGGAACTTGTGTCGCGGCCCAGGCATCGACCGACAGCGCGGCGACGCTGACGCTCAGCATCAGGCCGGTGCCGAGTGCCGTCCATCGGGCGGCAGCAGAGTGGGAAGCCAATCGGGTCACGGCGTTCCTTCGCGGCGAATCAGGAAATCGCGGTCGTTCACCGCTGTATTTGATTGAAAATATGGACAAAATGTCAATTTTTGGCAGCCGCCCCCTTTCTGCCCGATCACAGCGGCGAAATCGCGGCTGAAACTGCCGCGAAACCGCTTTGGGCGGTCTTTCGCCGCCGCCGGAGAGTCGGTAAGACTTGCCGTTCGATCAATCGGTTCAAGCAGACGGCCCACGAGACGGCCAAAGCCGCAACGCGTTCGGAGAATGACCATGGCAGCCAAGACGAATTTTCGGGGGTCCTACGCCGCCTTGGTCACGCCGTTCAAAAACGGCGCGCTGGACGAGGCGGCGTTTCGCGCCCTCGTCAGCTGGCAGATCGATGAGGGCACCAACGGCCTGGTGCCGGTCGGCACCACCGGCGAGAGCCCGACCCTGAGCCATGACGAGCACATGCGCGTCGTGGAATGGTGCATCGACGAGGCCAAGGGGCGCGTGCCCGTGATCGCCGGCGCCGGCTCGAATTCCACCCGGGAAGCCGTCGAACTGGCCAAGCACGCCGAGAAGGCGGGGGCCGACGCGGTGCTGGTGGTGACGCCGTATTACAACAAGCCGACCCAGGAGGGCATGTACCAGCACTTCAAGGCGGTGAACGATGCGATCGGGATTCCGATCCTGATCTACAATATCCCGCCGCGCTCGGTGGTCGATATGTCGGTCGATACCATGTGCCGGCTGTTCGAACTGAAGAACATTGCCGGCGTCAAGGACGCCACCGCCAACCTGGCCCGGGTCTCGCAGCAGCGCCACGCCATGGGCCCGGACTTCATCCAGCTCTCCGGCGAGGACATGACGGCGCTGGCCTATATGGCCGCGGGCGGCCACGGCTGCATTTCCGTTGTCGCCAATGTGGCGCCGAAGCCCTGCGCCGAACTGATGGCCGCCGTGCTGAAGGGTGACTACGCCGCGGCGCTGAAAATCCAGGACCGGCTGGTGCCATTGCACGACGCCATCTTCCTGGAGCCGGGCCTCGCCGGCGCCAAGCACGGGCTCGGGCTGCTCGGCCGGCTCCAGGAAGAAGTGCGCCTGCCGCTGCTGCCGGTGACGGCGCCGACCGGCGCGACGATCCGCAAGGCGATGGTCCATGCGGGCTTGATCAACTGACCAGGCGATTTTCGCGATGCCGATTGCTGTGCGGGATATCGAACAAAAGGGATTGGGCATGCTGAAGGAATTCCGCGAATTCGCGATGAAGGGCAACGTGGTCGATCTCGCCGTCGGCGTGATCATCGGCGCGGCCTTCGGCGGCATCGTGACCTCCCTGGTCGGCGACATCATCATGCCGATCGTCGGCTCTATCACCGGCGGCCTCGACTTCTCGAATTACTTCACCGGCCTGTCGAAAGCGGTGACGGCGACGAACCTTGCCGACGCCAAGAAGCAGGGCGCGGTGCTGGCCTGGGGCAACTTCCTCACTTTGACCATCAACTTCGTCATCATCGCCTTTGTGCTGTTCTCGGTGATCCGCTTCATGAACCGGCTGAAGCGCAACGATGCGGCGAAGCCGGCGGAGCCGCCGAAGCCAAGCCGCCAAGAAGAACTGCTGACCGAGATCCGCGACCTGCTCAAGAAGGCGTAAGCCTCACGCTTGAAGCGCGCGTTATCGGGCTTATGTTTTCCAAGATAACGCCCAGGGCACCCAGACGATGGCTGAGAAGAAAGAGCGCCCGATCAAGGTGATCGCGGAAAACCGCAAGGCGCGATTCCATTACGCGATCGAGGACACGCTGGAGGCCGGCATCGAACTGACCGGCACCGAGGTCAAGTCGATCCGCAATGGCAAGTCGACCATCGCGGAATCCTATGCCGATCCCAAGAACGGCGAAATCTGGCTGATCAACTGCAACATCCCCGAATATCTGCAGGCGAACCGCTTCAACCACGAGCCGAAGCGGCCGCGACGGCTGCTGATGCACCGTAAGCAGATCAACAAGCTGATGGGCGCGGTGGAGCGCCAGGGCATGACTCTGGTGCCGCTGAAGATGTATTTCAACGAGCGCGGCCGGGTGAAGCTGCAACTGGCGCTGGCCAAGGGCAAGCAGCTCCACGACAAGCGTGCCAGCGAGAAGGATCGCGACTGGGGCCGCGAGAAGGGCCGTCTCATGCGCGCGAGGGGCTGATCTGCAGGATGGGTTGAGCCCTTGCGAAACCCATCGACAGCGACACTGAGGTAATGGGTTTCGCAAAGCGCTCAACCAATCCTACGACCGGACGAGGACTTGATGACTCAAAGCAATCTTCTGGAAGTCGACTGGAGCAAGATCCCGGCTCCCGAGGATGACGGTGCCGCGGCGCATCTGGTCGGCCTGGCGATCCCGCCGGTCAGCCTGCGCGCCACCAACGACACCGCGGTGACGCTCTCCGAGCTGAAAGGCCGCGTCGTCGTGTTCGGCTATCCGCGCACCGGCGAGCCCGGCAAGATCGCGCTGGTCGATGACTGGGACATGATCCCCGGCGCACGTGGCTGCACGCCGCAGACCTGCGCGTTCCGCGATCTGTTCGCCGAGCTCAAGGCCGCTGGCGCCAGCCATGTGTTCGGACTATCGACGCAGGACAACGACTACCAGACCGAGATGGCGTCGCGATTGCATCTGCCGTTTCCGGTGCTGTCGGACCAACAACTCGAACTCACCCACGCGCTCGATCTGCCGACCATGGAGGTCGCCAACCTCACCATGATCAAGCGGCTGGCGCTGGTCATCGACGACGCCAAAATCACCCATGTATTCTATCCGGTGTTTCCGCCGGACAGGAACGCGGGTGACGTGCTGGCATGGCTGAAGGCCAACCCGGTCTGAACTGGCTGCGATCTAACCGGCGTCGGACGGCGTCCTCGCCACTAGCGCGGCAATCGCCTGGTCGATGGCGATCGTTCCCTTGCGCGAACCAGCGTCGCGCTGGGCAAAGTCGATCCAGCCGTCGTTGAAGCCATCGAGCATCTGCATGCGCGGCGTGGGGTTCCGCATGCCCTGCGCGCGAAACAGTGCATCCCAGCTGTCGCGTGCAACGATACGGGCCGTGACCGGCCGGTTCAGCGCGCGTGAAAAGGCGCCAGCAATGTCGTTCGGCGAGACACGAAACGGACCTTCGAGTTCGACGACGCGTCGATCGCTCCAGCTATCGAGAAGCAGTTCGGCCGCGGTGCGGCCCACATCGTCAGTGGCGATCATCGGGAACGCCTTGTCCAGCGGCTGCAGGTAGCTCGTGATCGCGCCATCGGTCCGCGCAGCCGCGACATCCCACGAAGCATTCTCCATGAACCAGGCCGCGCGCAGGAACGCCACTGGCATCGGCAGGTCGGCGAGAGCTGTTTCCAGCAGTCCCAGTTGATTGAGCAGGTTCGGCTGCGACGCATCGGCGCCGATGGTCGAAAGCACCACGACTTTCGCAGGCCGGGCCTGCAGCAGCGCGGCGCGGAAAGCGGTGACTACAGCCCGCGCCTCGGAGAAGCCCGGCGTCGGATCGAAGGTCGACGGCAACATCACGAAGACGCCCTCGCTGTCCGAGAACGCCGCTGTCAGTGCCGCGGCATCGCCGCTGTCGGCGACGGCGACCGCGGCGCCACACGCCGACCAGGCTTTGCCTTTGTCGATATCTCGGACGACGACGCGAACGGATCGATGGGCGGCCAGCAGGGTGCGGGCAACCGCACCTCCCACTTTGCCGGTGGCTCCGGTGATGGCGAACATGATGGGGCTCCTGTGAACGGGGTGGCGGTGCCGTTGTGTCATCTCTCCGAATTTGACTGAAATGGGAATTAGTCACATGACTGATGACTAGATATCAGGAATGGCAGAATGGATGGACGGCTTCTGACCGGTGTGACGGTGCTGGATGCGGTGATCGAAAGCGGCGGCTTTTCGCGCGCGGCCGAGGCGCTGGGCATGTCGGCTTCCGGTGTCAGCCACGCCATTGCCCGGCTGGAGGCGCGACTTGGCGTGCGTCTGCTGGATCGCACCACGCGCTCGGTCGCACTGACCGACGAGGGGCGGCGCTTCTATGAACGCGTGCGCCCGTCGCTTGAGGAGATCGAGGAGGCGGCGATCGACGCGACCGGGGCATCGGCGCGGGTGCGCGGCCGGTTACGCGTCAACGTCGATCCGCTGTTTTCGCGGCTGGTGCTGGCCGGTCATCTGGGAGATTTCCTGGCGCAGTATCCCGAACTGGCGCTGGAGACCATCACGCGCGAGCACGTCGGCGACCTGGTGGCGGATGGCATCGACGTCGCCATCCGCTTTGGCGACCCGCTCGGCGCTTCACTGGTGTCGCGAAAACTCGCGGACATCCAGGTTCAGACCGTGGCTTCGCCGGCCTATCTGCAACGCCACGGGCGGCCGCCAACGCCGCAGGATCTGTTGAAGCATCTATGCATCGACTTTCGCGACCCGCTTACCGGACGTCCCTATGACTGGGAATTTCATCGTAAAAGCGAGATCCTGCCGGTCCGGATCTCAAGCCGGCTGATGTTGAGCGACGCCGGCACCATGCTCACCGAGTGCCTCGCGGGCACCGGCATTTGCCAGGTGCTCGCCATCGCGGTGAAGCAACTGCTTGCGGATGGGCGGCTTGTAAATCTGTTTCCGGATTGGCCCGACGAGAGGTTCTCGCTCTACGCCCTGTACCCGTCGCGTCATCACCCGGCCGCCAAGGTGCGCGCCTTCATCGAGTTCGTCTCGCAGACGATTCGATGAACAAGCCAGCCACGACGGCGATCTACTGACTCAGATCCGCCTTCACCCGGGCGAACACGCTGCGAAACATGTCCGTGGTGAGCACCCGCGTATTCGTGTTGTAGCGCGAGCAGTGGTAGCTGTCGTACAGCTTGAAGCGGCCGGCGTCGTGCACCGCGCCGTGGGAAAACGGTGCCAGCACCGCGCGGATGCCGAGCGTCTTCAGCATGGTGTCATGGGCGACGCGGCCGAGCAGCACGATGGCGCGCAGCCGCGGCATCGTTTCTATGGTGGCAATCAAGAACGGCCGGCAGGTGTTGATCTCGACGGGCAGCGGCTTGTTCTGCGGCGGCACGCAACGCACCGCATTGGTGATGCGGCAATCCTGCAAGGTGAGCCCGTCATCGGGCCGCGCCAGAAATTGCCCGCTGGCAAAACCGTATTCGAGTAGCGTGCCGTAGAGCAGGTCACCGGCATAGTCGCCGGTAAATGGCCGGCCAGTGCGATTGGCGCCTTGCGCTCCAGGCGCGAGGCCTACGATCAGCAGCGCGGCGTCCGAATCGCCGAACGACGGTACTGGCGAATTGAACCCGCCGGGATCGCGCGCCCGCAGCTCCATGCGATATTCGACGAGGCGCGGACACAACGGGCAGTCACGCCCGGGGTAGGTCGAGCTGCCAGCGGAAATCACGGGTGCGACTACCGCCGGCTGTTGTCTGCTAATAAGCGTCTTAGTCTTCGAATTCTTCGTCATCGCCTCGTGGCGCCATGGTGGTCGCGCGCTGCAGGAATTGCGGCGTCTGGTGACGTGGCTCGCGCGGTGCCGGGCGTTCGGCGGGATCGCGGCCGAGCTTGCCCTGCAGTTCGACCAGATCGGTAAACACATCGGCCTGACGGCGCAACTCGTCGGCAATCATCGGCGGCTGGCTGGAGATGGTCGAGACCACGGTGACGCGGACGCCGCGGCGCTGGACGGCTTCAACCAGCGAGCGGAAATCACCGTCGCCGGAGAACAGCACGATCTGATCGACGTGTTCGGCCAGCTCCATCGCATCGACTGCGAGCTCGATGTCCATGTTGCCCTTGACCTTGCGGCGGCCGGACGCGTCGATGAACTCCTTGGTCGCCTTGGTAACCACGGTGTAGCCATTGTAGTCGAGCCAGTCGATCAAGGGGCGAATCGACGAATATTCCTGATCTTCGATGATCGCGGTGTAATAAAACGCGCGGACCAGCGTACCGCGGCTTTGGAACTCCTTGAGGAGGCGCTTGTAGTCGATGTCGAAGCCAAGCGTCTTGGCGGTGGCGTACAAATTGGCACCGTCAATGAACAGGGCGATCTTGTCAGATGTGGGGGACATCAAGTGTTCTCATATGGTTTGTTGTTGTTAACGTTTTTGGCACGGCCTAATTGACCGCACATTGAACGAAGTGGAGCGTCGCAAACGGCTCACTTGGGTTCATTGCATCGTGCATCATGTGACGTGGGACCGATAAGCCCATACATTTGCAGTTGCAATGAAGCGTTTTGGTGTCGGCGGAGAAGGGGTCTAACGTCGGATGTCGGTATCTTTCTGGTCCGACGCAGGGTATCATAATGGGGTATCAGACGGAAGCCCGCCACGCCAGATGCCAAATTTGGGCCTTGCGAATGTCCTCGAGCCCCTATACCTAGCAGGTCTAATCATCATATTCGGTCCCCACACCAACGGAGCGACATTTAATGGCGCGCGTCACCGTCGAAGATTGCATCGATAAAGTCGATAACCGGTTTGACCTGGTCCTGCTGGCTGCCCACCGGGCGCGCATGATCTCGTCGGGGTCGCAACTGACGATCGATCGCGACAACGACAAGAATCCTGTCGTATCGCTGCGCGAGATTGCCGATTCGACGATTTCTCCGGAAGACCTCCGCGAGGAGCTGGTGCATTCGCTGCAGAAGTTCGTCGAGGTCGACGAACCCGAACCGGACACCATCCCGCTGATCGGTTCGGCCGGTGCCAGCGTCGATGCCGACGATACCGAAGTCGCGGTCGAGCGCATGACGGAAGAGGAGCTTCTGAAGGGGCTCGAAGGCCTGGCGCCGCCGGAAGAGCAGCCCGAGGAAGACGAATAATTAGGTATTCGGCCTGTTCGTTTAACCTTCTCGACGATCAATTCTTTGCAAGGCCCGGACCGTTGTCCGGGCCTTTGCTTTTGCGGACACTTTCAGGGCAAACTTGTGGCGAACAGTGCAGGTCCGACATGGTCCTGACGGAAACGAGGCCACGATGGCGACTTCGCGCCGTACTTCACGGCAGATGCAGGCGGCGAGCGACACGGTCGCGGCCGAGCCATCGGCGACGCCTGTCACGCCCGCGGCGCCGGCCAAGGTGCCGCGCGCCTCGCGCGCGCGGATGATGCGGCAATACGACCTGGTCGAGCGCGTCAGGTCGTACAATCCCAATACCGACGAAGACATGCTGAACCGCGCCTATGTCTACGCCATGGTCGCCCACGGCGAGCAGACGCGGGCCTCGGGCGATCCGTATTTCACCCATCCGCTGGAAGTGGCGGCGATTCTCACCGACCTCAAGCTCGATGATGCCACCATCGTCGCTGCGCTGCTGCACGACACCATCGAGGACACCGAGGCCACGCGGGCCGAGATCGACCGGCTGTTCGGCGCCGAGATCGGTGCGCTGGTCGAGGGCCTGACCAAGCTGAAGCGGCTGGAGCTGGTGTCGCGCGAGGCCAAGCAGGCGGAAAACCTGCGCAAGCTGCTGCTGGCCATCGCGGACGACGTTCGCGTGCTGCTGATCAAACTCGCCGACCGCCTGCACAACATGCGGACCATGGAATTCATGCCGCCGGCGTCGCGCCGCCGCATCGCCGAGGAAACCCTCGACATCTATGCGCCGCTGGCCGGCCGCATGGGCATGCAGGAAATGCGCGAGGAACTGGAGGAGCTGTCCTTCAAGGTGCTCGATCCCGACGCCTATCAGGTGGTGATGCAGCGGCTGGATTCGCTGGCGGAGCGTAACCGCAACCTGATCGGCATGATCGAAAGTCAGCTCTCCACGAACCTGGAGAAGAATGGCATCGCCGCCCGGGTCAGCGGCCGCCGCAAACGGCCGTTCTCGATCTGGACCAAGATGAAGCGCAAGTCGGTCGGCTTCGAGCAGCTCTCGGACATCTTCGGCTTTCGGGTCGTGCTGAAGGACATGGAAGCCTGCTACCGCGCGCTCGGCGTGGTGCATACCACCTGGCCGGTGGTGCCTGGTCGCTTCAAGGACTACATCTCGACGCCAAAGCAGAACGACTACCGTTCGATCCACACCACCGTGATCGGCCCCGGCAACCAGCGCGTCGAACTGCAGATTCGCACCGAGGACATGAACCAGATCGCCGAATACGGCATCGCCGCGCATGCCTTCTACAAGGATGGCAAGGGTTCGCCGACCGAGATGCTGCAGCGCGAATCCAACGCGTTCTCCTGGCTGCGCCACACCATCGGAATCCTGTCGGAGAGCACCAATCCGGAAGAGTTCCTCGAGCATACCAAGCTCGAACTGTTTCACGACCAGGTGTTCTGCTTCACCCCCAAGGGCAAACTGATTGCGCTGCCGCGCAACGCCAATGTGGTCGATTTCGCCTATGCCGTGCATACCGACGTCGGCAACAGCGCGGTGGGCTGCAAGATCAACGGCAAGTTCGCGCCGCTGTCCTCGGAGCTGCAGAATGGCGACGAGGTGGAAGTGCTGACGTCGGCCGCGCAGCAGGCGCCGCCGTCGGCGTGGGAATCGCTGGCCGTTACCGGCAAGGCGCGCGCCGCGATCCGTCGTGCTACCCGCACCGCGGTGCGCGACCAGTATGCCGGCCTTGGCCGCCGCATCGTCGAGCGCCTGTTCGTGCGCGCCAAGATGGAATATGCCGACGACCAGTTGAAGGGCGCGCTGCCGCGGTTGGCGAGGTCCTCGATCGATGACGTGATGGCTTCGGTCGGGCGCGGCGAACTGCGCGCCTCGGACGTCGCCCGCGCGATGTATCCGGACTACAAGGAAGAGCGGGTCGGCCGCTTTGCCGCCAGTAACCGGAAGGCCACGGCGGACAGGGTGAAAACGCCCGACGGCGCGGCAAAGGTCACCTCGATCATTTCGATCGGCGGCTTCAACCCCGATCTGCCGGTGAAATTCGCGCCGAACGGCGGCGCCGTGCCGGGCGACCGAATCGTCGGCATCGTCACGCCGGGCGAGGGCATCACGATCTATCCGATCCAGTCGCCGGCGCTGAAGGATTTTGAGGAAGAACCGGAGCGCTGGGTCGACGCGCGCTGGGATGTTGATGAATCCTCGCCGCAACGCTTCCCGGCGCGTCTGTTCGTGCAGAACGTCAACGAGCCGGGCAGTCTGGCGCAGATCGCCCAGGTCATCGCTGACCACGACGGCAATATCGACAATATCAGCATGCACCGCCGCTCCCCTGATTTCACCGAGCAGAACATCGATATCGAGGTCTATGACCTCAAGCATCTCAGCGCTATCATCAACCAGTTGCGCGCCAAGGCCGTCGTCGCCAAGGTCGAACGCGTCAACGGATAGCGTCCTCTTCAAGCCTCCCGGAATGCCGTCATGACCAAGCCTCTGCCGCTACGCCTCGGCGTCAACATCGATCACGTCGCCACCTTGCGCAATGCGCGCGGCGGGCGGCGTCCCGATCCGGTGCGCGCGGCACTCGCCGCCATCGAGGCCGGCGCCGACGGCATCACCGCGCATCTGCGCGAAGACCGCCGCCATATTCGCGACGAGGATATGGTCCGGCTGAAGGCCGAGATTTCCAAGCCGCTAAATTTCGAAATGGCGGCCACGCCGGACATGGTCGAGATCGCGCTGGCGACCAGGCCGCACGCGGTCTGCCTGGTACCGGAGCGCAGGGAAGAACTGACCACCGAAGGCGGCCTCGACGTGGCCGGCCAGCATAACGCGCTGGCGCCGGTGATCGCCCGGTTCAACGACGCCGGCGTGCGCGTCTCGCTGTTCATCGCCGCCGATGTCAGGCAGATCGAGATAGCCGCCAAGTTGCGCGCCCCGGTGATCGAGCTGCACACCGGCGCCTGGTGCGATGCCATCGAGGACGGCGACACAGCGAAAGCCGCCAGCGAATGGCAGCGCATCGTCAAGGGCGCGGCGCTGGCAAAATCCGCCGGCCTCGAAGTCCATGCCGGCCACGGCCTCGATTACGCCACCGCCGAGACTATCGCGGCGCTGCCCGAGATCATGGAGCTGAACATCGGCTACTACATGATCGGCGAAGCGCTGTTCGTGGGCCTCGGCGAAACCGTGCGCGCCATGCGGGCGGCGATGGTGCGGGGGCGGGGACTGCTGACGGCCAGCGCATGATCATCGGCATCGGCAACGACCTGATCGACATTACCCGCGTCGCCAAGGTGATCGAGCGCCATGGCGAACGTTTTCTCGACCGCATCTTCACCGACGCGGAGCGCGCCAAAGCGCAACGCCGCGCCGGCAACGAGAAGATGCTGGTGGCGACCTATGCCAAGCGCTTCGCCGCCAAGGAGGCCTGTTCCAAGGCCCTCGGCACGGGGATCCGGCAGGGCGTCTGGTGGCGCGACATGGGCGTGGTCAACCTGCCGGGCGGGCGGCCCACCATGCGGCTCACCGGCGGGGCGCTGGCCCGGCTGCAGGCGCTCACTCCCGCGGGGTATGAGGCGAGGATCGATCTCACCATCACCGACGACTGGCCGCTGGCGCAGGCATTTGTGATCATTTCGGCGGAGCCGACAAAGGCTGCCTGATCCGGCTGGTATTTACGAACGCAACTTAAGCGTGTCAAATACGGGCGCAAACGGCTCCAGGACGCCTCATGAACAAGGCTGCATCTAATGAACAGTTGAAGCTGTTCGCCAATCTGGTCAATTCGCTTGCCGCCGCATTTATATCGGTAGGCTTTATTGGGCCAATGTTCGCGTTCTTCTACGGACTCGTTGCTGTCAGCATCGGTCCTTTGCTGATCGCGATAGGGATCGCGATTTGCGTGGCTATGAGCCCAGGTCTACATTTGGTTGGGCGGGCAATCCTTGGAGGCATCCAGGAATGAGCAATTATGCGATCTTTGCTTTTGCTTGGCCAGTTGAGGGCACGGTGCTTCACTGTGCGTTTGGCCTGTTCTTGGCCCGCA